>NZ_JBEYUV010000048.1:0-33856 GCF_040643685.1 Nocardioides sp. NPDC047086
CGGGTCGCCACCGCTGACCCCCCCTGACCTCCCCACCCCCGCGGTCGTCGCCGCCGTCGCCGCTCGGCGGTGGGGTGTCGAGACCAACACGGTCCCATCGAGCGCGGAGGGGACCGTGTTGGTCTCGACACGCTCGCTAGCGCTCGCGGCTCGACCAGCGGGGGGACGGCTCGACCAGCGGGGGCGGTGTCAACCCAACTGCCCGCGCACATACCCCGCGAGCGACCCGACGGACTCGAAGACCTCGGCGTTGATGTCGTCCTCGTCCATCTCGAAGCCGAAGCGGTCCTCGAGGACGGTGATCAGCTCGACCAGGGCAAGCGAGTCGAGCTCGGGCAGGGAGCCGAACAGCAGGGTGTCCGCGGTCAGCGTGCCGGCGCTGTGGTCGGGGCCGATCACCTCGGTGATCGCCCCGGCCACCCGGTCGAGGATCGCTTCGGTGGTGTCGATGGTCATGGGACTCCTTGGGTTTCAGACGAGAACTTCGAGCGGGACGGGGTGGCTCAGGAACGCGGTGGGGCTGGCGGTGAGGCCGTACGCCCCGGCCTGGTGGACCACGACCAGGTCGCCCACCTCGGCGCGCGGCAGGCTCACCTTGTCGCCGAGCAGGTCCAGGGGCGTGCACAGACAGCCGACGACCTGCACGGTCTCGTCCCCCGCCTCCACCGCGTCGCGGGCCGCCGCGACCGAGATCGGGTAGTTGCGGCGGATGACCTGGCCGAAGTTGCCCGAGGCGGCGAGCTGGTGGTGCATGCCGCCGTCGACGATCAGGAAGGTCTTGCCACGGGAGATCTTGCGGTCGACGACCCTGGTCACATAGACCCCGGCCTCGCCGACGAGATAGCGGCCGAGCTCGATGACGACCTGCGCGGACGGCAGCGCAGGACGTACGCGGGTGGCCAGCAGCTCCTCGAGCCGCGCGCCGACCAGCGGCAGATCGAGAGGCTGGTCCTGGGTGTAGTACGGGATGCCGAAGCCGCCGCCGATGTTGAGATAGGTCATCGCCGCCGGCAGGTCACCGGACAGCCGCAGGACGAGGTCGACGGTGCGCTCCTGGGCCTCCGCGAGGATCTCGGCGTGCAGGTTCTGGGAGCCGGAGAAGACGTGGAAGCCCGCCACCTCGACGTCGCGGTCGTGCAGCGTCTTGAGCAGCAGCGGCACCGTCTCGGCGTCGACCCCGAACTGCTGGGCACCTCCGCCCATCCGCATCCCGGAGCCCTTGACCTCGAAGTCCGGGTTGACCCGTACGGCCACCCGCGGCCGGATCCCGAGCCGGTCGGCGGCCTCGACCAGACGTTCGGCCTCCAGCGGTGACTCGATCTCGACGAGCACCCCGGCCGCGACGGCCTGGGACAGCTCGGCGACCGACTTGCCGGGCCCCGCGAAGCTCACCGCCGCCGGATCCGTCCCGGTGTCGAGCGCCACCCGCATCTCGGCCCCCGAGGCGACGTCGAGCGCGTCGACGGTGCGGGCCAGGTGCTGCACGACCGCGGGCATCGGGTTGGCCTTGACCGCATAGCTCAGGTGCACGTCATCGGGAAGTGCCGACCGCAGCGAGGCCACCCGGGCGTCGATCGCGGCCCGGTCGTAGGCGAAGAACGGGGTCGACCCGACCCGCTCGGCCAACCTCGAGACCGCCAGTCCCCCGACTGTCGGCCCGCCGGCGTACGTCATCTCACCACTCCAGACATGTCAGCTCGCTGTACAGGTAGTCGACCCGGGCCGGATCGAGGGCGTCGCTGCGCAGCATCTTCGGCCGCGACCGCGAGAGCCGGTAGGAACCGCGCGGCGCCCCGCCCGCGACCCGGTGCTCGACCAGGGTCGCCACGGCGCTGTGCTGGGTGAACAGGTGCGCGGCCAGCCGCGGCGCGTGCCGCCGGAGCAGCTCGGGGTTGCTCGCGTAGAGGACCGATGCGAAGGCGCGTACGCCCTTGCGCGTGTCCTTGCGAGCCACCACGTAGCAGTGCTCGGAGCCCGTGCTCAGCACCACGTGCCGGGCCGCGGCCGCGGCACGGTGGTCGGCGTAGAGCTCCCGCTCCTCGCCCTGCAGGACCGAGTCGAGTACGTCGGGACGACTGCTGACCCGCACCCCGCGCCTCGGCACAGCCGCTGCGGGGACCAGCGAGGTGGTCGTGTCCAGGTCGGTGAACTTGAGCTTCCGGTTGAGCGCGATGACGTTGCCCGAGGGCGAGAAGTCGGTGAACTCGTAGCCGGGCTGCTTGAGCAGCGTGGTCAGCAGCCGCAGCCCCTGATGGCGGTGGCTGTCGAGCACGCACCAGGCGCCCAGGTTGCAGACCTGGAGGGTCTCCGTGCCGGCCTTCCGGTCGGAGTAGTAGGCGAGGTAGGCCCCGACCACCCGCTCCGCCTCGGCGAGGAAGAAGCCGTGGTTGGGTTGGGGTACGTCCCACGGCACCCGCAGCGCCTGGGTCCACTCCAGCTCCTGGACCCGCGGGTTCAGCTGCTCGTGCAGGAACGCCGAGACGGCCGGGAGGTCCTCGGCGGTGATCGGGGAGAGCGCGGCCTTCATGCGCTCGCCACCCACTCGGGCCCCCGTGGCGCGCTCATCCGGCGGCGGCTGACCAGGGTGAGCACGGCCCGCCGGGAGGTCTTCTTCCCCAGCAGCGCCCGGCTGCACTCGCGGGCCAGCACCATCAGCCAGTACGCCGCCCCTTGGACGCGCCCGCGACGGACCGTGAAGAGCCGCACCCGGTTGGCGACCAGCAGCGCCCACAGCCCCGGTGAGGTGGTGGACTCGCCGCCGAGGTGCACGGCGCGGGCAGCGGGGACGTACCGGACCCGGAAGCCCCGGTCGTGGGCGCGCAGATGGAACTCGGTCTCCTCGGAGTAGAGGAAGTAGGACTCGTCCCACGGGCCGCACGCGCGCCAGCACTCGGCGCTGATCAGCTGGGTCGACCCCTCGGCCCAGTCGGTGTCCTGGCAGCGCTCGTACTCCGCCGGGTCGGCCACGACCTCCCCCGCCCACCGGACCCGTCCGGCGCGGTTGGCGCCGACCACGGCGTCGGCGAAGGCCCGCAGCAGGCTCGGCGCGCCGCGCATCGACTCGATCAGCCGGCCCTCGGCGTCGACCAGCCGGGGCACGGCCACGCCGACCCCGGGCAGAGCCAGCTCGCGGGCGAGCTCGGCGACGCAGTCCGGCTCCAGACGTACGTCCGGGTTGAGCACGAGCACCGCGTCGACGTCGGGATCCGCGGCGAAGGCAGCCGCGACACCTGCGTTGATCCCGGCGGCGTAGCCGCCGTTGCGACCGGTCTCGACGACGGTCGCGTCCGGCGCGAGGCGGCGAGCGGTCGCGACGGTGTCGTCGGCGGAGGCGTTGTCGGCAACCACCAGCCGCCATCTCAGACCGGCCAGCCCACCCGGCAGAGAGCCGACGAGATCGGCCAGCAGGTGAGCACTGTTGTAGGTCACCACCACGACGGCGATGGTTCGGATCGGGAGCGACACAGCACGAGTCTCAGCCGCGTCCGCCCCCGTCGGACCCGCCTCCCGACCGCAGATCCCCCGTATGAGGTAGGCCAACGCAGCCGGTCGCCCGGCACCGCCTCCGGATCCCTAGCGTGAGGAACATGCCCGCCCACGTGACCAACATCTGCTTCCACGGTATCGGCGAGCCCGAGCGCGAGCTGGAGCCGGACGAAGACCGCTACTGGATCAGCCAGGACGCCTACGAGGACATCCTCGATGCCGTCGCCGGCCGCCCCGAGGTGCGGATCAGCTTCGACGACGGCAACCACTCCGACGTCGCGATCGGACTCCCGGGCCTGCAGGCACGCGGCTTGAGCGCGACCTTCTTCGTGCTCGCGGCGCGGCTGGGGAGCCCGGGGAGCGTCGACCGCCTCGACGTCCGCCTCCTCAGGGTGGCGGGCATGCGGATCGGCACCCACGGCATGGACCACGTCAGCTGGCGTGGCCTCGACGCCACGGGCGTACGCCGCGAGCTGATCCAGGCGCGGGAGCAGATCACCATGGCCGCCGGCGAGGCGGTGGAGGAGGCCGCGCTCCCGCTCGGCCGCTACGACCGCGCCACGCTGCGCCACCTGCGCCGCCTGGGCTATCAGCACGTCTACACCAGCGACCGTGCTCACGCGGTGGCCGGAGCCTGGCTGCAGCCGAGGTTCAGCATCACCGCGGACGACGACGGGGCCAGCGTACGCAGCCAGATCCTGAACGGACAGGGCATCGCCAAGCGGATGGAACGGCAGGCGGCAGGACTGGTCAAGAGGCTGCGCTGACCGTCACGGCGCCCGGACGGTCACTGCGCCAGGACGGTCCGGATCAGGACGCGGTCGAACTTGCCGTTCGGCGAGCGCGGCAGCTCGGGATGCACGTCGATGGTCGACGGCACCATGTAGGGCGGCATCGCGCGACGTAGCGCGGTCAGCAGCCGGTCGACCTCGATCCCCTCTCCCGCGGGAGGCGTCACCAGCAGCACGATCCGCTGCCCGAGCCGCTCGTCGGGCACGCCGAGCGCCACCGCGTCGCGGACCAGGCCGGTGTCGTAGGCGACCTCCTCGATCTCGGTCGGGCTGACCCGGTAACCGGAGGTCTTGATCATGTCGTCCAGGCGCCCGACGAAGTAGAGGAAGCCCTCCTCGTCCGCCACGACCCGGTCCCCGGACCACACGCACAGCTCGGGCGTACGCCACGAGGCCTGCTCCCGCGGCAGCGGCCGGAACCGTTCGGCGGTCCGCCCGGGATCGCCCCAGTAGCCCTGGGCCACCAGTGCGCCGCGATGGACCAGCTCCCCTTCCTCGCCGGGATCGCACGGCGTGCCGTCCGGGCGGACGACGAGCACCTCGGCGTTGGGGATGGCCTTGCCGATGGAGTCCGGCCGGCGGTCGACCTCGGCCGGGTCGAGATAGGTGGAGCGGAACGACTCGGTCAGCCCGTACATCAGGAACGGCTGCGCCGTCGGGAAGTGCTCGCGGAGCCGTTGCAGCGTGGCCCGCGGCATCCGTCCACCGGTGTTCGCGAAGTAGCGCAGGCCGGCTCGCACCTCCGGCGGCCACTCGACGCCGGCCAGCTGCAGCCACAGCGGAGGTACGCAGGTCAGCCCGGTCACGCCGTGCTCCGCGCACAGCGCGGGAACCTCGCCGGGCAGCAGATAGTTCATCAGCACCACGTGCGCGCCGGCCGCGAAGGCCGTGGTGATCTGGCTGAGACCGGCATCGAAGCTGAGCGGGAGCACCGAGAGGATGACGTCCTCGGGCCCGTTGCCGAGATAGCTGCTGACGCTCTCGGCACCGACCACGAGGTTGCGGTGGCTCAGCACGACGCCCTTCGGCCTTCCGGTGCTGCCCGAGGTGTAGAGGATCGCGGCCAGATCCTGGTCGATCGTCGCGTCGCCAGGCGCGGAGGCGTCCGGCGCGACCACGCCGGACCGGAACACGTCGGACCAGGCGTGTACCTCGACGTCGAGCGCGATCTCGTCCGGGACCCCGCTGCCGACCAGGACGACGTGCTCGAGGGACTCGCACCCCTTCAGGTCCTCCCGGAGCAGCAGCAGCCGCTCGCGCGACGTGATGAGCACCTTGACCGAGCAGTCATCGAGGATGTGGGCGACCTGACCACCCTTGAGCAGCGGGTTGACTGGCACGAAGACCCCACCCGCGGCGGTGGTCCCGAAGATCGAGGCGACCGTCTCGGGCCGCTTCTCCAGGAAGATCGCGCAGCGGTCCCCGCGAGCCAGGCCGAGATCGCCGAGCCCGGCGGCGATCGCGCAGGCCGAGGCCCAGACCTCGGCGTAGCTCTGCGTGACGCCCTTGTACGAGAGCGCCGGGGCGCCGGGTCGGGCCTCGGCGTGCTCATGCAGCAGCGAGTGGAGCCCGGTCCTCATCGTGGTCCTCATCGCGTCCGCACCGCGATCATCGACTTGGTCAGACCGAGGACCCTCTCCCGGAGGATCTCGGAGTCGGGGAAGTAGGAGCGCATCTCCGTCATCCCGACCAGCTCGGTCCACTGCACGTCGGCCATCGCCTCGGCCCGGGACGCGGGCAGCGTGTGGACCAGCGGCCAGCGCTCGGCGACCCAGGCCCGCAGCGCCATCGGGAGGAACTGCATCCCGGGGAAGAGCCAGTGCGGCTCGATCGGGAAGTACCGGTAGGGCGTCTGGACCCAGTGCCGCGGCGCGGCCTGACGGATCTGCTCGGCCAGCCTGGACCGCTGCGCATGGCCCCCGACGTGCTCGAGCAGCGAGTTGGAGAACACCAGGTCGTACGCCACCGGCGCACCGGCCGCCTCCAGCGCCCCGCGCGCGTCGCAGGCGTCGCCCGTCACCGGCGTCAGCCAGCCCTCCTCGGACACGCCGGGCTCCGTCAGGTTGAGCACGACGACGTGCCCGGGACGTACGGGTGCACGGAGCCAGGACTCGGCCGTGCCGCCGACGTCGAGGACCTTCATGTCGGCGATGTCGGGAAAGAGCGCGGTGAACCTCTCCCAGCGCCGGAGCCGAAGCGTGGCGCCCAGCGACGCGGGAGAGTCCACCAGTCGGGAACGGAGCTCGAAGTTCACCCGACAATCGTCCACGGCAACCCGTCCGGACGACCCGCCCTGGCAAGCTCCTATCCCTCGTATCAGGTAGGCGCATGATCGGTATCTCGGCCGGCCCTCCGGCGGAGATACCGATTCTGGAGGATGCCCGAGCCGCCGGCATCTGTGCAGGGTCGGACATTGCAACGGCGCTGCCTACATCGGAACGGTGCAACCACATGCAGACCTCGGCAAGTCGAACCTCTGGACCGGCGCGCTCTCGAGGCTCTGCCCGAAGACCCTTCATCCTGATCGGCAGCATCCTGATCACCCTCGTCGCCATCGCCGCCTGGGTGCTCTGGCCGATCTCGCAGAGCCGTGCCGAGGCGGTCAGCCTGCTCCCCGATGACGCGGTTCCCGCGATCGTGGCCGACCGGGACCGCCGTCCGGTCGAGCTGGGTCTGCGGTTCCGGGTGACCGAGCCCGCGCAAGCGGTGGCGGTCCAGTTCTACAAGAGCTCGGCGAACACCGGGCCGCACACCGGCACCCTGTGGACCGGGAGGGGTCGTCAGCTCGCCGAGGCGAGGTTCGCCGACACCACCCGGCGCGGTCTCCAGGTGGCGGACCTCGACCGCAAGGTGACCCTCGAGCCCGGCCGGGACTACGTCGTCTCCTACACCGCGCCCCAGGGCCGCTACTCCACCGACCAGAGCTACTTCACCGAGCCGGTCTCCCGAGGGCCGATCACGGCCGGGGTGAATGCCGGCGTCTACTCCTACCGACCCGGGTCCTTCCCCACCCAGATCTTCGGGGCCAACAGCTACACCGTCGACATCGTGGTCCGCCGGACCGGCTCCGGCCAGTCCTCGTCACCGTCCTCGTCACCGTCTCCGTCGGCGTCGTCCGCGCCTACGACCGGATCGTCCGAGGCGTCCCCGAGGCCGTCGCCGACCTCGACGCCCACGGAGACCGGCCCGGCGACTCCGAGCGCACCTCCCCCGAGCTCGGCCTCGCCGGACGCCACCGCTGTCCCGTCGTCCCCGACCGCGATTCCCGGCGGGTTCCCGAGCTCGGCGACGACCGGGGTGCCCGCCGGCGTACGCCTGACGCCGTACACGGGTCCGTGCAACATCACCACGGCCGGCACCGTGATCGACGGCAAGACGGTGAACTGCACCCTGAACGTACGCGCGGCCGATGTCACGATCCGCAACTCGGTGATCAACGGGACCGTCTACAACGACGAGGCGTCCAACGGGCTGGGGTTCACGATCGTCGACAGCGAGGTCCGGGTCGGCAACCGCGGAGGCACGGGCATCGGCAACGTCGGCTTCACCGCGCTGCGGGTCGAGGTCACCGGAGGCAACCGCTCGATCAACTGCTGGCGCGACTGCACCGTCCGCGACTCGTACGTGCACGGGCAGTTCACCGACCTGAGCGGCGTCGCCCACGAGTCCGGGATCCGGATGGGTTCCGGCGGTGTCATCAGCCACAACACGATCACCTGCGACGCGCCTGACGTCCCGCCCGACGCCGGGTGCTCTGCTGGGCTCACCGGATACGGGGACTTCGCCACCGTCGAGAACAACCTCATCGAGCGCAACCTGTTCCTGGTCACGACCGGCGGCACCTGTGCCTACGGCGGCTCGTCGTCGGGCAAGGCCTACGGCGGCACCAACCACATCCGCTTCATCGACAACGTCTTCCAGCGCACCGCGGCGCGCCCGAACTGCGGCTACTGGTTCCCGATCGCGTCCTTCGACTCCTCAGCGCCCGGCAACGTCTGGCGGGGCAACGTGTGGTCCGACGGCGGCGTCGTGAATCCCGGGTGAGGGCTCCGTCGGTCTCTGCCGGACGAGCCGGTACAGAGCACCGGAGAGACCGACGACCAGGATGAAGCAGCCCGAGGACTGCGGGAACGCGAACAGGTCGTAGAAGGCCATCGCGGTCGCGCCGGCGAGGATCGCGGCGAGCAGCCCCTGGGCGAGCTCGCGGTCGAAATCGGTGGTCGCGGCCTCCCGGGCGCTGCGCGCGGTGAAGGCGGCGACCAGGATGACCGCCAGCAGCGCGGCCATGCCGATCAGCCCGGTCTCGATCGTGTGGCCGAGATACTGGTTGTCCAGGATCCAGTACTGCGGCAGGAACGTCCCTGGCCCCCGGCCCAGCCACGGGTCACGGGCGATGAACTGGAAGGCCACGCCGTAGGAGTCCGTCCGGGAGGCCACGCTGGCGTCGTCGCCGGCCCCGACGAACAGCCCGGTGATGACACCGAGCATCCCTGGCACGAGGAGATACACCAGGCCCGAGATCGCGGCCCCGCAGCCGAGCGCGACCAGACGCATCCGCCACGTCCAGCGGAGGGCGAGGACGATGATCGCGACGGCGGTGCAGAGGATGGCGGAGCGCGAGATGACCATGAAGATCGTGATCGAGACGACGACCAGGATCGCTCGGTAGAGCCAGCGTCGGGTGGGTGCGTGCAGCGCGTAGACGATCACCACCGGCAGCACCGTCGAGAGGATGACGCCGTACTCGATGGGGTGCGTGGAGGTCCCGCTCAGCCGTGGCATGCCGCTGCGTTCGTAGAGGCCGATCTCGATGCCCCGCGCGGAGAGCCCGGGGATGCTGATCCGGTCGACCAGGGCTTCTCGGGTCACGAACTGGGCCAGGCCCAGCACCGCGACCAGCCCGATCCCGATCACGAGCCGGCGCGCCACCGCGTGCAGCCGGTCGAGGGAGGAGATCCCTTCGGAGGCCACCATCGCCAGTCCCGCCAGCCCGATCATCTTGAGCAGCCCGCTGTCGGCGGGCGTCAGCTCGTTGCCGGGCATGGGGCCGGACATCGCCAGCACATAGGAGGCCATCACGGTCAGGAGGAGACCGAGGACCGCGAAACGTAGCGGCTGGAACCCGAGGTCGATCCGGTAGAAGCGCTGGACGTGGTACCAGACCCACCACAGGAACGCGCCGATCGCGACGATCGTCGCCGGCGCGCCGGCCGTGCCCAGCGCCGGCACGACGAGCACCGAGCGGATGGAGAGCAGCACGACGATGTAGACGGTCAGGATGGTGGCGGCGTCGACCGAGCGGCGTACCTCTACCGTCGGCTCAGCGAGGCTCCGTGCGACGGTGCGGCGTCCGGCCGGCATCGTCGCTCACCCGCGCTGTGCGCCGGAAGACCGCTCATCGCGCGGCACGACCTGGGTGAACCCGTTCCGGGCGGGCGTCGCCCGGCCATGGGGCTCCAGGGGCTCCACGTTGCTGCGCTCGGCGCGGTCCTCACCGAAGGGACCGACGTCGGGCGGCCCGTCCTCCCGCTCACGTCGGCCGCGGCTCCGCGAGAGCAGCAGCCCGTCCAGCAGCCCGATGCCGAGGAGCCCACCCACCAGGACGCCCGCACCGCCGACGATCCCGGCGCGGAGCTGGTCCTTGGTGACCTTCTCGGAGGTCTCGTCGATGGTGAGCTTCTGGATGGAGATGTACTCGCGGCGCTTGATCCCCAGGTCGGACTGCAGGCCGACGAGCACCCCCGGCGCGGCGTCGAACAGGTCGTTCAGGGCGCCGATCGTGTCCTCGTCGCTGGCACCGGTCACCTCGACCACGACGATCGGCCCGCTCACGGCCATGTCGGCGTACATCTCGTAGCTCACGTCCGGATGGCTCTCCTCGAGCTCGGCCCGAGCCGACTTGGACGTCATCGCGCGGATGAGGATGTCGCGGGCGGGGTTGAGTCCGCCCAGGGAGAGATAGGGGTTGCCCTCGATCTTCTCGCCCGCTCGGGTGGTCCCGTCGGGCGGGAAGAGGAGCAGGGTGCCCTGAGCCGTGTAGGAGGGGCCCACCCGGCCCATCATCACGACGACGGCGCCGACGGTCAGCCCCAGGGTGAGGATCACGAGATACCAGCGGCGCGCCAAGGCCCCCCACACCGCGCTGAGTTCCATGTGTTCCGGTCGCTTTCGCTAGACAGTGGCTGAAGGCATCCCCGTGCCCGGGCACAGCCATCGTCGGGTTCTCCCGCGTGCTCCGCGCCGCACCCGCCTCGTCATACCCAAGACGAGGTACCGACCGAACCGATCGTGGTCCCCCGTCGCCGGTCGCGCACAGGGTGAGGGTTGTGACAGCCCTCGAACTCGTCGGCCTGCTGCTGCGCAGGTGGTACGTCGTGGTGGCCTGCACCCTGCTGACGCTGGGCGGCGCCGTGGTGCTGCTCGACCGGCCGCCGGTCTACTTCACCCAGTTCGAGGTGGTGCTGCTCCCGCCGAAGGAGTCCGTGAACCCGAACACGCTCCGCGAGGACCCCTATGGGATGGTCCCGATGGCGGGCCTGCTGGTGGAGGAGTACAACCAGGGCCGGCACCCGCTCAACATGAGCACCACCGAGACGACCCTCTACGGCGAGGGCCTCGAGCGGGGCGAGCGGGTCCGGATGCGCAACGTCGGCAACCAGTGGCTCCCGATCTACAACAACCCGGTCATCGATGTGCAGGTCGTGAACACCGACGCGGATCGCGTCGAGGCGGAGGCCGCCCGGATCGGCCGGGACCTCGACCGCATCCTCCAACGGCGACAGGACGAGCTGGGGGTCCGCAAGGCGTCCCGGATGTCCACCGAGATGGCGCCGCAGGACGTGGTGGTCCAGGAGATCAGCGGCAGCCGGGCGCGTACGGCGGGAGGGCTCGCCCTGCTGGGCGGATCGCTCACCGTGGTCGCGGTGATCTGGGTCGAGCGGCTCTCCCGGGCCCGCGACGCGCGCCGCACGCAGGCCCGCGAGCAGACCGGCCCGGCAGCCCCTCGGCCCGACCGGGAGCTCATCTCGCAGCGGTGACTCCGGAGTGGCGCACCGCGCCGGAGGCGAGGTCGAGGTTGAGCAGGAACGCCACCGTCCCGGGCCCCGGATGGTGCCTGCCGGCGAGGACGTCGTCGAGCCAGCTCGGCTCGACGACCTCGCTCTCCGCGAGAGCGGCGACCGCCTCCGGGTGGGCCCGCCAGTAGGTCAGCACGGCGTCGGCCAGGATCTCGCCGCCCACCGGTGGCCGACCGCGTCCCCGGACCCGCTGGCCGAGCTTGCGACCGGCCTTGGCCACCGTCGTCGCGCCCCGTCGCCACGAGCTGCGCCATCCGGGCGTGACGTAGGTCGCCGGCGAGGGGCGCCCCTCGAGCGGCAGCCGGGCGAGGTCCGCGTCCAGCTCGACCTGGAGCCGGGCGAGGAAGCGGGAGCCGGCCTTGTCCTCGGGCGCGAGCGCCCGGACGGTCGCGATCCAGCGGTCGTCCAGCATCGGGTTGACGATCCGCCGGCGGGCGCTCACCGGCGACTCGGTCGCCCCCGCCCAGTGCTGCATCCGCTGGCCGAGGTAGAGCTCGTCCGTCGCCTCGAACCAGGGGTGCCCGCCCTCGGCGAGGGCGGTCAGGACCTCGGCATGGGCGACCTCGCGCGCCCGCTCCCGGAACGCCGGACGGAGCGCCGAGGACTCCACGGCCTCGTTGACGAACATCCGCCAGTCGGCCAGGCGCCGCGCCCGTGCCTCGGTGACCGGGCCGCCGCCGTCGCGACCGAGGTAGTAGAACCCACGGGCCACCTCGCCGCCGAGGCCGGAGATCCGCGGGCCCGGCATCGCCCGGGCCTCGGCGAAGTCCAGGGCCGCCCAGGCCAGCGGATCCGCACCGAGCTCGACCGCGCCGGCGGCCGTCACGCATCGGGCGTAGGCGTCCTCGGGCTCGAGCGCGTCGAGGCCGTCCACGTCGATGATCTCGTGTCTCATCCCGTAGCGCTGTGCCAGAGCGGCGGCGATCCTCACGTCCGGAGAGTCCGGTCGCCCGAGGGTGACCACACGGAGGCCGCGACGGCGCCGAGGCTCGATCGCGGAGAGCAGCAGCCGTGAGTCCTGACCGCCCGTGAGCTGAAGGATCGCGTCGGGGTGATCGTCGAGGTAGGCAGCCAGGTAGCCGCGGAGCATACTGCTCATCGACTCGACCGCGTCGGTGAGGTCGACCCGCTCCCTGTCGGATTCCTCGGTGAAGGTGTCCATGCGGAGTCGGCCGTCCCCGATCTCGACCAGCCGGCCCGCGGGCACCTTCGTCACGGACTCGAACAGGCTGCGCCCGCGCAGCTGCCACCCGAGCAGGCTCTGGACGGCGAGACCGTCGTGGTCCAGCGACGTCGGTGCGAGTCCCGCCAGCACCCGCGCCGACGTCGAGACCGCCGCCCAGCCGGGGCCGACCCGGTAGTAGAGGTGACGGAACCCGAGCGCGTCGGTGGTGGCGGTGACGGCGTTCCCGGAGCACTGCACGGCGCCGAAGGTCGGCAGCATCTCCGCGAGCGCCTTCCGGTCCCCGCGGCCGATCATCCGAGCCACGTCCTCGGGTTCGATCACCAGGTTCCGTCGCCTCAGCTCGCGCGCGAGGACCAGCGTCCGGCCATCGACCAGCGGGTCGTCGAATCCCCAGGTGGCCGTCTGCAGCCCCGACCGGGTGCCGTCGCAGGCCGCCTCGGGCGCGACGGCCGTGACCGCTACGGCCAAAGCCGGCGGGAACCGGCCGGCGGCTGCGGAGACTGCCGCGAAACCCGGGGGTGAGGACGTCATGGAAGAACCCTAGGAAGGGCCCGCGGCAGCGCCGGCGCCTCCGGCGATGCGTACCCAATCCACGGGAGCGCCGCCCCGGGCCGTGTCCTCGATGATCCTGCGCACGCCCGCACGCGGGTGTGCCCAGTTGTCGGTGCGTACGCTCGCTGCGGCGGCCTCCGCCCGGGCCGGGATGTCGGTCGCCTCGACGGCCGCGGCGAGGGCGTCGGCGATGCCCCCCGGTGTCGCGGGTGCCCAGCTGACCTGCGGGTTGTCCAGGTCCGCACGCGCATCGGGCGAGGAGTTCACCACTGGTACACAGCCCGCCGCGAGCATCTCCTCGGCGACCAGCGAGATGTTGGTGAACGACATCGCCAGGCCGGCGACGCAGCTGTTGTAGAGCGCGTTCAGCCCCTCCGGGGTGAGGCGGCCGTGATGGACCACCGGGATCCCGAGGTCGGGCACGGGCGAACCGTAGACGTGGATGGGCTGGTCCGGGTGCCGCCGGTGGAACTCCGCGAGCGCGAGGGTGCCGAGCAGATAGCCACGTCGCGCCAGACCCGGCTTGGCGTAGAAGACGACGCCGGAGCGCTGCCCCTGGTTCTGGAGCGAGTAGACGGCGGTGTCGCACGAGAACGGCACCAGCTCCGAGGAGACCCCCAGGTCCTCGCGCAGCCTGCGGTGCACCATGTCCCCCAACGCGATGTTGGTGAACCCGAACCGGTAGGTGTCGGCGGCCAGCTCGTACTCCGACCCGCGCGGCGAGAACAGCGGCTCGTAGTCCTGGATGAAGTAGAGCCGGTGCAGAGGCCTCCTCGGCCGGACGGCGAGCACGTGGGCCGACTCCCACCCGGTCGCCACACAGGCGTCCAGCCCGTCGAACCCCTCGTCGACGGAGCGCACCTCGGCCCGGACCTGTGGCCAGGAGGACCGGACGACCGCCTCCTGTGCCGCGGCCGAGCCGTGGTGCCGGTCGTAGAGCAGCACGACACAGCGGTGACCGGCCTGTTCCAGCGCCTCCACCATCCGGAACATCGTGGTGTGACCACCCGAGCCGGCCGCCGGCGGCGTGGTGAGCCAGCCGACCACCAGCGGGCGTCCGTTCGGCACCGGCGCCACCGGCCCCGGCTCCAGACGCGTGGAGTCGGCGATGTCCTCGGGCAGCAGGCCGAAGTCGAGGGTGTGTGCGTCGAGCTGTCGATAGGCACGCCGTACGACGCGGCGGACCACCCCGCGGGGCCCTTCGCGTCTGAGCTTCCCGGCGATGCCGCCGAGGACGCCGCTCACCGACGCACGACCTTGGCGAGGACGTCCGCGACGATCTCCTGCTGATCTGCGGTGATGCCCGGGAACATCGGCAGCGAGAGGATCTCCTGCGCGAGCGCCTCCGCGACCGGGAACGAGCCGGGTCCGTGTCCCAGCCAGGAGAACGCGGGCCACAGGTGCACCGGTGCCGGGTAGTGGATACCGGCGCCGACGCCGGCCTCCAGGAGCTCGCGTAGCACCCGGTCGCGGTCGGCGACCCGGGCGACGTAGAGGTGCCAGACGTGCTGGTTGCCGGGCAGGACCCGCGGGAGAACCACCCCGGGCAGGTCGGCGAGCAACGTGGCGTACCGCTGCGCGGCCTCGTCGCGTTCGGCGTTCCAGCCCTTGAGGCGCTCGAGCTTGAGGGAGAGCACCGCCGCCTGGACCGAGTCCAGACGGGAGTTGGTGCCGACGTCGAGGTGCTCGTACTTCGCGACCCCGCCGTGGTTGCGCAGGGCACGGACCCGGTCGGCGATCTCCGCCGACCCGGTGGTCACCGCTCCGGCGTCCCCGTACGCGCCGAGGTTCTTGCCCGGGTAGAAGCTCGTCGCGGCGGCTACACCGAAAGAACCCGCCGGCCGGCCGTTGCGGCTCGCTCCCTGGGACTGGGCCGCATCCTCCAGGAGGAGTACGTCCTCCCCCACCGCCTCGCGGAGGTGCTCGAACGGTGCCACCTGTCCGTACAGGTCCACCCCGATGACCGCACGGGTGCGGCCGGTGACCCGGCGGGCGATGTCGACGGGATCGATCAGGAAGTCCTCGTCGCAGTCTGCGAGCACCAGATCGGCGCCGACGATCGCGACCGCCTCGGCAGTGGCGACAAAGGTGTTCGCGGGCACGATCACCTCGTCGCCGGCCCCGACGCCCGCGCCGCGCAGGGAGAGCACGAGCGCGTCGGTGCCGTTGCCGACGCCGACGCAGTGCTCGACGCCTGCGAACTCGGCGTACTCCTCCTCGAAGCGCCGCACCTGCGGGCCGAGCACGAACTCGCCGCTCGCGCAGATCTCGGCGAACGCGCTCACCGCGTCGTCGTTGATGGCCGCGTTCTGGGGCCGCAGGTCGACGAAGGGCACGCTCGGGCGTGGATTGACTGTCATGACGGATTTCCTTCCGGGAGGGAGGCCGACTCGAGCCGGCGGAGCCGGTTGAACCGGGAACGCCACCACCGCAGCAGCGGGAGGGCGTAGAGGACGAGGACGAGAACGGCGACGCCGAGCAGCGTGAGGACCCGGTTGCTCCCGAGGCCGGCGAGCCAGCCGCAGACGACGGCCGCCGGGACGGCCGCGAGGAGCGGGACCGCCGCCTGTCGGAGGAGGTCTCCGGGCCGGACCCCGACCGTCGCGAGCGCACGCAGATAGAGCGGCACCACCACGACCGCGACGACCGCGACATGGGTCCAGCCGGCGCCGGCCAGGCCCCAGCGGGTGACGCCGACGATCATCGCCGGCACCATCGCCACGACCCACGCGACCTGCACGACGAGGACGGCTCGGGTCTCGCCCGCGGCGACGAGGAAGGTGGCCACCAGGTCGAGCACGACCCGGACACCCCCGAACACCGCGAGCCCGGCGAGCGCCGCGGCCGCAGGCTCCCAGCGCTCGCCGTAGACCAGGGTGACCAGCGGGACGGCCGCGGCGGCGAGGCCGAGCGAGGCCAGGGTGGCCACGGCGACCAGGGGCGCGATGCAGAGCACCAGGCCACGGTTGCGGACCTGCACCGAGGATGCCTGGGAGAACGCGGGCAGCGCGACCACCCGGACGGCGGCTCCCAGAGCGCTCATCGGCCAGGAGGAGATGTTGAAGGCGAGCACGTAGAGCCCGAGCTGCTCGGGGCCGAGGGTGCGGGAGACGATGAGGTTGTCGATGCTCAGCAGCAGCCAGGAGAGCAGGTTCGCCGC
Source organism: Nocardioides sp. NPDC047086 (assembly GCF_040643685.1). Classification (NCBI taxonomy): domain Bacteria; kingdom Bacillati; phylum Actinomycetota; class Actinomycetes; order Propionibacteriales; family Nocardioidaceae; genus Nocardioides; species Nocardioides sp. NPDC047086. The sequence continues at coordinate 16,252 of NZ_JBEYUV010000048.1, forward strand.
GGCCAACGGGAGACAGAAGGCGAGCGAGTCCCGGGCCAGCACGGGGTCGAACCCCAGCCGTGGCACGGTGCGGGTGACGACGTACAGGCCGACCGCGATCACGCTCTGGCAGGCGATCTGGCCGCAGGCGAGCGCCTCGGCACCCATGCCACCCAGGATCAGCCCGAGCGCGACCACCACCGAGGCCACCAGCCCGAGTCCGTTGATCCCGAACAGGGCACCTTGGCGGTAGGCCCTGGTCAGCCGCGCGGAGGGAACGATCGTGAAGCCGAAGACCGCGATGCTGACCGCCATCAGCCTGATCACGTCGGTCGACTCCGGGCTGTCGAAGGCGATCGCGATCGGCTCCGCGGCCAGCGCCATCGTCGCACCGAGGGCGAGGCTCACGCCCAGGCCGATGCTCGCCACCGTCGGCGCCCGAGGCTCCATGTCGGGCGCACGGACCAGGTCGGCGCCGAGCCCGAGATCGGCCAGGGTGCTGAGGATCGTCCAGACCGTCAGCGCCACCGCGTACACCCCGAACTCGGCCGGTGCGACCAGCCGGGCGACCAGGATGCCGAACAGCACGCTGCCGACCCGCATCGCGATGGTGCCGCCCAGACCCCAGCCGAGGCCACGGCTCACTCGCGCGGCGACCGTCCCCTGAGGGGCCGTCGTGGTCATGTGCCGTACCTGCGCTCGAACCGCCACCGTAGGTGATGCCGGACCTTCGCGGTCGCGCGGCTCCACGGCGCCGTCCGGGACGCCCGGCCCGCCATGGCCTCGTCCCAGGCGCGCCCCCAGGCCCTGGTTCCCCGGACGACGGGGTACGTCTCGGCGGCGAAGTCGAGGTAGTCGAGGAGCGTCCCCGAGTCGCCGTGCGCGGTCTCCCGGCCACGGCGCAGGGCCTCCCGGGCCAGGGCACGCATCGCGTACGGCCGCAGCCTCTGGACGTCGGCGACGTCCGGTGCGCGCTCGTCGAAGACGATGTCGAAGGTGCGCCGGCGCTCTCGCAGGTCGGTGAGCCAGCCGGCGTACTCGGTCAGGTGCATGTTGGCGTCGTGCACGCGATACGCCGCCTGGATCGGTCCGTCCACCCGGCCGACGTCCCAGTGCACCGCCGTGCGCAGCCACATGTCGAAGTCGCCCGAGTGGGGCAGCCGGGGATCGTAGCCGTCGGTCTGCTCGAGCGCCTCCCGGCGCATCACCGCCTCGGGGCTGACCAGGAAGCAGCGACCCTGCCGCGCCGCGGTGCCGAGCCAGTCCCGTCCCGACCAGACCGACCAGCTTCGGGTCCTGGTCGGACCTACCGGGAGGTCGTCGGTGAACGAGCGGGCGTACCCGTAGACCAGGCCGACGCCGGGATGGTGCTCCATCAGGGCGACGGCACGGGTGAGCGCGTCGGGCATCAGCACGTCGTCCGCGGAGACGAGGGTGACATAGTCGCCGCGCACTCGGGAGAGTCCGTCGTTGTACGTCTGGATGTGCCCGGCGTTCCGTTCGTGGACGAGCACCTCGACGCGCGGGTCCGCCGCGGCCAGCGAACGCGCGACGTCGGCGCTGCCGTCGGGGGACGCGTCGTCGACGATCAGCACATCGACGTCGACGCCGTCCTGGGCGAGGGCACCCGCGACCGCCTGGGGCAGGTAGTGCCCATAGTTGTAGCAGGGGATCACGACACTGACCGAGGGTCGTGTCCGCAGTGGTCGCGGACGGTGGAAGCGGCGCATCAGACCGGCACCCGGACCGGGCGGGCAGGGACCCCGGCCCAGGTCGCGCCTGCGGGAAGGTTCTCGAGGAGCACGGCGCCCATGCCGAGAACGGCGTCGGCGCCCACGGCGACGCGCTGGCGCACCGAGGAGCTCATCCCGAGATAGGCGGCCTCACCGACGACCACCTCCCCGCCCAGGACGACCCCGGCGCACAGCGTGGCGAAGTCCGCGACGATGTCGTCGTGGGTCAGGACCGCGTTGGGCATGACCACGACGTGCTGACCGACCGAGACCTGCGACGTCAGCCTGACGCCGGCGAGCAGGACGCTGCCGGGCCCGACCTCGCACCCCTCGGCGACCGACGCATCGGGGTGGATGATGGTCGCGAACCGCTCCGGGGTCACCCCGTAGTCGAGCAGGCGCTCCAGGAGCCGTCGGCGCACCCGGCCCGATCCGGTGCAGATCACCAGGTCCGCGCCGCAGTCGGTGACCAGCTCGACGGGACCGATGACCTTGGCCCCGCCGACGACGGTCCCCCATCGCTCGCGGTCGTCGTCGACCGCGACGATCTGGTCGTAGCCGCTCGCCGCGGCGGCCACCTCCCCCGCCAACCCGCTGGCGGCGACGAGAACGAGCGTGGTCATCGGCGTGCTCCCCCCTGTCGGAGTACGCCGATGACCCGCGCCTGCTCCGAGTCCGACATCTGGTGGAAGAGCGGCAGGATGAGCGTGTTGTCGGTGAGGTGCTCCGTGGCCGGCAGCTCGACCTTCTCCGAGGCGTACGCAGGCTGCCGGTGGGCCGCCATGATCCCGCGTCGCGCGGAGATCCCGGCCTCGGCCAGGGCGCTCAGCAGCCCCTCGCGGTCCATCCCGTACGCAGCCGAGCGGTGTATCGAGCTTGTCGAGATGACCTCCACCCAGAACGACTGGAAGTTGCTCGTGCCCCAGGCCGGGTCGGCCACGGCACGCAGCCCGTCGATCTCGAGGATCGCCTTCGCATAGGCCGCGGCCAGCTCGCGGCGCCGGGCCACGATCTCGTCCAGCCGGTCGAGCTGCACGATGCCCACCGCGGCCTGCAGGTCGGTCATCCGGAAGTTGAACCCGACCTCGTCGTAGGACTCCGGCGGGGAGACGAGGCTCGCGTGCCGGTCGGCGGCCGAGACGCTCATGGCGTGCTCGCGCAGCGTGCGTGCCCGCGCGGCCAGGTCGCCCCGCGAGGTGGTGAGCATCCCGCCCTCGCCGGTGGTGAGGAGCTTGCGCGGGTGGAAGGACCAGACGGCGATCTCGGCGCCGGCGCCCACGGGACGGCCGCGGTACGTCGAGCCGGCGCCGCACGCCGCGTCCTCGATGACCACGATGTCGAGCGGGTCGCAGACCTCTCGGATCGCGTCCAGATCGACCGGCACCCCGCCCTGATCGACCACGATGACCGCGGTCGTCCACGGGGTGAGGGCGGCCCGGACCGTCTCGGCGGTGAGGTTCCCCGTCACCGGCGAGACGTCGGCGAAGACCGGCCGGGCCCCGACGTAGGTGGGCGCGTTGGCGGTCGCGATGAACGAGAACGACGGGACGACGACGTCGTCCCCGGGGTTCACCCCGGCCACGATCAGCGCCAGGTGGAGCGCCGTGGTGCAGCTCGAGGTGGCGACCGCATGAGCGGCCTGCTGAGAGTCGGCGAAACGGCGCTCGAACTCGGCCACGCGCGGCCCCTGGGCGACCCAGCCGGAGCGGAGCACCTCGGTGACCGCGGTGACCTCCTCCTCCCCCAGCCACGGCTGCATGACGTTGATCCGACTCACGATGTACCACCACCACCGAGGGCGCGCCCGGCCGCGATCTCGGAGCGCAGCGGCGCCCACCACTCGACGAGCTGTCGCAGCCCCTCCTCGAGCCCGATCGTGGGAGTCCAGCCCAGGTCGTCGCGGGCGGCCGAGATGGAGGCGAGCCGGCGGGTGACCCCGTTGACCGCTCGCTCCGGGCCGTGCTCGACGCCGAGCGACGAGCCCATCACCCGCAGCAGCGCCTCGGCCAGCTCCAGCAACGAGGTCTCGGTGCCGGAGGCGATGTTGTAGACGCCCTCGTTCATCTCGGAGGCGGCCGCCAGGATGTTGGCGCGGGCGATGTCGGGAACGCAGACGAAGTCCATCGTCTGGCGCCCGTCGCCGAAGATCAGCGGCGGCTTGCCGTCGGCGATCCGCTCCATCCACCGCACCAGCACCTCGGTGTAGGCGCCGTGGACGTCCATCCGGGGTCCGTAGACGTTGAAGTAGCGCAGCCCGACGTAGTCGAGCCCGTGCATCGCCCGGAAGGACCGCACCAGCCCCTCGTTGTAGGACTTCGCGGCCCCGTAGAGGGTGTCGTTGTTGTTGTGGTGGTGCCCCTCCTGCGTCGGGAACTCCTCGGCCAGCCCGAAGACGGAGGCCGAGGAGGCGTAGATCAGCTTCGAGACACCTGCGGAGACCGCGGCCTCGACGACGTTGAAGGTGCCGTCGACCAGCACCTCGTTGGCCAGCCGCGGCTCCTCGGCGCACAGCGTGATCCGGATGGCGGCCTGGTGGAAGACCAGGTCCTTGCCGAGCGTCAGATCGTGGACGAGCGAGCGGTCGCGGATGTCGCCCTCGACCAGCGTGACCCGACCCGAGGCGAGGGCGTCGTCGAGGTTGGCCTTGCGTCCCCGGATCAGGCTGTCGAGCACGTCGACGTGCGCGACTCCCGCGTCGAGGAGCTGGTCGACGATGGTGGAGGCGATCGTGCCCGCACCTCCGGTGACCAGCACGTTCGCGCCGTTCAGTGTGGTGAGGTCGGGATACGTCATCGGATCAGCTCCAGGGTGGGGGTCAGGGCGGCCACCTCGACGAGGGCGCCACGGGCTCGGAGGCTGGTCTGGGCCGCCTCCAGGACGGAGAGGACACGGAGCCCGGCGGCCCCGTCGGTGCGCGGCGTACGGCCTTCCCGGATCGCCTCGGCGAACTCGCCGACCATCCGCGAGAGCGCCTCGTACTCGGGCAGCGCCGGCGCCCAGGTGTCGCCCAGGCGGTAGGAGACCGTCGCGGCGGCGCGGTCGGCGATGTCCACGCTCTGCTGGACCAGATCGACGCCGCGGTCGAAGACGCTGAGCCGCTGCTGCGGGTTGAGGTCGTCCCAGACCAACGTACGCCGGCTCCCGCCGATCACCATCTGCCTGATCTTGGTGGGGCTGAGCCAGTTGACGTGGACGTGGGCCATCGCCCCGCCCTCCAGCGGCAGGGTGAGATAGCCGACGCACGCCTTGCCGGCTCCCAGCGGGTCGGAGCCCTGGGCGGCGACCCCGGTGGGGCGCAGCCCGCCGGGTAGGACGAAGTCGAGGATGGAGAGGTCGTGCGGGGCCAGGTCCCAGAAGACGTCGACGTCGGGCTGCACCAGCCCGAGGTTGATCCGCACCGAGTCGACGAACAGGATCTCGCCGAGCGACCCGTCCTCGACCAGCTCGCGGATCTTCTGCACGACCGGCGTGTAGCAGTAGGTGTGGTCGGCCATCAGCACGAGATCGTTGGCGCGCGCAGCCTCGACCATGCTCCGCCCGGACGCCACGTCGTCGGCCAGCGGCTTCTCGACGAGCACGTGCTTCCCGGCCCGCAGCGCCCGCTCCACCAGCCCCCGGTGCGTCCGAGCCGGGGTGGCGATCGCGACCGCGTCCACGTCCTGGCGCGCGAGCACCTCGTCGAGGTCGGTCGTGGCCAGCACGTCGGTGCCGCCCCCGATCACCTCCCGGGCCCGCGCGAGGTCGAGGTCGACCACCGCGACCAGCGTCCAGTCCCGTGCGTTCCGGAAGTTGCGGACCAGGTTGGGCCCCCAGTACCCGGCCCCGACCACTGCTACGCCGAGCGGTTCCCCATCAGTCATGTCGACCATGGAATCGGCGAGGGGCGAGGCTCCGAAGAGCCTCGCCCCACCTATCCCCGCAATTAGGGACTGCCCGTCCGGACTACGGTGACGCCGGGCGGAACCGCACGTCCACGAAGTAGTTCGTGGAGTTCCAGGATCGGTTCGGGAGACCCCCTCCGCTCCCGTATCGATACCGGCCGTTGGCCCCGCCCGGAGCCGTCAGTGGGCCGACCGTCCGGGACTGCGTGAGGGCGGCGGGCGTGGAGGCGTAGCGCCCGTTGGGTGCGTAGTAGGAGACGACGTACGTCGCCCCCGGGGTGAGCGCGACCGGGGTGGGCAACGTGGCCTGCTGCCAGCCGGTCGCGGTCTCACCGGTGAAGGTCACCGTCGCGATCCGGGTGCCGGCCGAGTTCCACAGCGAGCCGGTGTGGGTGCCGGTGTTGCCGGTGCCCTTGTAGAACCGGATCGCCGTCACCGAGCCGGCCACGGACGTCGAGAAGGCGGTGCCGACCTCGATCGGCATCAGGTCCACCGTCGACGCGTTCTGCGGTGTCACCCCGGTGAACAGCGAGACCTCTGTCGGGACGGCCGCGGCGGTCGTGAACGACCACGTCTGCGTCGGCAGGCTCACCCCGTCGGTCGAGACCACGCCCGAGACGCTCACCGACACCGTCGCCCCGGCCGGCAGCGCGGCCGACGGCGTGAACTGCAGCGTACGGCCGTCGCTGCTCAGCGCCGCCGAGCCAGCCACCGAGGATCCGTTGGCGGTGGCCGACATGCTCCAGCCGTTCGCCACCGGCGCCGAGAACGTGATCGCGGGATCGACCCCGGTGTCCACGCCCGTTGCGCCCGAGGTCGGATCACGCCCGGTGACGCTCATCGTCGCTGCTGCCCGTTCGAAGACGACGTCGACGAAGTAGTTCGTCGCGCCCCAACTGAAGGTGGGGAACCCACCTGCGGCTCCGTAGAGATATCGGCCGTTGTTGGTCGCCGGCGCGGTCAGGTCGCCCGAGGTCCAGGCGGTGTTGAAGAACCCGCCGGTGGCCGAGTAGTGGCCCTGCGGAGCGAGATAGGAGACGACGTACGTCGCCCCCGCCGTCACCGGGACCGGCTGGGAGAGCGTCGCCTCCTGCCAGCCCGAGGCGGTCTCGCCGACGAAGGTGACCGAGGCCAGCCGGGTGCCGGAGTCGGACCACAGTGACCCGACATGGGTTCCGTTGTTGCCCGTCCCCTTGTAGAACCGGATCGCGGTCACCTGGCCGTCACGTGCGGAGGTGAAGGCGGTGCCCACCTCCACCGGGGAGGCATCGCTCACAGCCAGCTGCTGCGGCACCTGGGCACCGAAGAGCGACTGGCTGGTCGCCGACTGGGCCCGGGTGCGGAACGTCCAGTTCTGTGGAGCCAGCGTGGCCCCGTCGACAGAGGTCACCCCGGTCAGGCTGACCGAGACGTCCGCATCGGACGGGAGCAGATCGGTGGGATCGAAGGTGATCTCGTTGCCGGCCTGGTTCAGCGACGACGTCCCCGCGATCGGCCCGCCCGGGCCCGAGAGGTTCATCTGGTAGCCGGAGGTGATCGCGCTCGAGAAACCGACGGTGATGTTGGTGCCGCGCGGCACCGAGACCGCACCCGGAGCCGGGCTCTGTGCCGTCACGGTCAGCGTCGGCGCACCCTTCTGGAAGACCAGGTCCACCATGTAGCTGGAGGCCGAGGAGTTGCCCGGGAATCCTTCGCCATAGGTATAGGCGCCGGCGGTCGAGCTGACCGTGATCGGCCCCTTGGAGAGGTCCGAGGCGGCGAACGCGTTCGGCGTCGCCGAGTAGGACCCATTGGTGTGGTATGAGGCGGTGTACTCCACGCCTGCCTGAACCGCGACCGGCTGCGCGAACGTGAGGGTCTGCCAGCCGGTGGTGCTCTCACCGGTGAAGGTGCCCTGCGCCAGCGCCTGACCGCTGCTCGACCACAGCGTGCCGGTGTGCGGCCCGGTGTTGTTCACGGCCTTGTAGAACCGGACGCCGGTGACGGTTCCGGTGACGGTCGGGCGGAAGCGTACGCCCAGCGTGAGCGAGGCACGCTCGGAGTCCTCCAGGATCGTCGGCACGTCCTCGTCGTTGTAGATCGAGCACGGGCACACTCCTGGTGTCGCCGGCGGTTTCGCGGTCGTGAACGACCAGGTCTTGCCGCCGGAGAGCGCGGTTCCCTGACTATCGGTGGCCGCGAGGGTGACGGTGTGCTTCACGAATCCGGCCAGCTGGCTCGAAGGCGTGAAGGTGACGGTCCTGGTGCTGGCGTCGTAGCTGGTCGACCCCGGCACCGATGCTCCCAGGGCGTCCTTGAGCGTGACCTGGACCGAGGAGGCGACCACCGGCTTGGAGAAGCGCGCGCTGATGGTGGTCGAGCGCGGAACCGATGACGAGTCGGCCAGCGGCCACGGACTGATCGCGGACAGCGGTGAGTCGTCGGTGGTCGTGAAGACCACGTCGACGTAGTAGTTGGAGTTCTGGTGGGAGTTGGCCGGGAACGTGCCGGGGTTGGCGTAGACGCCCGCGGGCGCGGCGCCGTAGCCACCGGCGATGTCGAGCGGGTAGGCCTCCATGCCCCGGGCGGCGAAGGCCCATGGCTGCACCGCGTAGCGCCCGTTGGGGGCGGTGTAGGAGACGATGTACGTCGTGCCCGCACTCAGCGCCACCGGACTGGTGAACAGGGCCTGCTGCCAGCCGCCCGAGGTCTCCCCGGTGAAGGTGACCTGGGCCAGTCGCTCGCCGCTGGTGCTCCAGAGCGAGCCGGTGTGGGTGCCGGTGTTCCCGGAGCCCTTGTAGAAGCGCACGCCCGCGGCGTACCCGTCGGTGAGCGGGGTGAAGCGCAGGCCGAGCTCGGCGGCGCTGGGGTCGTCGGCCGACGGCGTCGCCGGGCCGGTCACGGCTGTCCAGGTGGTCGGGATCGGGGTCTCGCCGAAGATGCTGCACCCGCAGGAGACGTTGAACGTGCGCGTCGCCGCCGTGCCGATGTTGGCGCTGTCGTCGACCGCTCGGACCCTGACCGAGGTGTTGCCGACGCCGGGCTGGATGTACTCGACCGTCCAGGCCGAGGTGCCCTTGCCCGGGTGCCAGCTGCTGCCGCCGTCGGTGGAGTACTCCACGCCCGCGACGACTCCGCCGACGTCGGTGGCGGTGCCGGTCAGGGTCACCTTGGCGCCGTTGGCCTGGGTCGATCCTGCCGCGGGTGTGCTGATCGAGACCGACGGACCCGTGGTGTCGGTCGAGGCCGTGACCGCCTGCAGGCCTGCCATGAGCGTCGTCGGTTGGGCGCCCATGTCGGCAAGCAGGTTGACCTGCGCCTGCTGCATCGCCTGACTGGTCGCGTCATTGTTGTAGGGACTGTCGTGGGTCGCGTCCAGGCCCCAGGTCCACTGCACGGTGCCGGCACCGAAGACCAGCGCGCCGCTAGGAGCGCGGTAGAGCGTGATCGAGTGGGTGGTCGTCCCGTCCCCGACGCTGCTGCCGAAGTCGTGCATGTACTGGCCCTGGATGAACCCGGTCGTCTCCGAGGCCCGGATCAGGCCGGGTGGGCGGAACCCGTTGTCCTGAGCCTCGTCGGACTCGTAGCCCACCGTGTGCGGAGCCAGCGCCGTGGTGGCGCCGCTCATCTGGTTCAGGCCGGTGCCGCGCCAGAGCCGCTGCTTGCCCTGCTCCCGGGTGACGGTCAGCGGCAGGTCGGTGTTGTTGGACATGAAGATGGTGCCGGTCAGGGCGTTCTCCGGCAGCCCGCCGCCCTGGCTCTTCGGCGCGTAGCGCGGGTCCCGCCAGGTCGAGGTGGACTCGTCGGCCGGGTCCGAGGCGCCCCAGGCCTCCTTGTAGGTCACCAGCGTGCGGTAGGCCCGCTTCCCGGTCTCACCCAGCTGCGAGGACTCGTAGCGGGTACGCCAGTAGACCTCGTTCCCGCTGAGGAACTGCAGGTTCACCCCGGCGTCGCGGGCGGCCTCCACGTTGGCCCGCTGGGCGCCGCTCCAGTACTCGTCGTGGCCGACCGAGAGGAAGGTCTTGTGGTTGGTGAGCAGCCCGCCACGGCGGTCGGTGTCGACCCCGGCGATGTAGCTGACGTCGTACCCGTTCCGTTCCAGGAACCTCACCAGCGGGAACTCGTTGGCGAAGTAGAAGTCCCGCGCCGGGCTGTGCCGGGTCACGAAGGGGCGGTTGTAGCTGAGCTTGTACGCCCGCCCGTTCGCGCCACCCTGGTAGAAGCTCGACCCGCCGTAGAGGTTGTACGCCTGCCAGGTGGTGTCCGAGGTCTGGAAGACCACGTCGGAGTGGCTGGAGTCGTCACGGACGATGAAGGTGATGTGGCTGGCCTCGTTCCTGTCGGAGCGGTGGAGCAGCGCGACATAGACACCGGAGACCGCGGTCGACGGCACCTGCCAGGTCGCCGAGACCGCCCAGTTGCCGCAGTCGGTCATCTCGGTCGCAGCCTCACGCGTGCAGTTGGGCTGGTTCTGCGGCAGGTTCGCCGACGGCGTGACCGACGCGATCCGCCGGGCTCCGTCGCCTCCGTACCAACCGGTGCGGTAGATCGTGATCGTGTACGCCGAGGCGTCGGTGTCGACCTTGAAGTCGATCGGGCTGCCGACGTTGACACTGATGTCGGTGGCGAACCCCTGGATCGAGTCATCCCCCGCCCCGTCGATGTCCCACTCGCTCGGCGGCGAGCCCGGCTTGGAGTTCTCGCAGGCGATCTTGTTGCCGCCCGTGCCACACGGGTCACCCGCGGCGTACGCCGTGGGCGTGGCGGTGAGGCCGGTCAGGCCGGTGAGGACGAGGACGGCTCCGAGCAGCGGTGCCAGGAACCTGCGGCTCCCGGATCTGGGATGCATCATGAAGGACGTGCCCCTTCTGGAGGTCAGGCTCGCGAGCTCTCGTCGCGCAGCCAGGTCGTGTAGTCGCCGGCGCGCACCGCTCTGCGGGAGAGCCAACGCGCGATGACGGTGATCGTCAGGAAGACCGGGACCCGAAGACCGACCGCCGGCTGACGCAGCCCGAGCTTGATGAGATCCGAGAGTGATGTCGATGCGTGGCGGACCGCGTGGCTGTCCGCCTGGGAGTTCCCGGTCGCCACCCGGGTGCGGCGACGGACCAGGTCGGCGACCGACCGTGGCGGCTGCACCACCACCACGGCGTCCGGGACGATCCGGCGTTCCCGCGGCGCGAACGCCTCGGAGACCACCAGGTCGTCGTTCATGAGCCGCGCCTGGGCGTCCACCCGGGCCTGGCCCTCGGCGGAGAGGCAGAACGCACCGCGACCGAACAGGCCGTCGCGTACGCTCGGCAGGCTCTGCCACACCCGGTAGTAGGCCCGCACCGGCCACGACGAGGCACCCGTGGGGACCTCACGTGCCGGCCCGGCGGCATGCACCTCGGGCTCCGCCACCGCACCGACCAGGCGGAGCGCGTCGGGTCCGGGAAGACGTACGTCGGCATCCAGATGCAGCCGCGGAAAGACGGTGGTCGCCGCGTTGCCCAGCTCGACCGCGAGGGCCTTCGAGGCCGAAGGAGTCTCCAGCACGCGTACGCCCGGGACCGACCGTGCCGCCGTGGCGGTGTCGTCGGTGCAGCCGTTGCAGACCACCACGACCTCGAAGGTGCCCGCCGGGACACCCTCGAGCAGCGCAGTCAGGTTCCCGCGCAGTCCGACCGACTCGTTGTGCGCGGGAACGACCACGCTCGCCACCGCCGGGGACCGTTCCATGACCGGAGCATCGCCGCGCCGCGACGGGCTGGAACCCGGTGAGGTCACTCATCACCCAATATCGGTGACGGCGCTTCCGCGGCCTTGCCGGGAACGACGAAGTTGATCATGTTGCCGTTGTCGTAGTCCCGGGCGATGACCCGGCCGGGGTTGCCGCCGACCAGGCTGCGTGGCGGCACGTCCTTGGACAGCACGGTGCCTGCCGAGATGGTGCAGCCGTCGCCGACCGTGATCGCACCCGAGATGACCGCACCGGGGCCGATCCAGGCGTCGTCGCCGATGGTGGGGACGCCGTGGTCTCCCGCGGCGATCCGCTGGCCGATGGTGACGTTGTGGTGGAGCACGCAGTTGCTGCCGATCAGCGCCGGTCCGATGATGATCCCGGAGCGGTGCATGACCAGCAGCCCGGGACCGATCTCGGCGCGCCGGCCTATGTCGGCGTGGTGGATCCGCATGTTGTGCCGGTTCCAGAACCAGAAGATGCCCAGGGCTGCCACCCCGAGCAACGGGCGGCTCTCGCGGAGCCGGGCCGCCCAGCGCCCGAAGCGGTAGCAGGCGACGCAGTGGAGCTCGTAGTCGGTCAGCCAGAACCGGATCCTGGCAGGCAGCGAGGGGCGCGGCCGGCCGAGGTTGATGGTGTACATCTTGGCCAGGTCGACGGCGAAGTCACCGCCTCCCCGGCCGGCAGGACCCGGTCTGACCAGCAAGGCCGGCCTACCCAGCAAGGCGGTCCGCCGCCGTCTTCCGGGCCACGTAGTCCACCAGGTTGGCGACGCCGTCGAGGTTCGACGGCACCGTCTCGGCCTCGGTGACAGTGATCTGGAACTCCTCCTCGAGGAACTCGATCAGCTCCAGGATCCCGGTCGAGTCGATCACTCCGGACTCCACCAGCGAGTCCGTCGGCGCGGGCAGCCGCTCCTCGTCGCCCAGCAGGAGGCTCTCGAGGATGAACGCCTCGATCGTTCGCTGTAGGTCTGCCATCTTCTGCACTCTCCCTGGTCACCTGTGTGGTGCCGGCCCCACATGGGTCGGCCGTGTTCTTGCACACGCCCACTGTTCTGACCGCGTCGGCGGAGCACGTTCACCCGCGCGAAACATGCCGACATTGGGTGATAAACGCCCTGGTAGCGAGCCGCTCTCCCGCCGGCGCCGACAAGCCTTGGCGACCAGACGCGCAGACATCTACCGAGGAGAGCCATGTGCGGAATCTGCGGGGTCCACTCCGCCGAGGCGCCCGACCCCGGTCTCGTACGCCGGATGCTGGCCGTCCTGACCCACCGCGGGCCCGACGGCAGCGGCTACTACCGCGACGAGCGGGTCGCGCTGGGTCACACCCGGCTGGCGATCGTGGACACGATCGGCGGCGTGCAGCCGATGTGCGGCGAGGACGAGCGGGTCTGGGTGACCTTCAACGGCGAGATCTTCAACCACGTCGAGCTCGCCGCGGACCTGCGCGCACGCGGGCACCGCTTCCGCACGCGTAGCGACACCGAGGTGATCGTGCACGCCTGGGAGGAGTGGGGTCCGGGCTGCTTCGACCGGTTCAACGGTCAGTGGGCGCTGGCGATCTGGGACCGGCGGAGCAATGAGCTGGTGCTCGCCCGGGACCGGTTCGGCGTACGCCCCCTCTTCTACACGCGGGCCGGTGGGAAGCTGCTGTTCGCCTCGGAGGTCAAGGCGCTGTTCGCCGACCCGGACGTGCCGCGCGAGCTCGACCCGGCCGGGATCGACCAGGTGCTGACGCTGTGGTCCACGGTCGCCCCGCAGACGGTCTTCCGCGGGATCGAGCAGGTCCCACCGGGCAGCTATCTGACCTTTCGGGACGGCATCGAGACCGGCTGCACCCGCTCCTGGGCGCCGACCTTCGCTGCCCAGGGCAGTGAGCCGCGCACCGATCTGGCCGCCAACGCCGAGGCCCTGCGGGAACGACTGGTGGCCGCCACCCGGCTGCGGTTCGAGCGCAGCGACGTGCCGGTGGCGGCGTACCTCTCCGGGGGGATCGACTCCGCGGTCACCGCGGTTGCGATCGCCGCCCTCAGGATCGAGGACAGCACCGATGTACCGCTGCACACGTTCTCGCTGCGCTTCGCCGACGACGAGTTCGACGAGGGCAGCTACCAGACCCTGATGGCGAAGCGGCTGGGCACGGTGCACGAGGACGTCGTGGTCCGCGAGCGCGACATCGCCGAGGTCTTCCCCGACGTCGTACGCCACGCCGAGAGCCCGCTGCTGCGTACCGGCCCGGCGCCGATGTTCCTGCTCTCCCGCCTGGTGCGCGAGTCCGGGTTCAAGGTGGTGGTCACCGGTGAGGGCAGCGACGAGGTGCTCGGCGGGTACGACATCTTCCGCGAGGGGAGGATCCGGGAGCTGTGGACCCGCGACCCGGCTGCGGCCGAGGCGGCCGTGGAGCAGCTCTACCCGTGGATGAAGCGTTCTCCGCACCAGGCGCCCGCCTTCGCCAAGAGCTTCTTCGGCCGCAACATCGTCGCCGGCGACCCGGCGATCTCCCACCGGCCGCGCTGGGACGCGACGGCCGTGCTGCGCTCGATGCTCACCGCCGAGGTCCGCGAGGCCTGCGACCGGAGTCCGGCCGACGAGGTCGTCGCCGCGATGCCGGCCGAGCAGGCCGGCTGGGACCCGCTGTCGAGGGCGCAGTGGCTGGAGATGACGACCCTGCTGCCCGGCTACATCCTGGCCTCCCAGGGCGACCGGATGCTGATGGGCAACTCGATCGAGGGCCGGTTCCCGTTCCTCGACCCGAACGTCGCCGAGCTGGCCTCCCGGGTTCCCGCCGACCACAAGATCCACGGCATGGACGAGAAGCACATCCTCAAGGTCGCCTTCGCCGACCTGGTGCCCGAGGAGATCCTACGTCGCCCGAAGCAGCCCTACCGGGCTCCGGACGCTGCCGCCTTCTTCGCCGGTGGCACCCCGGACTGGGTCTTCGACGTCACCTCGGTTCCGGCCCTGGAGGCCGCCGGGATGTTCCGTCCGGAGCTCGTCCAGCGGCTGCTGGAGAAGGCACGGCGCACCGACGGACGTCGTCTCGGCAACACCGACAACATGCGCCTGGTCGCCGTCCTGTCCGCCCAGCTGCTGCACAGCGAGCTCCTCGCCGGCCCGGTCGCGGGGCCGGCCGCGCCACCCGAGCCGCTGACTGTCTTCGACCGCACTCTCGAGCCCATCGGAAGGAACCCAGCCCAGCCATGAACACAACAGCCCCGACCAGCCAGAACGCAGCCTTCGGGTTGGCGACACTCCGCTTGGACGAGGAGGCGGAGGCGACCCGGATCGGCGAGGCGATCCGCCGCTACCTGGTGGCCAACAGACGCAAGGGCATCGTGCTCGGGGTCTCCGGCGGGATCGACTCCAGCGTGGTGGCCGCACTGGCGGTCAAGGCGCTCGGCCCGGAGCGGGTCCTCGCTCTGCACATGCCCGAGCAGGAGTCGTCGGAGGACACGATCGGGTTCAGCACGATGCTGACCGACACCCTGGGGATCGACTCGGTGCTCGAGGACATCTCCCCGGTGCTGGTCGGCCTCGGCGCCTACCAGCGGCGTGACGACGCGATCCGGCGGGTCGTGCCTGCATACGGACCGGGATGGAAGTCGAAGATCGTGCTGCCCAACGTGGTCGACTCCGACGCGTACCGGCTCTTCTCCGTCGTCGTCGAGGACCCCGCGGGTGTGCAGAGCACCCACCGCCTGACGACCGAGGCCTACCTGGAGATCGTCGCCGCGACGAACTTCAAGCAGCGCGCCCGCAAGGCGCTGGAGTACTTCCACGCCGACCGGCTCAACTACGCCGTCGCCGGCACCCCGAACCGGCTGGAGTACGACCAGGGCTTCTTCGTGAAGCTCGGCGACGGTGCCGCCGACCTGAAGCCGATCGCGCACCTCTACAAGTCGCAGGTCTACGCGCTGGCCGCCCATCTCGGCGTACCGGAGGAGATCCAGGCCCGCCCCTCCACCACCGACACCTACTCCCTGGAGCAGTCGCAGGAGGAGTTCTACTTCTCGCTGCCCTACCAGCGGATGGACCTGTGCCTCTACGGGCTCAACCACGACGTCCCGACCGCCGAGGTCGCCGAGGCCACCGGGCTCACCGTCGAGCAGGTCGAGCGCGTCTACCGCGACATCGAGCAGAAGCGGCGCACCACCGCCTACCTCCACGCCGCCCCCGAGCTCGTCGACGACATCCGTTGAATATCAACGATTCTTGATATAATGTCGGAGGCATGAGCACACCACCCTTCATCCCTGCCGACCACCTCGGCGCCGTGAACCGCGCCCTGACCACCACGACCCGCGGCGGCGAGGAGCTGCGCGTGCTCGTCGTCGAACGCAGCTACGACGCCGACCCGGACGAGGTCTGGGACGCGCTGACCACCAAGGAGCGCATCCCGCGCTGGCTGATGCCGGTCACCGGCGACTTCGAGGTCGGCGGCCGCTACCAGCTCGACGGCAACGCCGGCGGTGAGATCCTCGCCTGCGACCGCCCGAAGCTGCTCTCGATCACCTGGGACTACGGCGACATGAGGTCCTGGGTCGACGCGACCCTGACCGCCGCCGGCGGCCGTACGCTGCTCCGCCTCGAGCACTCCGCCCCCGTCCCGCCCGAGCAGTGGAAGGAGTTCGGCCCGAGCGCCGTCGGCATCGGCTGGGAGCAGATGCTGCTCGGCCTCGCCCTCCACCTCTCCGCCCCCGACGCCGAGAAGATCGACCCGATGTCCCCCGACGTCCTGCCCGCCATGATCGAGCACACCCAGGGCTCCGCCGCCGCGTGGGTCGAGGCCGACATCGCCTTCGGCACCTCCCCCGACCAGGCCCGCGCCGCCGGCGAACGCTGCGTGGCCGCCTACACCGCGATGCCGGACTAGTCGCTTGCACGCCTTCGACGTCCTAGGCGATCCGGTACGCCGCCGCATCCTCGAGCTCCTGGCCGACGACGACCTCACCTCCGGCGAGATCGTCGAGACCATCTCCGCCGAGTTCGGCATCCGCCAACCCGCGGTCTCGATGCAGCTCAAGGTCCTGCGCGAGCACGGCTTCGCCAACGTACGCCCCGACGGCACCCGCCGCATCTACTCCCTAGACACCGGCCCCATGGCCGAGGTCGACGCCTGGCTCACCCCCTTCCGCCGCTTCTGGACCCAGCACCTCGACGCTCTCGACACCGAGATCCGACGGGGGCGCCGGAAGGGTTCTTCGGCAGACTGAAGCCGCTCTTGGGCTCCGGGAAAGCACGCGAGGTGACCGTGGTTTCGTGTCGGTGTTCGCCGCATCGTTGATTCATAGCGGGTCGAGAAGCCGTGACTGGCGTCAGAGGAGCACTGATGGTCTCTGCTGTGCGCTCACAGCCGGAACCCCACCTCGCCGAACACTTCCCGCCGCAGAGAGAGATTCCCCCCTGTTCCGGAGCAGGGGAACCCTCTGCATGGGTGGGGGAGTCTCCGCACCGGTGGAGAACCACCTGCGGAAGTGGACGGGCCTGGCACGGCGATGCCCGCCCGGCACGAGTCATGACTCCGCCGGGTTAGGGGCGGCGGGTGAACCGGATGGTGCCGTCCGGTAGTCGCTCGTGGATGTAGCCGGGTGCATGCGCCAGGCGGTGATGGTGGGGGCACAACAACGCCCCGTCCTTCAGATCCGTCTTCCCCCCTGCCGCCCAAGGGTCGAGATGGTGGGCATCGCACCATTCCGGGGGCATGTCACACCCTTCGGCCTGGCAGCACTTCTGCTGCAGCCGGAGTGCCTTGCGCTGGATCGGCTGGAAGAACCGACTGCCCCGGCCGACGTCGAGGACCTCACCCTCACCACCCAGGACCCAGGGGATGATGGTGGCGTTGCACGCCATCCGCCGGGCCTCGGCCGCGGTGATCGTGGCCCCGTTGGTCTCGTCATAACCCAGGGTCGCGACCCCGAGGTCCTTGCGGAGCTCCTCAAGGCTGATCACCACGTTGACAGTGGTCGCATCGCCCCCATGGCGGGGCAGGGCGGCGGGGTCGATGGTCTCCAACAACCGCGAGAACCCCTGACCCATCAACCGCCCCCACGGCGGCAACGGGCTGCCTTTGGCGACGAGCTGTTGTTTGCGGGGTTGGGCGTAGGCCTCGACCAGTCGTTTGAACCGCATCCCGATCGAGGTCGGGAGGACCCCGTCGAACCCGATGGTGCCGTCGTGGTTGTCCCACACCCGCACCGCGGTCCTCTGCTGAGCCCGTTCCTCCTCGGCCAGGAGGACCTTGGCTTCGGCGTCCTCGAACCGGGCCGGGTCGACCTCGGCCAGGATCCGTTTCCCGGCGATCTTGAG
>NZ_JBEYUV010000049.1:0-33076 GCF_040643685.1 Nocardioides sp. NPDC047086
CCCCCACCACGGCCGACGCCATCGGACTGGCTGAGCTGCGAGACACCCATCCGGGGCTGGTCGCAGTGATCTCCTAACTCCACTTTCGTCGCCCAAAACTGCACTCTCGGCGCGCCAAAACTACAGATTCGGCGCCCCTTGGGAGGAGCGCCGAATCTGAGGGGGTACGGCTACGCCGCGAGGTCGGGATCTGCGAAGCGGCGCAGCTTCTGCAGGGCCTCGCGCTCGAGTTGGCGTACGCGCTCGGCGGAGATGCCGTGCTTGACGCCGATGTCGGCGAGCTTGTGCTGACGGCCGTCGGTGAGCCCGTAGCGGGAGCGGACGATGTCGGCGGATCTCTCATCGAGCTGGCCGACCAGCGAGTTGAGCCGCTCGCGCGACTCGACGTCGATGACGTCCATGTCGGGCGACGGGGTCGACTCCTGAGCCATCAGGTCACCCAGCGACGTGTCGCCGTCCTCGTCGATCGGCGTGTCGAGGGAGACGTGGTCACGACCCCAGGAGAGCAGGTCGAGGACACGGTCGATGTCCATCCCGAGCTCGGTGGCGATCTCCTCCGGCTCCGGGTCGCGGCCGAGCTGACGCTCCAAGGTGCGGCGGGCGCCGCCGACCTGGTTGAGCTCCTCGACGACGTGGACCGGGAGCCGGACCACTCGGGCCTGCTGGGCGATGCCACGCGTGATCGCCTGACGGACCCACCACGTCGCGTACGTCGAGAATTTATAGCCCTTGGTGTAGTCGAACTTCTCAACGGCCCGGATCAGGCCGGTATTTCCTTCCTGGATCAGGTCCAGCATCGGCATCTGCGCGCGGCCGTACTTCCGCGCGATGGACACCACCAGTCGCAGGTTGGCGTTGATGAACTGACGGGTGGCGCGGTGGCCTTCCTCGGCCAGCCACTCCAGCTCGGCTCGGGTGGCTCCACCGGGTGCCTTCTTGCGGCCGACGCGGCCCTCGGCCAGAAGATGCTCGGCCATCAGGCCGGCCTCGATGGCCTTGGACAGCTCAACCTCTTTGGCAGCATCCAGGAGCTCGTTGCGGGCGATCTCGTCGAGATACAGCCCGACGCTGTCACGGCCCTCGATCTCTCGGGTGGCGGTTGCGGTGCGTGTCGCCATGGGAACCTCCTCACGGTGAGGTTTGTGGCCTCACGGTGGTTTCAACGCTTCGCCCCTCCCAGGTGTTCCCTGGTAGAGCGCCTTGTCATCGAATCCGTCTTCGGTCTCTTGTCCGGTTCGACGTACGCCGCGGGCGATAAGTTGCATCATGAGGTGAATCTCAGGGGTTTCTCATGGAGTACCCCGAGATCCCCGCAGATATGCCCTACGAAGACGTCACCTGGTCGATCATCCAGGCGAGGCTGAACGCCCGGTCCTCCCACGCCTTGTAGCGCCCCGAGACTCCTCCGTGACCGGCCGCCATCTCCGTCTTCAGGAGTACGTCACCAGGATTCTCTGCCGTCGCGCGCAGCTTGGCGACCCATTTCGCGGGCTCGACGTAGAGCACCCGGGTGTCGTTGATGCTGGTCTCGGCAAGGATCGGCGGATAGTGCTGGGCGGCGACGTTGGTGTAGGGGTCGTAGGAGGACATGTAGTCGTAGGTCTCGCGGTCGGCCTCCGGGTTGCCCCACTCGTCGTACTCGGTGACGGTCAGCGGCAGCGTCGCGTCGAGCATCGTGGTCAGCGCATCGACGAAAGGCACCGCGGCCACGATCGCGCCGACGGCGTCGGGCGCCTGGTTGGCGACCGCGCCCATCAGTAGGCCGCCGGCGCTGCCCCCCTCGGCGATGATCTGGCTGGGCGTCGACCAGCCCGACTCAGCGAGGTGGCGCGCGCAGGCGATGTAGTCGGAGAAGGTGTTCTGCTTCTTGAGCATCTTGCCGTCGTCGTACCAGGCCCGGCCCATCTCGCCACCGCCGCGGACGTGGGCGATGGCGAACCCGATCCCGCGGTCCAGCAGGCTCAGCCGGGCGATGGAGAAGTAGGGGTCCATGCTGGCCTCGTAGGAGCCGTAGGCGTAGAGCAGCACCGGGATCGGCCCGGTCTCGTGGAGCCCCTTCTTCGCCACGATCGAGATCGGCACCCGTACGCCGTCCTCGGCCGTCGCCCAGAGCCGGTGCTCCTCGTAGTCGTCGCGGTCGTAGCCACCGAGCACCGGGGCCTGCTTGAGCAGCGTCAGCTCACGGCTGCGTACGTCGTAGTCGTAGACCGAAGCCGGGGTGCGCATCGTGGTGTAGCCGAGCCGCACGACCGGGCTCTCGAAGGTGGGGTTGGAGCCGGAGCCGATGGTATAGAGCTCGTCGTCGAACTTCACCAGGTAGTCGTCGGCGACGCCGTCCTCACCGAGCTCCAGGATGCGGAGCTGGGTCAGGCCCTCGCTGCGCTGGTGCACGACCAGGTGGCCGGCGAAGGCGTCCACGTCCTCCAGGCGTACGCCGGGGGTGTGGGGGATGAGCGGCTGCCACCCGGAGCGCGGGGTCGGGGCGATCGGCGCGGTGGCGATCTCGAAGTCGGGGCCGGTGGCGTTGTGGGTGACCAGGAAGACGTCCTCACCGGCGATCGTGGCGTGCTCGATGGAGTACTCCACGCCCTCCTCGCGGGCGGCGAAGACCTGCCACCCGGCGTCGGGGTCGTCGAGGTCGAGGAAGCGGTATTCGGCGGTGATCTTCGCGGCCGTACCGATGAACATGAACCGGTCGGACTTGGTGCGCCCGACGCCGACCCAGAACCGGTCGTCGGTCTCCTGGAAGACGAGCTCGTCCTGGTCCTGGGTGGTGCCGAGGCGGTGGCGCCAGATCTTGTCAGCGCGCCAGGACTCGTCGGCGGTCGTGTAGTAGAGGTTGGCGGAGTCACGGTCCCAGGTGGCGCCACCGTGGACGTTGGTGAGCTCGTCGTCGAGCAGGTCACCGGTGGTGAGGTCCTTGACGCGTACGGTGTAGCGCTCGTCGCCGGTCACGTCGGTCGCGTAGGCGAGCAGCGTGGTGCTCGGGCTCACCGATGAACCGCCGAGGCTGAAGAAGTCGTGGCCCTCGGCGAGCGCGTCGAGGTCGAGCAGCACCTCCTCGCCGGGGAGCGCGGGCTGGTCGTGGGTGACGTCGGCCGGCGTCGGCGGGGTCCAGTCGTCGGGGTCGTTGGCCTTCACGCGGCAGCTCGCGCCGTACTGCTTCCCCTCGAAGCTGCGGCCGTAGTACCAGTAGCCGCGCGAGCGCGTCGGGACGCTCAGGTCGGTCTCGAGGGTGCGCGCCTTGATCTCCTCGAAGATCTGCGTGCGCAGGTCGGCGAGGTGGTCGGTCTGCTCCTTGGTGTAGGCGTTCTCGGCCTCGATGTAGGAGATGACCTCGGGGTTCTCCTTCTCCCGGAGCCACTCGTAGTCATCGGCCCGGGTCAGGCCGTGGAACTGCTTGGACGAGGGCTTCTTGGGAGCGATCGGCCAGGGCGTCGAGGAGAGGTCGGCAGACATGAACGAGACCCTATCCCCGCGACCCTCGAAGCCCCGACCGCGGGACCGAAGCGATGGGCGCATCGCGTCGCGCTATCGCACAGAATGGTTGCTCGGCGCGATAGCGCACGCCGTCGCCGCGACGGCGAGGCCCGAGCCGGGGGAGGGGCTCAGGACTCGCTGAACGGCTGCAGGTCGGGGTCGTCGGCGGCGTAGGACCTCACCGGCCCGGCGGGAGTCTCGGCGGTCTCGAAGCGCACGGTGACGACGCCGCGTCCCGAGCCCCAGACCCAGCCGCGGCCCATCTCGGCGTGGACGACGTCCATGCCGGCCGCCCAGATCGGCCGTCGCACCGGCTCGGGCAGGGGGAGGTCCGGCTCGGTGTCCTCGTCGATGTCGTCGCCGAAGAGGTCCTCCTGGATCCAGTCGGCGAGTCCGGAGACGCCGACCCCGAGAAGGCGTACGCCCCCGGCGGTCTCGCCCGCGGTGAAGAGGTCGCCGAGCAGGGTCCTGGCCAGGCGGGCGATGGTGCCGGCGTGGTCGGTCGGGGCCGGCAGGGTCGTGGAGCGGTTGATCGTGGTGAAGTCGTAGAGCCTGACCTTGATCGTGATCGTGCGACCCGAGAGCCCGTTCTTCTTCAGCCGGGCGGCGACCTCGCCCGCCTGCCGGGTCAGGATCTGCTCCATGAGCGGCCGGTCGGTCAGGTCGGTGTCGTAGGTGCCCTCCACGCTGACCGACTTCGTCTCGCGCTCGGGCTCGATGCGCCGGTCGTCCTGGGCCCTGGCGAGCTTGTAGAGGTTGGTGCCGTGGGACTTGCCCACCAGACGTACGAGCTCCTCCACGCTGACCTGTTCCAGATCGGCCACGGTGTGGATGCCGGCACGGCGCAGGCGCTCCGCGGTGGCGGGGCCGACGCCGGGGATCACCTTGACGTTCATCGGCTGCAGCAGGTCTAGCTCGGTGCCGGGTGCCACCACGACCAGGCCGTCGGGCTTGTCCAGGTCGCTGGCGATCTTCGCGATGAACTTAGAGCTGGCCAGCCCGACGCTGGCGCTCAGCCCGCCGGTGACCTCGGCGACCTCCTCGCGGATCCTCGAAGCGGTTGCGGTGACGGTGTCGACCTCGAGGTCGGGGAGGTCGGCGGCGGCGAGGTCGACGAAGGCCTCGTCGAGCGAGAGCGGCTCGACCAGCGGGGACAGGTCGCGCAGGATGCCGAAGACCTGTTCGCTGACCTTCTTATAGGCGTGGAAGCGCGGGTAGAGGAAGGCGGCGTGTCCGCACAGTGCGCGGGCCTCGCGGGTCGACATCGCCGAGCGGACGCCGAAGGTCCTGGCCTCGTAGGAGGCGGTGCTGACCACGCCGCGTCCGCCGATGCCGCCCACGACCACCGGCTTGCCGCGCAGGGAAGGCTTGTCGCGCTGCTCGACCGAGGCGAAGAACGCGTCGAGGTCGAGGTGCATCACCGACGCGTGCGCTCTCATGGTGGCAACCTATCTGGCACCGGGGACAGTCTGTCCGGGCCGTTGACCATCCACAGGCGAGGTTGGGGAGGCGGTTGTCCACAGGCGCGGTTATTGGCGCCGAGACTGTCGGTGGGTCACGGGGAGTGTGGTCCACATGACCACGAAACTTTCCATCGCCCGTCCCGAGGACGTCTTGGCCGCCGTTCCCGTCCTGCTCGGTTTCCAGCCCGAGTGGTCGATCGTCATGCTGACCTTCGGCGGTGAGCATCAGGTCCACGGCAGGATCGACCTACCTCCGCCGGACGAGGTCGAGGAGTGTCTGGACAGCCTGCTGCTGCCGGCCGTGCGCCACCAGGTGCGTGGCGTCCTGCTCGTCCTCTACGACAGTGGACCGCGCTTCGGGGTGAAGCTCGCCCGCCGCCTGGCCGAGAGGCTCGCCGAGTGCGAGATCGACCTCATCGGGTGCCTGCGGGTGCAGGACGGCCGGTGGTTCGACCCGCTCGGTCTTCACGGCGTCCCCGACGACGGCGTCCCCTTCGACGTCGGTGCGCATCCGTTCCGGGCCCAGGCGGTCTACGACGGACATCTGGTGCGTCGCTCGCGCACCGAGTTGGCTGCCTCGATCGCCGCGGTGCCTGCAGCTGTCGCCGAGACCGAGACGGCCCTGGCGCAGGCGTCCTCGATGAAGATCTACGAGGTCGGCCGGCTGATCGACGACGCCATCGCCGGCACGGTGCTGTCGCCCGGGCAGATCGCCGCCCTGCTGCTCGCGCTGCGCGACCCGCAGCGACGCGACGCCGCCTGGGGCGGGATGACCCGGGAGGAGGCCAGGGCCCACATACGTCTGTGGACCGATGTCGTACGCCGCAGCCCCGACGACCACGTCGCCCACCCGGCCGCGGTGCTGGCCTTCGCCGCCTGGTTGGGCGGTGACGGCGCGCTCGCGTGGTGCGCGCTCGACCGGTGTTTCGCGAGCGAGCCTCACCACGGTCTCGGGGTGCTGGTCGCGCAGATGCTCGACGGTGCCGTTCCTCCGACGGCCTGGGAGGAGGCGTTGACCTGGTCGGACCGTCCTGCCTAGTCGTTGCGGTAGCGCAGCCGCTTCCACCGGCGACTCAGCCCGGAGCGTGGGTCGATCCATGCGTTGCGGGTCACCACGACGTACGTCAGCGGCGCTCCGATCTCGCGGAACGCCTGCCGGGCGGCGGCGAGCCAGCGGAGGTCGACGTCCTCGATCTTCAGGTCGCCGGCGCCGATCGCCTCGGGCTCCGCTTCGGCAAGGCCGATCGCTTCGGCGGGGCGGGTCAGCCACACGATCGGGTCCGGCACGCCGACCCGGCGGCGCATGCTGTGGAGGATGTCGGTGCGCAGCCACTGGTCGGTGGGCTCGTCCTCGCGGTGCGCGTGCGCGACCTCCCTGCCGCCGGGGATGCCGAGATGGACGAGCGCCAGGAACGAGCGCCGGTGCTCGGTGGCGGTGTGATCGAGCACGGCACGTCGCAGCCGCTTCTCGAGCACTGGCGAGAGCGGCTCGTGCAGCCCTTCGACGGACGTCTCGGACAGGGTGGGCATGGAGGCCATGGACCTAGCGTGCAACGGATGCCGGATCGGCGCGACCCGCTTTCCACAGGCATGACCACGTACTACACCGCGAGATGAGGCAAGATGTCTCTCATGCCTTCGCTCCACATCACCGGCGACGAGGCCGCTGACAAGCTGCTCTCCGAGGACCCGTTCGCGCTGCTGCTGGGGATGGCCCTGGATCAGCAGTACCGGATGGAGGATGCGTTCAAGGGAGGTCACAAGCTGGTGACCCGCCTTGGGCATCTGGATCCGGCCAAGATCGCCGAGATGGACCCCGAGGAGTTCAAGACGATCGCCTCGACGCCGCCCGCGATCCACCGGTTCCCCGGCTCCATGTCGGCCAAGGTGCAGGGGATCGCGACCATCGTCACCAACGAGTACGGTGGCGACGTCACGCGGCTGTGGACCGAGGCCACCAGCGGCAAGGACCTGCTCAAGCGGGTCCAGGCGCTCCCGGGCTTCGGGAAGCAGAAGGCGCAGATCTTCGTCTCGCTGCTGGCCAAGCAATTGGGGGTGCGGCCCGACGGCTGGCAGGAGGCGGTCGGTGACTACGCGCTCGACGGTTACCGTTCTGTGGCTGACGTCGTCGACGTTGCGTCGTTGCAGAAGGTGCGTGACTACAAACAACAGAAGAAGGCCGCAGCCAAAGCAGCCGGATGAGTTGCTGGGGGACATGATGCCCCGGATGGGGACTGTTCACCACCACCGTGGCAGAATGAATCTGCGGCTCTTGACGACCCCGGGCCCTGCCGCGCCCAAACTCAGTTTTGATAAGTCTCGACCAAGTTCGACGGAGAGGTGTTCGTGTCCTCGAACGCGCGCAAGATACCCGCTGAGGTACTCGCCCACCCTGCCGTGAAGGCACTGATCGACCAGGCCAAGCCAACCGGACGGGTCAGTCCCGACCAGGTCCGCCAGGCCAGCGAGGATGCCGCGGTCGAGCCCAGGCATCTCAAGGCACTGCTCGGTCACCTGAGCACGCTCGGCATCTCGGTGGACCTCGGCACCGCCGTGACCAGCCGTGCCGCGGCGGCGACGACCTCGACCCGCAAGACGACCACTGCCAAGGCGCCGGCGAAGAAGGCCGCCGCCAAGAAGGTGGCGGCTGAGCCGGCGAAGCCGGCCACCGAGGCCGCGGTGAAGAAGGCCGACAAGCCCGAGCCGAAGAAGACGACCGAGATCGACGAGGACGGCGAGGAGATCGTCCTCGAGGACGTCGAGGTCGATGTCGACGACATCGAGGACGACTCGGACAACGACACCGACGACGAGACTCCGGTCGTCCAGGTCGGTCCCGACGGCAAGAAGATCCTGCCCGACATCCCTGACGAGCAGTTCGAGAAGGACGTCGCCGCCGATCCCACGATCAAGGAGGACGAGAAGGAGGCCGAGAAGCAGAGCTTCGTCGTCTCCACCTCCGACGACACCGACGAGCCCGAGCAGACCGTCATGGTCGCCGGCGCGACCGCCGACCCGGTCAAGGACTACCTCAAGCAGATCGGCAAGGTCCCGCTGCTCAACGCGGAGATGGAGGTCGAGCTCGCCAAGCGGATCGAGGCCGGCCTCTTCGCGGAGGAGAAGCTCGGCAAGGGCGGCAAGATCACCCCGAAGATCCTCGACGAGCTCGATTGGATCGCCGAGGACGGCAAGCGCGCCAAAAACCACCTGCTGGAGGCCAACCTCCGTCTCGTCGTCTCGCTGGCCAAGCGCTACACCGGCCGCGGCATGCTCTTCCTCGACCTGATCCAGGAGGGCAATCTGGGTCTGATCCGTGCGGTCGAGAAGTTCGACTACACCAAGGGCTACAAGTTCTCGACGTACGCCACCTGGTGGATCCGTCAGGCGATCACCCGCGCCATGGCCGACCAGGCCCGCACCATCCGTATCCCGGTGCACATGGTCGAGGTCATCAACAAGCTCGCGCGCGTCCAGCGCCAGATGCTCCAGGACCTGGGCCGCGAGCCCACTCCGGAGGAGCTGGCCAAGGAGCTCGACATGACCCCGGAGAAGGTCATCGAGGTCCAGAAGTACGGCCGCGAGCCGATCTCGCTCCACACCCCGCTGGGTGAGGACGGCGACTCCGAGTTCGGCGACCTGATCGAGGACTCCGAGGCGATCGTCCCGGCCGACGCCGTCTCCTTCACGCTGCTCCAGGAGCAGCTGCACGCGGTGCTCGACACGCTCTCCGAGCGTGAGGCCGGCGTCGTGAGCATGCGCTTCGGCCTGACCGACGGTCAGCCGAAGACTTTAGACGAGATCGGCAAGGTCTACGGGGTCACCCGCGAGCGCATCCGTCAGATCGAGTCCAAGACGATGTCGAAGCTGCGACACCCGTCGCGTTCGCAGGTTCTGCGCGACTATCTGGACTGATCTGGCTAAGATCTCCTCCGAACGCCTTCCCGGACATCTGGGAGGGCGTTCGCCATTTCCGCAGACTCGCCCGCCACGCCTGCGGACTCGGCTAGGTTGCACGGGTCGGTTGTCCGCGTCTCGGGAGGTCTCCTCGTGCCTATGCGTCTCTCACGTCCACACCGGCCCGCTCTGGCCGCGGCCGGAGCACTGCTCGGCGGCCTGCTCGTCGTGGTTCCGATCACGGCGGTAGCCTCGGCCTCCGGGCCTGACTGGAACGCGTGCCTGGAGGGCACCACCGACCGGCAGGCGGTCTTCGAGCGAGCAGCGGAGATGAGCGGGGTGCCGGCCGAGATGCTGCTCGCGGTCTCCTACATGGAGTCGCGCTGGGACGCGCACGGTGGGGCGCCGAGCACGTCGGGCGGCTACGGGCCGATGCACCTGACCGATCTGCCGGCGCTGGCGAAGGACGTCGAGGCCCATCCCGACCCGCTCGGCAAGGGCGACGGCTCCCACCAGTCCCGCACCACGCGCCAGCGCGAGGAGGCGATCAGGCTGGGTGAGGTCGAGACGCTGCGTACGGCCAACGACATCACGGGGATACCGGTCGCGGACCTGCGCGAGGACGCGGTCGCGAACATCTGCGGCGGCGCTGCGGTTCTGGCCGACTACCAGGACGCCGCGGGCGGGGCCGAGAGCCTGGCGGACTGGAGTGCGGCGGTCGGCCGGTACAGCGGCGCCGCCGAGGAGGCGACCGCGCTCAAGTTCGCCCGGCAGGTGTTCGCGACGCTGAGCGCGGGGGAGTCGCGTACGACCAACGACGGCCACCGGGTCATCCTGACCGCCACGCCGGCCACCGTCAGCGAGGAGGCGATCGGCCGGCTCGACCTCGCCGAGTCCGCGACCGGGGAGGCGGCCGAGTGTCCGGCGGTGCTCGGCTGTGAGTCGCTGCCGGCGCCCTACGAGCAGACCGGTGACTCGGTCGGCGACTACGGCAACCACGACCTCGCCAGCCGGCCCGAGGAGGGCTCGGTCGACTACATCGTCATTCACGACACCGAGACCTCCTACGACGGCACCGTGAGGCTGGTCCAGGACCCGACCTACCTCGGCTGGCACTACACGCTGCGCTCGGTCGACGGCCACGTCGCCCACCACATCCCTGGCAAGGACGTCGGCTGGCACGCCGGCAACTGGTACGTCAACAGCCACTCGATCGGGCTGGAGCACGAGGGCTACGCAGCCGACGGTGCGTGGTACACGGAGGCGATGTACCAGACCTCCGCCACACTGGTCCGCTACCTGGCCACGAGCTACAGCATCCCGCTCGACCGGGCCCACATCATCGGCCACGACCAGGTCCAGGGTGTCGCGCCGGCCAACGTCGCCGGCATGCACTGGGACCCGGGCCCCTACTGGGACTGGAGCCACTACTTCGATCTGCTGCGGTCGCCGATCAAGGCCGATCGACACTCGCGCAGCGAGATTTGGACGGTCGCCCCCGACTTCGACACCAACACCGGCAACGTGATGACCGGCTGCACCGAGGCGGGCGTGCCGTGCCCGGCCGACCGGGGCACCAACTTTGTCAACGTCTACTCCGAGCCCTCCACCGCCGCGCCGCTGCTGCCGGACACCGTCGTCGGCGGCTCCGCCAAGGTCTCCAACTGGGGTCCGCGCCTGGCGGCCGGGCAGAAGGTCGTCGTCAACGACCGGAGCCGCTCGACGTGGTGGGGGGTCTGGTTCGGCGGGAAGCAGGGCTGGATCCAGAACCCCCGCGGCGTACTCCTGCCCTCCGACGGCAAGGTCGTCACCCCGAAGGCCGGCACCGCCGCGAAGATCTACGGCACGGCCTATCCCACGGCGGCGAGCGACTATCCCGACGGGGTCACGCCGAGGACGATCGCGCCGCTGCAGTACACCATCCCCGCAGGTCAGAAGTACGTCCTCGCCGACGCCAAGGTCCCGACGGACTACTACAAGGCGAACAACTTCAACTGCGCCACCGTCGACAACGTCCCCGACTGCATCGTGATCAGGGGCGGCACGGCCTACTACCAGATCTGGTTCAACCACCGGATCGCATACGTCATGGCTGAGGACGTGACCGTCGCCGACGGCTGACCTTCGGGCGCGGTCAGGCGGCGTCGGCGTTGAACTCGTTGTCGACGTAGATGTCCTCGGCGGCCGGGGCCTTCTTGATCATCTCGACGGACTCCATGAAGTCGGCGAACTCGCCGAAACCGGTCGGGGTGAGGGACCAGGTGACGTCGGGGTCGGTGATCTGGGTCTTGACCTCGGCGGCGGTGAGCTCGCCCTCGGACTCGCCGGCGCCGCAGGCGGTGAGTACGCCGGCGAGCAGGGTCGCGGCACAGGCGACGGCCAGGCTGCGTACGCCTCGGTGGGATCGGCGCTGGGAAGACATGGTGGAGCTCCTTGCGTGGGGTGGCGGCGAGGGGTGGGGGTCAGGCGGTCTTCATGCCCCGGCGAACGACCGTGCGGCGCTCCAGCCAGGTGAAGACGAGGTCGAAGACGATCCCGATCAGCGCGATCGTGACCAGGCCGGCGAAGGCGTCGGCGATGTGCAGGTAGGTCTTGGCGTTGTTGATGAAGTAGCCCAGGCCGCCGCCCTCGCCGGCCACACCGAAGACCAGCTCGGCGGCGACGATCGTGCGCCAGCCGAACGCCCAGGCACTCTTCAGGCCGGAGACGGTGTGGGGGAGCGCAGCGGGGACGAGGACGTACCAGACCAGGCGTACGCCGCGCAGTCCGATGTTGCGTCCGACCGCGACCACGGTCGGGTTCGCGGTGCGGAAGCCCTGACCGACGTTGATCGCGATCGGCCAGATCACCGCGTTGGCGATCACCACGATCAGCGCCGTCGTGTTGATGCCGAACCACAGCATCGCCAGCGGCAGGATCGCGACCGCCGGGAGCGGGTTGAGCATCGAGGTCAGCAGGACCAGCAGGTCCTCGCCGATCTTCGTCCAGGTGGCCAGCGTGGTCAGGATCGCGGCGGCCACGATCCCGATGAGGAGAGCCTGGCCGAGGATGCGCAGGGTCAGCAGGGCCGAGTCGACCAGCGCACCGCTGCGTACGCCCTCGACCATCGCCTTCGCGACCTCGACGGGACCCACGAGGACGAGCGGGCTGGCCCGTCGAACCGGACACCGAGGTCCCAGGCGAGGAGCAGGAGGAGGAGCAGGAGTCCGCGCCGTACGACGGTGGGGAGGTCGCCCCATCGGGGGAGCCTCCGCGGTAGGTCGGCGCGGGCGTCGAGAGCGGTGGCGGACGTGGTGGGCGGGGGGTCTGGGTCATGCCGCCACTCCGTCCTCGGTGCCGGCGCCCCCGGCGAGCAGCGAGCGCAGGCGCGTCTGGGCGGCGACGAAGGCCGGGTCGGTGGGGTCGTCGAGGCCACGGACGTCGAGGGTCTCCACGACGTGGGACGGGGGGCGCCGAGAGGACGACGACCTGCTTGAGCTCGCGCTGGAGCCGGTCACGGGCCTGGGCGTCGAGGGCGCCGAACGGCTCGTCCATGAGGAGTACGTCGGGTTCGAGCGCCAGCGCACGGGCGATCGCGACGCGCTGCTTCATGCCGCCCGAATCGTGGTCGATCCGCGCGGGACGGTGAACGAGACCCCGTCGACGGCGAGATGAGGTGTGCCGTCGACGACGTAGCCGAGGCGTACGTCGTCGACCTCGAGCATGCACACGGATGCCTCCAGGGATGGTGGTCAGAGTCGACTTAGAAAACTAAGTCACTCGACTATAGCGATCTGGAGGCAGCCCCTCGATCGGGGCTCAGGTGATGAACAGCCCCACGACCCAGGTGATGGTGGCGAGGGTGGAGGCGGTGGCGTCGATCACGATGAACAGGCCGACCGCCTTCAGGGCGGTCCAGGTGGAGGCCCAGGCGGCCCCTGCGTTGCCACCGTGACGGCGGAGCTCGGCGAGGAAGACGCCCAGGGGGAAGCCGACGAATACACCGACCACGGGGATCACGAAGAACCCGACGATGGCCAGGATCGCGCCGACGACCTGGGTGGACAGCGGCATCCCGGAGTCCTTGAGGTGCTTGCCGGGGATGGCGTACTTGGTGATCAGCCCGATGGCGATGAAGGCGGCCGAGATGCCGAAGATCACCCACCCGGTGGGCTCGCCCAGCCAGATGGCCCACCCGAGGATTGCGGCGGCGACGAGCAGGGCGCCGCCGGGGAGGACCGGGACGATGATGCCGGCGATGCCGAAGGCGATGACCAGCGCGACAAGAACTTCGACGAGACTCACGGAGCGAACCCTAGCCCCGTGGTCGTCCACATCACGCCGAAGGCCCGGACCGATGTGGTCCGGGCCTTCGGGGAGTCGGTGGGTGGGGTCAGTTCTTCTCGGTGAGCTTGTGCGTCTCGTCGGTGATCGAGCTTGCGATCTCCTTGAGCTTCTCGCCGTGCTCGCGGGCGTGGTGGGCGCAGAACAGCAGTTCGCCGCCGGAGTGGAGCTCCGCACGTACGTAGGCCTGCGCTCCGCACCGGTCGCAACGGTCCTCGGACGTGAGCGGCGAGCTGGTGGCAACGGCAGTGGTCACATCGGCCTCATTTCTGAATCATGATTGCGCCGGGATAACGTACGCGAGTCCTGGAAGATTCCCTAGCCTGGACTCTTACCCCGTTCGCACCTCTAATCCTTGCAGTTGTCGCTCCGGGTTGGGGATCCGGGTCGGACCTACCCCGCGGGACATCGCTGTCCGTGACAGACATTCTTACCTGTC
Source organism: Nocardioides sp. NPDC047086 (assembly GCF_040643685.1). Classification (NCBI taxonomy): domain Bacteria; kingdom Bacillati; phylum Actinomycetota; class Actinomycetes; order Propionibacteriales; family Nocardioidaceae; genus Nocardioides; species Nocardioides sp. NPDC047086. Next base: position 13,600 of record NZ_JBEYUV010000049.1, read on the forward strand.
GACCGACCATTTCGTGCATCGAAACCCACAAGTTCCACGTAACGGACCGATCACGACGTACGTGTGCCGCCCGATGGCGCATGGGCCGGTTGCCGCGTGCCTGCGTGAGACCCGGGCGTGTCGCACGGTAGATTTCTTCCGAGGGCCACCCCCATGCAATGCCCCAGCGGGACAACGCAGTAACGCAGTACAGCCAGGAGCCGATCATCTCTGACAACACCTACAACGCAGCGCACCTCCTCGTCCTCGAGGGTCTGGAGGCGGTGCGCAAGCGTCCCGGTATGTACATCGGCTCGACCGATACCCGCGGCCTCATGCACTGCCTGTGGGAGATCATCGACAACGGCGTCGACGAGGCGCTGGCCGGAGTCGCCGGCCACGTCGAGGTGACGATGCATCCCGACGGCTCGGTGGAGGTCTACGACGACGGCCGCGGCATCCCGACCGACAAGGAGCCCCGCACCGGGCTTCCGGGCGTCGAGGTGGTCGCGACCAAGCTGCACGCGGGTGGCAAGTTCGGTGGCGGCTCCTACAACGCGACCGGCGGTCTGCACGGTGTCGGCCTCTCGGTCGTCAACGCGCTCTCGAGCCGTATGGACATCGACGTGGACCGCTCGCCGGCCCAGCAGGGGATGTCGTTCCGCCGTGGCGTGCCCGGTGTCTTCGACGGTGAGGGCCCCGCGGCCGGCTTCACACCGCAGAGCGGCCTGACCCGCAAGGGCAAGCGGGTCGCCAAGGGCAAGACCGGCACCCGGGTCAGGTTCTGGCCCGACCGGCAGATCTTCACCAAGGACGCTCGCTTCGAGCTCGAGGGGCTGCTCGGCCGGGCCCGGCAGACGAGCTTCATCGTCCCCGGTCTCGAGCTGGTCATCCGCGACCTGTCCGGGTCGGACCCGGTCGAGGAGAAGTTCCGCCACGACGGCGGCATCGCCGAGTTCGTCGACTTCCTGGCCAAGGACGAGCCGGTCAGCGGCGTACTGCGCCTGCAGGGTTCGGATACCTTCACCGAGACCGTGCCGATGCTCGACGATGCCGGCCACATGACGCCGCAGGACGTCGAGCGCGAGCTCGGCGTCGACATCGCGGTGCGGTGGGGCAGCGGCTACGACACCGAGATCCGCTCCTTCGTCAACGTGATCGCCACCCCGAAGGGCGGCACCCACGTCAGCGGTTTCGAGAACGCGCTGACCAAGACGTTCAACGACGCCATGCGCGCCGCCAAGGTGCTCAAGGTCAACGACAAGGACATCGTCAAGGAGGACATCCTCGAGGGGATGACCGCCGTGGTCACGGTGCGCCTGGCCGAGCCGCAGTTCGAGGGCCAGACCAAGGAGATCCTCGGCACCCCGGCCGCTCGCAGCGTGGTGCGCAAGGTCGTGGCCGCCGAGATGAAGACGTTCCTCACCGAGTCGCGCGGGGCGCAGAAGCAGCAGGCCAAGCTGGTGATGGAGAAGGTGTACGCCGCCTCCAAGACCCGGCTCTCGCTGCGTCAGCAGAAGGAGAACCAGCGGCGCAAGAACGCGCTGGAGTCCTCCGCGCTGCCCTCCAAGCTCGCCGACTGCCGCACCACCGACGACCGCGCCGAGCTGTTCATCGTCGAGGGTGACTCCGCGCTCGGCACCGCCAAGGTGGCCCGCAACTCGGAGTTCCAGGCGCTGCTGCCGATCCGCGGCAAGATCCTCAACGTCCAGAAGGCCTCGGTCGGCGACATGCTGAAGAACGCCGAGTGCTCCTCCATCATCCAGGTGGTCGGGACGGGCACCGGCCGCAGCTTCGACCTGGACGCGGCGCGCTACGGCAAGATCATCTTCATGGCCGACGCCGACTCCGACGGCGCCCACATCCGGACGCTGCTGGCGACCCTGTTCTTCAAGTACATGCCCGAGCTGATCGCCGCCGGCAAGGTCTACACCGCGGTCCCGCCGCTGCACCGGATCGAGATCTCCAACCCGAAGAAGGGGATGGAGAAGTACATCTACACCTACTCCGACCCGGAGCTGCAGCGGAAGCTCGCCGAGCTGAAGAAGAAGAACGTCACCTGGAAGGACCCGGTGCAGCGCTACAAGGGTCTGGGTGAGATGGACGCCGACCAGCTGGCCGAGACCACCATGGACCCGCGCCACCGGACGCTTCGCCGGCTGACGCTGGACGACGCGGACGCGGCCGCGGGGGTCTTCGACCTGCTGATGGGCTCCGATGTCGCTCCGCGCAAGGAGTTCATCGTCGCCGGAGGCGGTCAGCTCTCCGAGACCGACCTCGACTTCTAGGGCCGTGACCTCAGCGATGGACCAGAAGTCAGCCCGGACAGCGGCGACCAAGGCCTTCAAGACGGGCGGCATGCCGCTGCGCAAGGGCCATCACCGGCTCGGTGACCCCAAGAGCGACGACGTCGTGTGGTACATCGACCTGCGCGCCCAAGGCGCCGGCCCGAGCGCGCCGCTGCGCTTCGAGATCGGCTGCTGGGTCGCCGCCCTCGGCCACCCGGAACCGGAGGGCGGCCCGGTCGACTGCCCGCTGCTGCTGGACCGGCCGTTGGGTGCGACCACCCCCACCGAGCTGGCCGAGGAGGTCGGCGAGCTGGTCGACCTCGTCAGTCGCCTCGACTCGGTAAGTGCCCTCGGTGCGGCGCTGACCTCGGGTGAGCTGGGCCGTCCCTTGGTCGACCAGTCGCTGCGCACCTTCCTGGAGGAGTAGATACGCCGCTGACCCGCTGGTGTCACCGGCCCGAAATGGGGCTTCCCTAGCGTCAGGCTCGCTGTAGCCGAGGTTGAGGAGACGACGATGACGCATGACGGACGCAAAGCTGCCGAGCACCTGGCCGCGGGTCTGGGACGACGAAGGCTTGTACAGGCGGCACTGGGTGTCGCCGGTGCCGGTGCGGCGGCGGTCGGTGCTTCGGGTGCGGCTCACGCCCATGGTTCCGCGGCCCCGCGGAAGCCAGGACGGTTCGGCGGCATCCTGCAGCCGGGCGAGGGCCGGATCGCAGGCGATGTCTACCTGCCTTCGGAGACGGACGACGTGCTGTGGGGCTACGTCCCTTCGGTCCACGCTTCGGCGGTGGCGCGGGTGCGGTCCGGGCGTACGGTGACGATCGACTCCATCTCCCACGAGGGCATCCTCGAGGATCAGGGCCGCGACCCGGTCGCGTGGTTCGGTGAGCACGGCGTACGCAGCAAGAACGTGCTCCGCGACGCGGTCGAGGTGGCCGCCTCCTATGACCGCACCCGGCGCAACTTCGACGTCGACGGGCCTCATGTCATCACCGGGCCGGTCTTCGTCGAGGGCGCCGAGCCCGGCGACGTGCTCAAGATCGAGACGCTCGAGGCGACGCCGCGGGTGCCGTACGGAATCGTCTCCTCGCGTCACGGCAAGGGCGCGCTCGCGCTCACCAGGGACGGAACGGCACCCGCGGGGATCACGCTGGACGAGGTGATGCCGCCGGTGGCGACCGACGGGCGCGGGAGCCGGGAGCCCACGGCGTACGGGAACGTGTCGGTCTTTGCCGAGCTCAATGGCGACAAGGTGAGGATGGGCGCCGGTACATCCCGGGTGAGCTTCCCGGTGAACACCTTCTTCGGAACGATGGGCGTGGCCTACGCCGAGACGACCGAGCTGACTGCTCCGGAGGCGAACTCGATCCCGCCGACGCTCGGCGGCGGCAACATCGACATCAACCTGCTCGGGGCGGGCTCGACGTTCTACCTCCCGGTCAAGGCCGAGGGGGCGCTGTTCTATGTTGGCGATCCGCACATGGCCATGGGCAACGGCGAGGTCGCGCTCACGGCGCTGGAGGGCTCGCTTCGGGGCACGTTCCGGCTGACGGTGTGCAAGCCCGGGTCGGGTGACGCTCCATCGGTGGCGTACGACTACCCGTTCGCCGAGACGGACGGCGCATACATCCCGATCGGCCTCTCCGACCCGGACGGGTCGGTCGACGGCCAGGGCAGCGACCTCGATGTCGCGATGAGGCGAGCGGTCGTCAACGCCCTCGACTTCCTCGAGCACGACAAGGGTCTGGACCGGGCGATCGCGTACGCCTACCTCTCCGCCGCCGCTGACTTCGTGGTCTCGCAGGTCGTCGACCGTACGGTCGGGGTGCACGGGATCATCAGCAAGGCCGACCTCTCCTGACCGCCGAGGCGTCAGTCGCGTCGGTCAGCGCTCGGCCAGCAGCGCGAAGAGGTCGCCGACCTCGCCGAGGTGGCCGAGCTTGTCGGGGTGGCCGAGCTTGTCGGGGTTGAGGACGTTGTGCATGCGTACGATCCGGCCGCCCTCGACGTCGAGCGCGATGACGCCCAGCAGGGCGCCGTCGGCACCGCGGGTGAGCATGGCCGGCTGACCGTTGGCGCTGGAGAGCTCGAGGCGTACGCCGAAGCGCTCGCCCTGACGCATGAGCCCGAGCAGGAAGCGGGCGACGGCGACGGCGCCGAGCATCGGCTTCTGGATGGCGGGAGCCCGGCCGCCGCCGTCGGCGACGAACACCACGTCGTCGGCGAGCAGCCGCTCCAGGCCGGCGATGTCGCTGGCCGACAGTGCGGCGACGAACTGGGAGGCGAGCTGGTCGCGGCGCTCGCGGGACGGGTCGAACCGGGGTGTGCCGTCGGCGATCCGCTTGCGGGCGCGGGTGAAGATCTGGCGGCAGTTGGTCGCACTCTTGCCGACGACCGGCGCGATGTCCTCGTAGTCGTAGCCCAGCACCTCGCGCAGCACGAACACCGCACGCTCGACCGGCGTGAGCGACTCGAGGAGGACCAGGAACGCGGTGCTGACGGTCTCGTCGAGCTCGAGGCGGTGGCTGGGGTCCTCGTCGGAGACCAGGATCGGCTCGGGCATCCAGGGCCCGACGTACTGCTCCCGGCGGTGACGGGCCGAGCGCAGGGTGTCGATGGCGATCCGGGTGGTGACGGTGGTGGCGTACGCATCGAGGTTCTCGACGTTCTCGTCGGAATGCTGAGCGCTGCGGTGCATCCGTAGGAACGCCTCCTGCACGATGTCCTCCGCCTCGGCGACGCTGCCGAGCATCCGGTAGGCGATCGAGAACATCAGCGGGCGGAGCCCGTCATGGGCGGTTGCGAGGTCCACGATCGCAGGACCTTACGCCAGCTGTCACAGGAGCGCAGGTCGTTTCGTCGGTGGGATCAAACATCGACGAGAGGAAAGAACGATCCGAATCTTCATCGCAGGCGGAACCGGCGCGGTCGGCATGCGGATGGTGCCGCTCCTGGTGGCCGCCGGGCACGAGGTCTACGGCTCGACCCGGCACGAGGCGGGACGCGAGACCCTGGCCGGCATGGGCGCGACCGGGATCGTGATGGACCCGCTGAACGCGCAGAGCGTCTCCGACGCGGTCACCAAGGCCGCACCTGAGGTGGTCGTGCACCAGCTCACCGCGTTGGGCGGTCTACAACATCGTCGATGACGAGCCTGCGCCGGTGAACCAGTGGATGCCGTTCCTGGCCGAGCAGGTCGGTGGCCGAAACCCGATGCGGCTGCCCGCATGGCTGGCCAAGCCGCTGATCGGCGAGTTCGGTGTCGCGCTGATGACCTCTGTGCGGGGGTCGTCCAACGCCAAGGCCAAGCGGGAGCTCGGCTGGACGCCGTCGTACGCCACCTGGCGCGAGGGCTTCCGGACCGGGATCGGCTGATCGTGGTTATGGTGGCGCGGTGAAGATGATGGCGTTGCAGGACGAGTGGTGGCCGACGATGACCTGCTTCGGGTGCGGGCCGGCGAACACCCAGGGGCTCCAGCTGAAGAGCTATCCGCAGCTGGACGGGAGCGTGACCGCGACCTTCCAGCCGTGGCCGCAGCACGACAACGGTGGCGGGTTCCTCAACGGCGGGATCATCGCGACCGTGCTCGACTGCCACAGCGCCGCCGCGGTGCACCAGGAGGCCTTCCTCAACGGCTGGATGCCTGCCGAGGGGGAGTCGCTGGCCTATGTGACGGCAGGGATCGACGTACGCTACCGGCGCCCGGCTCCGCTCAAGGAACCGGTCACGCTGATCGCCTCCACCAAGGAGGCCAGCGAGGACCAGATCACCTCACTGGTACGGCTGGAGTGGGACGGAAAGGTGCGCGCCGAGGGCGAGGCACTGTGGAAGCGCTGGCGCCCGCGCGACTGAGAAGATGAAGGAACGGCCCCCACCAGGTGAGGGCCGTTCCGCTATCCGGTCGAGCTAGTCGAGCAGCTCGGTGACGGTGCCGGCGGCGACGGTGTGACCGCCCTCGCGGACCGCGAAACCGAGGCCGACGTCCATCGCGATCGGCTTCTCCAGCTCCACGCCGAGCTCGATCGTGTCGCCGGGCATCACCAGGGCGATGTCACCCAGGTCGATCCCGCCGGGCACGTCCGTGGTCCGGAAGTAGAACTGCGGCCGGTAGTCCGCGGCGAACGGGGTGTGCCGGCCACCCTCGGAGGTGGAGAGCGCGTGCAGGTTCGCCCGGAACCTCCGGTGCGGACGTACGCTGCCCGGCAGCGCCACCACCTGGCCGCGACGTACCTCGTCGCGCTTGACCCCACGCAGCAGCACGGCCGCGTTGTCGCCCGCCTCGGCGGACTCCAGCGACTTGCCGAACGTCTCCAGACCGATCGCGGTGCTGGTGACCGTCGCGCCGAGCCCCACGACCTCGACCGCGTCGCCGACCTTCAGCGAGCCGCGCTCGACGGCACCGGTCACGACCGTGCCCCGGCCGGTGATGGTGACGACGTTCTCGATCGGCATCAGGAACGGCTCGCCGAGCTCACGCTCCGGCACCGGCACGTACTCGTCGATCGCATCCAGCAGGTCGCCGATCGCGGCGGTCCACTCGGGGTCGCCCTCCAGCGCCTTCAGCCCGGAGACCCGGACGACAGGTACGTCGTCGCCGGGGAACCCGTACTCGGAGAGGAGGTCACGGACCTCCAGCTCGACCAGGTCGAGCAGCTCCGGGTCGTCGACGGTGTCGGCCTTGTTGAGCGCCACCACCAGGTACGGCACGCCCACCCGGCGCGCGAGCAGCACGTGCTCCCGCGTCTGCGGCATGGCGCCGTCCTGCGCGGAGACGACCAGGATCGCGGCGTCCACCTGGGCGGCGCCCGTGATCATGTTCTTCACGTAGTCTGCGTGCCCGGGCATGTCGACGTGCGCGTAGTGCCGGGTCGCGGTCTCGTACTCGACGTGCGAGATGTTGATCGTGATCCCGCGCTGCAGCTCCTCCGGGGCACGATCGATGCCGTCGAAGGCGATGAAGCGGTTCACGCTCGGGTCGCGCTCCGCGAGCACCTTGGTGATCGCGGCGGTCAGGGTGGTCTTGCCGTGGTCGACGTGACCCATCGTCCCGATGTTGAGGTGCGGCTTGGTCCGCACGAACTGGCCCTTGGCCATGAGAGTTCCTTTGTCTGATCAGTTGATTGACGGGTGAGCCAGGACCCTCCGGCAAGCCCTCACAGCGCTGTCACCGCGGTGAGGGGGCCGGTGCGGGCCACCCTCCTCCGCGGGTCCTGCGAGGCAGGAGGAGGGTCAGCTTCGAGCGCCGGTGCAATCGACTGACGGAGCCCACGTGGGAGCGCCCGTCAGGCTCGTGCCTGACAGGTCGAACTCGGGAACCACGCGGAACATGCGCATCACGATAGGCATCAACAGCGGCCCCGGCAAAGGAATTCCCCGCGAGATGCCGAGTCGGCTCGTCTTGACCGGATTCGTCGCCGAGTCGGCGCAAACTGACGTGCCGGATCGCCGAGTCGGCGCGTTATGACGGGCCGACTCGGCGGGGATTTGGGTCAGGACGAGCCGACTCGGCGACAATTTCGGTCAGGACGAGCCGACTCGGCGGGGATTTGGGTCAGGACGAGCCAGGTCAGCGGGGTTCGAGGCGTACGACGACCGACTTCGAGGTCGGGGTGCGGCTGCCGTCGGCGTAGGAGTCGAGCGGGATGAGGACGTTCGTCTCCGGGAAGTACGCCGCGGTGGAGCCGCGAGGGGTGGCGTACGCGACGACACGGAAGCCCTCGGCCCGGCGCTCGCCGTCGGTCCAGACCGAGACGATGTCGACGGTGTCGCCGTCGGCGATGCCCAGCTCGCGGAGGTCCTCGGGGTTGACGAAGACGACGTGGCGCCCGCCCTTGATGCCGCGGTAGCGGTCATTGTAGCCGTAGACCGTGGTGTTGAACTGGTCGTGGGAGCGCAGCGTCTGCAGCAGCAGGTGGCCCGGGGGAGCGGTGACCGCGGTCAGCGGGTTGGCGGTGACCCGGGCCCGACCGGTCGCGGTGGTGAAGGTGCGCGAGTCGCGCGGAGGGTTGGGCAGGGCGAAGCCACCGGGCGCCTTCAGCCGGGTCTCGAAGTCCTCGAACCCGGGGATCACCGCGGAGATGTGCCAGCGGATCCGGGAGTAGTCCACGCCCATCGTTGCCCAGTCGACGCCCTGGTCCGAGCCGAACAGAGCCTCACCGATCGCGCAGACGATGCCGACCTCGCTGCGCAGCTCCTTCGAACCCGGGAGCAGGCGGCCGTAGGAGGCGTGGACCATGCCCATCGAGTCCTCGACGGTGACGTACTGCTCGCGACCGCCGGTCTCGTCGCGCTCGGTGCGGCCCAGGCAGGGGAGGATCAGGCCCTCGCGTCCGTGGTGGAGGTGGCTGCGGTTGAGCTTGGTCGAGATCTGGACGGTGAGGCCGACGTTGGCCAGCGCAGCCGTGGTGACGGCGGTGTCGGGGGTCGCGGCGGCGAAGTTGCCGCCCAGGGCGAGGAAGACGTCGACGGCGCCGTCGCGCATCGCCTCGATGGCGGCGACCACGTCGTAGCCGTCCTCACGCGGAGGCGTGATGCCGAACTCGGCGCCGACGGCGTCGAGGAACCACGCCGGCGGCTTCTCCCAGATGCCCATCGTGCGGTCACCCTGCACGTTGGAGTGGCCCCGGACCGGGCAGGCACCGGCGCCGGGCTTGCCGATGTTGCCGCGCAGCAGCAGGAACGAGGCGATCTCGCGGATCGTGGCGACCGAGTTCTTGTGCTGGGTCAGGCCCATCGCCCAGCACACGATGACGCGCTCGCGGGACTCGACCAGGTCGGTGAGGGACTCGATCTCCTCGCGCGAGATGCCGCTGAGCCGGGTGATCTCGTCCCACTCCATCGCCGCCCACGCCTGCGCGGCGACCTCGAAGCCGTCGGTGTGCTCCTCCAGGAACGCGTGCGCGACGGCGTCGCGCTCGACGAGCAGCTTGTTGATCCCGGCGAACAGCGCCAGGTCGCCGTTGACCTGCACGGGGACGTGGACGTCGGCGAGCTGGGTGCCGATGCCGGTGACGCCGCGTACGGTCTGAGGGTTACGGAACCGCCCCAGTCCGGCCTCGCGCAGCGGGTTGACCGAGACGACCTTGGCGCCGTTCTCCTTGGCGGACTCGAGCGCGGTCAGCATCCGCGGGTGGTTGGTGCCGGGGTTCTGGCCGACCACGAAGATCAGGTCGGTGTGTTCGGCGAGGTCGTCGTAGGTGACGGTGCCCTTGCCGATGCCGATGACCTCGCCGAGCGCGGTGCCGCTGGACTCATGGCACATGTTGGAGCAGTCGGGCAGGTTGTTGGTGCCGAGCTGGCGGGCGAGCAGCTGGTAGACGAACGCCGCCTCGTTGGACGCGCGGCCGGAGGTGTAGAAGACCGAACGGTCGGGGGTGGTCGCGCGCATGCGGTCGGCGATCAGCGAGATCGCGTCGGTCCAGGTGATGGGGGAGTAGTGGGTCGCGCCGGGGGCGAGGTACATCGGCTCGGTCAGCCGGCCCTGCGACTCCAGCCAGTGGTCGTCGCGCTCGTTGAGCGAGGCGACCGAGTTGGCCGCGAAGAAGTCGCGGTCGACCCGCTTGCGGGTCGCCTCCCACGCCACCGCCTTGGCGCCGTTCTCGCAGAACTCCGCCGCCTTGCGGTGGTCGGGATCCGGCCAGGCGCACGAGGGACAGTCGAAGCCGCCGACCTGGTTGACCTTGAGGAGCGTCTGCAGGCTCCGTCGGGGGCCCATCTCGCGCAGTGCGTACTCCATCGAGTGGGCCACGCCGGGGATTCCGACTGCGGCCGTCTCCGGCTCGCTGACGCGGAGGGTGGGTTCGGGCAGGTCTATGGAATGCTCGGTGCTCACCCGAGGCAGCCTACTCCGAGGCGATCGCCTTGAGGACGTTTTCCCTCCCCGCGCGGATGGCGGGGAGGAGCGCGGCCAGGACACCGACGACCACCGAGATCGCGAGGAAGACGGCCAGCTGGTCCAGCGGCACCGACAGGCTGGTGAGGTCTTCGCGCAGTGCGTCGCGCAGCAGCACCCCGAAGAGCACCCCGAGAACGAGCCCGAGGACCGCGCCGAGCACCGCGATCGTCACCGACTCCAGGGTGATCATCCGGCGCAGCTGCCCGCGGGAGAGGCCGATGGCACGCAGCAGGCCGATCTCACGGGTGCGCTCGATGACGCTGAGGCCGAGGGTGTTGACGATGCCGATCACCGCGATCACGATCGCCAGCGCGAGCAGGCCGTAGATCATGTAGAGCAGCTGGTTGACCTGCCCCTTGATCGACTCGGCGAACTCGTCCTTGTCCTGCACCGCGACCACCGGCTGATCCTCGACGAGCTTGTCGAGACGCTCGTGGACGACGGCCGGATCGGCCCCACGCGCGAGCAGGATGCTGAGCGAGGCGTCCTCGCGCGGCACCTTGGCCGCGACGAGGTCCTCGATCCGCACCGTGATGTCGCCGGTGACCTGGGTCCGGGCGATGATCCCGCTGATCTGCGGGTGCGCCTGGCGGCCGCTGACGAAGGTGAGGTCGATGCGGTCGCCGAGTCGCCAGTCGTGCTCCTTGGCGGCCTCGTCGGTGACCAGCACCTGCCCGGGTTTGACGTCCTCGCTGCCCTCGAGCACGTCGAGGTCGTAGACCTGCGGCAGGTGCTCGTCGACCCCGAAGAGGAACGCGACCTCGTTCTTCTTCGGGTTCTGCAGGTCGACCTTGCCCACGACGGCCTGGGCGATCTGCGAGCGGGAGACGGTCGCGACGCCCTCCACCTTCTCCATCTCGTCGCCGATCGAGGTGGGGAACGGGGTGAAGGTCGGGCTCTGCACGACCAGGTCGGGCTTGAACTGCTCCTCGACCACGTCGGTGATCGAGGCGTTCATCGAGGCGGCGAGCACGCCGATCAGCGAGACCAGCGCCAGCCCGATCATCAGCGCCGACGCGGTGGCGCCGGTGCGCCGCGGGTCGCGCATCGCGTTCTGACCTGCCAGCTTGCCGGTCATCCCGAAGACGGCCCCCGAGACCGTACGCAGTGCCGCCAGCACCGGGCGGCCCAGGAACGCGCTGATCCAGGCGACCGAGAGGATCGAGACCCCGGCCCCGACGCCCACCCACAGCGCCGGGCTCGTCGGCACGTCGAACCCGCCGGGAAGAGTGATCTGCGGGACCCCGATCCGCGGCACCGCCGCGATCGCGAGCCCGGCGACCAGCAGGACGAGCCCCACCGACGTACGCAGCACGGTGGATCTGGCCGGCGGCTGGGTGTCCTCGCGCATCGCCGCCACCGGCGGGACCTTTCCGGCCCGGCGGGAAGGGAGCAGGGCCGCGGCGAGCGTGACGAGGACGCCCACGGCGTAGGAGATCCAGATGGTGCGTGGGGTGAGGACGAGGACGTCGGAGGCGATCTCCAGGCCGGCCTGACGGAAGGCGGCGGCCAGGCCGTGGGCGAGCCCCCAGCCGGCGAGGATGCCGATGGTGGCCGCGACCAGCGCCATCACCAGTGCCTCGAAGAGCACCGAGGTGGTGACCTGGCGGCGGGAGGCTCCCAGGGCGCGCAGCAGCGCCAGCTGGCGGGAGCGCTGCGCGATCAGGATCGAGAAGGTGTTGACGATGATGAAGGCGCCGACGATGACGGCGATCACCGCGAAGACGATGAGGAAGACCGAGATCACGTCGAGGAACTCACCGATCGCGTCCTCGGACTCCTCGACCATCTTGTCGCCCGTGACGGCCTCGAACCCCTTCGGGACCACCGTCTTCGCGGCCTCGACGAGCTCCTTCTGGGAGACGCCGGGAGCGGCGGTCAGCGAGATCCCGGAGTAGACGTCCTTGCCGTCGGTGAACAGGCTCTGGGCTCCGGTCGTGCTGAAGATCAGCAGCTGCGCGCCGGCGGTGCCGCCGCCGTTGAAGGCGGCGATGCCGGTGAGGGTGACCGTGCGGCGGGTCTCGCCCTGGGGCGCGATCAGCGTGACGGAGTCTCCGACCCGGTAGCCGGCCTTCTCCGCGGTCGCCTCGTCGAGGACGAGCTCCTTCTCTCCGGTCGGCCAGCTCCCTCGGCTGAGCTCGAGCGACGGCTCGCCGAGCAGGTTGGGGGTCCCGGTGTGGTTGAAGGCCAGCGTCGGCGCGCCCGAGCTGCTCACCAGCTTGTCGTCGGTGTCGAGCACGTAGAGCCCCGCGCCCTGGACGACCCCGTCGGCACGGTCCACCTCCGGCAGCGTACGCAGCTTCTCGATGGTCTCCGGCGCCAGCGTGGCCGCGCCGCCACTGCCGGGGCGGCTGGCCTCGGCCGAGCTGGCGCTGTTGGCCGGGCGCACCTGGGCATCGGGCGTGGAGCCGTTGATGATCCCGGAGAAGGTGCGGTCGAGCCCGTGAGAGAACGTGAGTACGCCGGCCAGGAACGCCACGCCCAGGACGATCGCGAGCGTCGACATCAGCAGGCGCACCTTGTGCGCCGCGAGATTGCGCAGTGTCAGCCGGAGCACGCCGCCACCTCAATTGCGCAAGCGCCAGGGTACGGCGGCGTGCCGATGGTTTGGTTCACTCGCTGACGCTCGTTCACCCTCAGGCGCCTTCGCCTATCGGGGCCAGGCCCATCGCCCGCGCCTGCAGGTCGGCCATGTGAGCCAGGATCTCCTCGCGGCTCGGCTTGGCCAGCTCGTCGACGACGCGGCCGTCGGCCAGGAAGATCACCCGGTCGCAGTAGGAGGCGGCGACCGGATCGTGGGAGACCATGACGATGGTCTGGCCCAGGTCGTCGACGCTGTGGCGCAGGAAGTCGAGCACCTGGGCGGCCGAGGTGGAGTCGAGGTTGCCGGTCGGCTCGTCGGCGAAGACGATGTCGGGCTTGGAGACCAGCGCCCGGGCACACGCGACCCGCTGCTGCTGACCGCCGGAGAGCTCGCTCGGCTTGTGCGAGAGCCGCGGCCGCAGATCGACCGTGTCGATGACCTGGTCGAACCACCCCGGGTCCGGCTTCTTCCGGGCCAGGGAGAGCGGCAGCAGGATGTTCTCCTGCGCGGTCAGCGTCGGCACCAGGTTGAACGCCTGGAAGACGAACCCGATCTTGTCGCGCCGCAGCGAGGTGAGGCGGCGGTCGCGGAGCTTGCCGAGCTTGCGACCGCCGACGATCACCTCGCCGGTGGTGGGCTTGTCGAGCGCCGCCAGGCAGTGCATCAGCGTCGACTTGCCCGAGCCCGACGGCCCCATGATCGCGGTGAACTGCCCCGCGTAGAGGTCCAGGCTCACGCCGTCGAGCGCGCGGACCTCTGCGGCACCCTTGCCGTAGGTCTTGTGCAGGTCGATCGCCTGGGCGGCGATCTCACGCTGTGCCGGTTCGGTGAGGCTCACGCCTCAACTCTTGCCTACGGGTGGTTGGGGCGCATGGCATTTTCAGGCGTCGAGCGCGGCACGTCGCTCGAGGCGTGGATCTCGACCCGCTTCGCGGGTTCGCTCCGCTCACCCGCTGCGCTCGCTCGATCTCCTCGCGTTGCGACCCTGCTCGCTTCGCTCGCAGGGTCGCAGGCTCGGACTCAGATCTTCTGGTTGAGCAGCCCGGTGTCGACGTCGTAGATGAAGCCGCCGACCTTGACATCCTCGGGGACGAACGGGTGCGAGCGGACCTTGGCGACGTCCTCGGCGAGCGCACGGACCTGGTCGTCGACGACGACGGTGAGGTCGAGCCAGGAGGCGTCCTGGCCGGCGGACTCGGCGAGCTTGGCGCGCAGCTCGGCCTCGGTGTTGGAGGCGACCGCACAGCGGGTGTGAGGCACGATCAGGATGCGCTTGACATTGAGCAGGTGCACGCCGAGCACCAGCGCCTCCATCGCCTGCGGGGTCACCCGGCCACCGGGGTTGCGGAAGATCTTGGCGTCGCCGAGGCCCAGGCCCAGCAGGGCGAGCGGCTCGATGCGCGAGTCCATGCAGGTCACGATGGCGACCCCGGCGTGAGCCACGCCGTCGAAGCCTCCGTCGCCGAACTTCTCGGCATAGTCTCGGTTCGCGGCAAGCAGGTCATCGAAATCGGCCATGGTGCCAAGGTAGCCGATATCGCGGGGACGCCTGCGGCCTGTGTCAGATAGCGTGCGCGATGTGATCGACGCCCTACTCGAGCCCAGTGACCTGCCCCACCGCCTGCCCCGTTTCGCGGACATCTCGATCGAGGACTACGGCCCGGCGATCGAGCAGGGGATGGCCGAGCAGCTGGCCGCGCTCGCCGCGATCACGTCCTCCACCGAGGAGCCGACGTTCGAGAACACCCTCGTCGCCCTGGAGCGGTCCGGTGAGCGGCTGGACCGGGTCCTGCGGGTGTTCTTCTCGCTGCTCTCCGCGGACTCCGACGACGATCTGGACGAGCTCCATGCTGCGTACGCTCCGCGGCTGGCGGCCCACCACGACGCGATGCTCCTCGACGACGCGCTGTTCGCGCGGGTGAACGCGGTCCATGAGAAGCGGGCCGAGCTGGAGGGTGAGGACCGCTATCTGGTCGAGCGCTACCACCGTGACTTCGTGCTCGCCGGCGCCGCCCTGGGTCCCGCGGAGAAGGCACGGCTGCGGGATCTCAACCAGGAGATCTCCGGGCTCGAGGCCGCCTTCGGGCAGGCGGCGCAGGCCGACTCCAACGACCTCGCCGTGGTCGTCGACACCGTCGAGGAGCTCGCCGGGCTGACCCCGGGGGAGATCTCCGCGGCCGCGGCGGCAGCCGAGGGCAGGGGCCTGGCGGGCAAGTTCCTGATCACGCTGACCCTGTTCACCGCCCACCCCTACCTCTCGGTGCTCGAGAACCGGGAGCTTCGGCAGCGGCTGTTCGAGGCCCAGCTCGCCCGCGGCTCGCGCGGCAACGCCAACGACACCCGTGGCATCGCGCTCGACGCGCTGCGGCTGCGGGCGGAGAAGGCGCGGCTGCTCGGGTTCGACAGCTACGCCGGCCTGGTGACCGCCGACAACACGGCCGGCACGCCCAAGGCCGTCCGCGACATGCTGGAGCGGCTGGCCGCGCCGGCGGCTCGCAACGCCCGGGCCGAGCAGGCCGCGCTGGAGGCCTCGGCGGGCGGGCCGATCGAGGCCTGGGACTGGCCGTTCTACGCGGAGAAGGTCCGGGTCTCGGAGTACGACGTCGACCTGGCCGTGCTGCGGCCGTGGTTCGAGGCCGACCGGGTGCTGCGCGACGGCGTCTTCTTCGCCGCCGGCCGGCTCTACGGGCTGACCTTCGAGGAGCGCCCTGACCTGCAGGGCTATCACCCCGAGGTACGCGTCTTCGAGGTCTCCCGCGACGGCGAGCCGATCGGGCTCTTCCTGCTCGATCTCTACACCCGCGACTCGAAGAAGGGCGGTGCGTGGATGAACTCCTACGTCACCGCCAACACGCTGCTGGGTGAGCCGTCGGCGATCGTGACCAACAACCTCAACGTGCCCAAGCCGGCGCCGGGTGAGCCGACGCTGCTCACGTTCGACCAGGTCAACACACTCTTCCACGAGTTCGGCCACGCGCTCCACGGGCTGCTGGCGCGGGCGACGTACCCGCGGTTCGCGGCGACGTCGGTCTACCGTGACTTCGTCGAGTATCCGTCCCAGGTCAACGAGATGTGGATGCTCTGGCCCGAGGTGCTCGCCAACTACGCCGTGCATCACGAGACCGGCGAGCCGATCCCGGCCGACGTGCTCGGCAAGCTGGAGGCGTCCGCCACGTTCAACGAGGGGTTCGCGACCTCCGAGTACCTGGCCGCCGCGCTCATCGACCTGGCCTGGCACGAGCTCGGCCCGGCCGATGTCCCGACCTCGCCGGAGGCGGTGGGGGAGTTCGAGGCGGCCGCGCTCGCGGCGGTAGGACTGGACAACCCGGCGGTGCGGCCGCGCTACTACACGGCGTACTTCAAGCACATCTTCGGCGGCTACGCCTCGGCCTACTACTCCTACATCTGGTCCGAGGTCCTCGACGCCGACACGGTCGCCTGGTTCCGGGAGAACGGCGGGCTGACCAGGGAGAACGGCGAGGCGTACGTCCGCTATGTGATCGGCATCGGGGGCACCCGCGACCCGCTGGAGTCCTACGCGGAGTGGCGGGGGCGGCCAGCCCCGATCGCTCCGCTGCTGGAGCGCCGGGGCCTGGCCTGAGGGTCAGCGGTCCCGAGGATCGGCCGGGCCTGCCCAGCTGGACTGCGGGTCGCTGGCGGGGAAGGTCTCTTCCTCGATCTCGTCCTGGCGATCGCGCTCCTCGCCTTCCTCCTCGACCCGCTCCGGGGTGGGGAAGGGGATCGGGGACTCGGTGCTCTCGTCCGCGCCGGTCACGGGGTCCTTGGTTTCCTTCTCGACCATGATTCTTTTACTCCCATCTGAAGACTTCGATGATGTCGTCGATGCCGTTCGACACCCACTGTGCCATGTCAGGACCGGCTGAGCGCGTCCTTGACACGGTCCACGATGGAGTGGAACGGCATGGTGGCCAGCTGCTTGGGCATCGATCCGGCGGAGCCGGGGTGGGGGTGGGTCGGTGCGACGAACTCGGTCGCCGTCAGCCGCTTGCCCATCATGTGCCGCGACGTCTGGTCGATCGTGCTGAGCAGCAGCGGAAACTCGACACGCTCCTCTTCCTCGGTGTGCTGCTCGACCGCGATCTGGAAGATCGGGAAGGTCTCGTCGAACTCCGGGCTCTCGACGCCGACCTCCTCGAGCCGGGCCAGCATCTCGGTGGCCTCCTTCTCGTCGGCGTTGAGCGCCTTGGCGAGCAGCTCGCCGCCATGGGTCGAGGTGACCGGATGGACGACGAGCTCCTCGGCCGCCTCGTGCACCGCGAGCAGGACCCGGAGGTCGTCGAACGCCTGGCGCTTGGCCGGTCCCTCGGAGTTCGCCACCGTGGAGCAGAGCTGACGGATACCGGCATGCTGCTGCAGCAGGATTCTGACCACGTCTCCCTCGGGTAGCTCGGAGGCCTTCTTGAGGTCTTCGGTCACATCGGACATGGGACGCTCCCGTCTCAGTGCTCTCAATTGGCTTCTGAATTGGACGTCAACTCTGGTACCCACGGCGTGTTGTCGCCATACACCTGTCCAACCGACCACCGATCTGAGAAAGTTCAATTGTGATGCGTTCGGCGGTATTGCGGGTAGCAGTGGTCAGCCCGCAGGAAGTTGTCATGCGCGGGCTCACCAGCATGCTCGCGGACTATCCTGACCGGTTGGTCGTGACGGCCCTGCCGTCCGTACGCAGCCATGCGCCGGGTGTCGACGTGATCCTCTACGACACCCTCGGTCTGCATCTGGCCGACGGGTCCGACCTCGTGCATCTGATTCAGGAGACCGACGCCAAGGTGCTGATCTTCAGCCGCGACATGCGTCCCGACCTGCGCGTCAAGGCCTACTCGCTCGGCGCCAAGGCCTGGGTCTCGATGAGCGTGCACGCCGGCGAGCTCGTACGCGCCATCGAGCTCACCGCCTCCGGCGAGCAGTTGGACGAGCGCGAGGACCGGCTCGGCACAGTGGCCGGGCTCACCACGCGCGAGGTCGAGGTGCTCGCCCTGATCACGCAGGGTCTGTCCAACAACGAGATCGCCGCCAAGCTCGTGGTGAGCGTGAACACGCTGAAGAGCCACATCCGGCAGGCCTACCGAAAGATCCAGGTCACCACCCGTAGCCAGGCGGTCAGCTGGGCGATAACCCACGGGTTCGCGCCGCCCGACGAGAAATCCATCGAATCGGGCGCATCCGTAGGGGCCAGAATGGTTACCGATACCGTATCGACAGAGCAGGCAGGGTGACTTCCTCCCTGCTGAGTCCTGTGAGGAGTGACACCACGTCGGCACTGTCGGTGCCGCGGTCTCGGCAACGGACCTGGGACCGCGGTCCTAACCCTCAGGGGTGAGTACGCTGTGGGGGTTGAGCTCACCCCTGGGGGCCATTTCTCTCCCGATCCGGGGCTTTTCGCCGGACTGCGCGACAGACTCGGGCCATGGACAGGACACAGGAAGCAACGCCGCTGCCTCTGGCTCCCCTTCAGCAGGAAGACCTGGTCGTACGCCACCTCCCGGTGGCACGCTCGCTGGCTGCCCGTTACTCGGGCCGCGGTGTCGAGGTCGACGACCTTCGCCAAGCCGCCCACATGGGGCTGGTGAAGGCGGCTCGCCGGTACGACCCCGCGCAAGGTGCCTTCTTGAGCTATGCCGTGCCGATGGCGACGGGCGAGGTACGCCGCTGCTTCCGTGACCACGCCCGCTGCGTACCTCCTCAGCGGGTGGACGACGGGCTGGAGTCCCTCGTCGAGCAGGTCGGCGAGGTCGACGCCGGTTTCGACCGCGCTGAGGCACGGGTCCTGGTGGGGGAGGCCATCGGCGACCTCTGCGAGAGCGACCTGATGATCCTGCAGCTGCGCTTCGTCGACGGCTTGACCCAGGCCGAGATCGGCGAGCGGATCGGCGCCACCCAGGTGCAGGTCTCCCGCGCCCTGGCCCGGATCATCCGCCGGATGCGGGTAGCCGTCGCCGCGTAACCCGAGCCCGAGGTGGGTACCGGAAGGCATGACTACTCCAGCCGTCATCTTCACCGTGATCGGAGTGATCGTCGTCCTGGCCGGCATCGCCGCCTGGCTCTTCGACGCCCGCCGCAACAAGCGCGTCGCCGACGATGACGAGCGCTTCGACCAGCCGACCGAGAGGAGAAACTGAGATGCCGCAACGTGCCTGGAGCAAGAAGCGAGAACGCCAGTACGAGCACGTCAAGGAAGGTCTGCTCGAGCGCGGTGAGAACGAGGACACCGCCGAGGAGATCGCGGCTCGTACGGTCAACAAGGAGCGCGCTCGCGAAGGAGAATCGCGCGAACGCAGCCGTACCTCGACCAACGACATCTCCTCAGGCCGCCGCGGTGGCTTGCGCAGTCACCGCGGCCCGGGCGGGCGAACCAAGGCGCAGCTGTACGAAGAGGCCAAGGACAAGAACGTCGAGGGGCGTTCGAAGATGAACAAGGCCGAGCTCGAGAAGGCGGTTGGGCGCTAGGTTCGTACGCCGGTGGTCGAGCTTGTCGAGACCACCCAGTCCCGGTGGTCGAGCTTGTCGAGACCACCCAGTCCCGCTGGTCGAGCTTGTCGAGACCAGCCCGCCCCGCTGGTCGAGCCGCCGGAGCCGCTAGGCGGAGGCGTGTCGAGACCAACACGGTTCCTCGGCTGATCGAGCTTGCTGAGAACTCCCTGCCGGAACGTTTCGCCCGGAGGGCTGGCCTGGGCCGCCGACCCGTTCTTTGAGGGTGTTCTCGA
>NZ_JBEYUV010000050.1:0-32537 GCF_040643685.1 Nocardioides sp. NPDC047086
GCCGGCTTCGCCGGCCGCTTCGCGGTCCTGGACACCGGCGCCCGTCGAGAAAAACTTGGCTGGCTATCGGGGCGGCGGCCCGGGTGTGGCGCAGCAGAATCTTGACTCGGGACAGGTGGTGTTGCTGGGGGTGAGAGGTGGCCCTCCGGGCCACTTACCATCCACAAAGACGAGGTCGTTCGCTCACCGCGCAAACAGTGGTTGACCAGGGAAAATAGGTAGCCAGAAGGGCAGTCGAGGCGTAGAATCAGAGCCATCACGACACACCTCTGAGAGAGGCATCTGATGAGTCTCGGCCGCGACATCGACCACTGGGGCACCAATCCCGGTGACGCGATTGACGCTGCCCTCGAGGTCATCGAGACCGCCCTCCAGGAACTCCTCTCCAGCGACCCCGTCTACTGGCGCACCGAGCAGAAGAAAGACCTGCTGGAACGCTTGGAGAAACTCCAGGCCATGCAGGCCGCGCTCAATCTGCGGGTCCTCGCCACGGCGGGTGACATCGCCGAGGAGACCGGCGCCAAGGACGCCTCGGGATGGATGCGGACCGAGCTCCTGGTCGACAGGGGTGTGGCCCGCTCCCAGCTCAAACTCGCCACCGTCGTGGCCAAGTACGACCTCGTCGCCGCCGGCCTCGCCGAAGGGGCGCTGTCCCAGGACAAGGCCCAGGTGATCACCCAAGTCCTCGACCGGATCGCCACCGACCCCGCCGTCAGCACCGACGATCTGGCCCACGCCGAAAAGCTGCTGGTCGACCACGCCACCGAGCTGACCGCGAACCAGCTCAAGATCGCCGGACGCCGGATCCTGGCCAAGATCGACCCCGAACGGTTCGAGCAGGCCGAAGCCAAGGCGCTGCAGAGGGAGGAAGAACGGGCCGCACGACGCACCTTCTTCTCCTCCCGCGACAACGGCGATGGCACCATCGACGTTCACGCAAGGGTCTCCCGTGCGGTCGGGATGCGGTTGCGCACCATCTTGGACTCCCTCGCCCAGCCGCGGAAGCTGACCGTGGAGAACCGGGGCCGCAAGGCCCCCTATGACCGGCTGCTGGGGCAGGCCTTCGCGCGGGTCATCGAGACCTACGACGTGGATCTGTTGCCCCGGCATGGTGGGCATGCGACCACGGTGTTCATCACGATGAGCGTGGACGATCTCCGCAAGGACCTCGGCACCGCCGCGCTCGGATTCGACGGGGAGCAGATCACCGCCGCCGAGGCCCGCAAGATGGCCTGCAACGCCGACCTCGTCCCAGTCGTCCTCGGCACCGACTCCGAGATCCTCGACCTCGGCCGCACCGCCCGCCTGGCGCACCCGATCCAACACCGCGCCCTCCGGCTGCGCGACAAGGGCTGCCAGGCCGAGGACTGCGACGCACCCGCCGCCTGGACCGAAGCCCACCACCTCAAACCGTGGTCCGAAGGCGGCCGCACCAACCTGGCGAACATGGTATTGCTGTGTCCCAGTGATCATCGTCGGATCCACGACCCCAATTACGGGCATGAGCGGCTCCCGGATGGGCGGATCCGGTTCACTCGGGGTGCCCGAGCCGGCTGACCAGGCTGACCAGGCACGCTCGGACCGGCCGACCGCAGCCACTTCGCGTCGCCGTGTCGGTAACCCCGCGAGCCCACCGGCGCACTGGTCGCTGATCGGTGTCCTGGCACACCGTCCTGCTTGCACCCACTCCCGCCCAGTGGCCGCGGCCCTGTCGTCATCCGGTGGACAGGGCTGATCGAGCTCGTGCTGGACCTGGCGGTGCCACTGGGGCACGGCGTATCGCACCAACCGTCTGCTCAGCCCGTCTGCTCAGCCCGCCCGCTCAGCCCGCCCGCGCGCGGGCGGACGTCTGACCAGCATGGCCAGCAGCCGGCTGAGGCGGCACCTTCCACCGCACCAAGGTCATCGACGCTCAAACCCACGACTGTGCTTGTGAACCGTTCACAAGGTGTCATCGTCCTGTAAAAGCACCGCATATACGGCACCCCCAGGGAACCACCGACCCTGGATTCCCAAGCCCGTACCCAGCCCAAGGAACTCCGCACCAAACCCCGCCGCCGACCCGATAACCAGCCAAAATTCTCGGCGGAGCCCGGTGTCCAGGATCGCCGAAGGCGACCGGCGGCAGGCCGTCATCTCGACAAGCTCGATACATCGCCTTGACTCCGGGAACCGTCGAGAACACCCTCCATAACGGGTCGGCGGCCACCAGCCCAACGAGAGACCCCAACCCCGCGAACCGACCCCCGGCAAACCCAAACCACCCTAGGAGACGCTGGAGATCTCCCCCGCCCAACCGCCGGTGAGATCGCCCTCGTGCGGAGGCGGACCGGGAAGGCGGTGGCTGGCTGCCTCGGCGCGCAGACCGTCGCAGACCAGGGCTAGGTATCGACGGCGCAGGGCGGTGCTGCGTACGTCGTCTCCGATGTCGATGCGAGCGATCTGCTCGAGGATCACGACGATGTCGGTGCGGGTGACGTCGGGGCGGAGGATGCCGCTGCCGCGGGCCGCGCGGAGGAGCCGGTTGGTGGTGTGGACCGCGAGTTTGTCCAGGTCACGCAGGCCCTGGTCGAAGGTGATCTCATCGCGTAGGGCGAGGGTGAGCCGCGGGAGGCCGTCGTCGAGCACCTGGCGCAGGAAGCCGGTGAACGCGAGCCAGGGGTCGTCGGTGTCGCTCAGAGCCGCCTCCGCGAAGGCGATGTAGCGGCGGTAGTTGTCAGCCGCGACCGCTCGCAGCAGCGCCTGCTTGTTGGCGTAGCGGCGGTAGAGCCCTGCCACCCCCATCCCGGCCTGCTCGGCGACCGCGGCCATGGTCGCGCGGGGATCCCTGATCAGGACCTCCCGAGCTGCGATCAGGACCGCACGGTCCGCAATGAGGGGCGCCATGCCCCAGACCTTACGCGGGGGCGCCAGCCTCAGGCCGTCTGTGCCTGGGCGACGTCGGCCAGAGCCGCGATCGGCCGGTTCGGGTAGTCGGCGAAGACCCCGTCGACCCCGGCCGCGAAGAGGCGATCTGCCTGGTCGCGGCCTGCTTTCAGGGTCCAGACGAAGACCAGCAGACCCTGCCGGTGGGCCTCGTCGGCCAAGCCCGTCGGCGGCTGCCCCTTCTTGCGGACCATCGACTTCTTGGGGCCGATGGCCTGGGCGTACGTCGCGATCTCCGCGCAGTCGACCGCACCCCACTTCTTGTCGACCAGCTGCACCAGCGGAAGATCGGTGCGGGTGCTCATCTCTCGCACCCACGCCTCGTCGAAGCTCTGCAGCCACAGCCGCTGCGCGGGCAGGCCCGGGAGGCTGTTCCAGGCGTCGACGCCGTGGTCGGCCAGCGTCTGCAGGAGGGTCTCGGTGACGGGCAGGCCGATGGAGGCGAAGTAGGTCGGGTGCTTTACCTCCACATGCAGGCCGACCCGGCGCCCGCGACGCTGCGATTCGTCGGCGACGAGTAGCAGCAGCGTGTCGAGAGTGATGATCGGCTGGCTGGTCGTCGGCGCGCCGAGACTGAGCAGCTCGGGGAAGGTGAAGTCCTCGGTGAACCAGCCGGTCCACTTCTTGCCGCTGATCACCTTGGTCGTACGCCGCTCCGCGAACTCCGGGTGCGAGGCGACATCCGTGGTGCGGGAGAGCTCGTTCTCGTGTCGGAGCACCATCACCCCGTCGCTCGTCGTCACCACGTCGGTCTCGAGCGCGTCCACGCCTTGGCGCAGCGCCAGACGGTAGGACTCCAGGGAGTGCTCCGGCAGATAGCCGGGCGCTCCGCGATGGCCGATCACAAGGGGGCGGTGGGCCGATGCCATGGCGCCAAGCGTGCGTGCCGGCAGCGACGCCGCGGCGGGCACAATGTGAATGGGACGTTACGAGCGGCGGGCCATCTTTTGATCAAACACAGCCGGTTCGGCACCCTCAGGCCGTCGTCAGGGGGTGTCCTCGCCGTCCCAGACGACGTTCTCACGGATCAGCCGGGCGGGGACACCGGCGACGGCCGTACGCGGCTCGACCTTCTGGTTGCGGACCATCGCGCGCATGCCGACGACGGCACCGTCACCGATCTCGGCGTGGCCGGTGACGATCGCGTCGCGGCCGAGCCAGACGTGCTCGCCGAAGCGGATGTTGGCTCCGTACGGATTGATCCGCTGCCCCGTCTCACCATCCTCGAGCCGGTGCATGTCGTCGGTGGCGACGTAGACGTTGGCCGCCCAGAGCTGGTCGCGGGCAGCCACGATCGAGCCGCCGTTGCGGGCATCGATCTGCGCACGCGAGGTCGCGACGAGACCGCCGGAGAGGATCACCGCAGAGCCGCTGCCACAGTAGATCTCGCCCCAGACCATGCTCGTGTCCGGGCCGATGAAGATCGTCGGTGAGTCGCCGCCGACCAGCAGCGCCTGCATCGAGGTGATGTCGGTCGCGACCACGATCAGCGCGTCGGAGAACGGGTAGAACCCGAGCAGCTCGATCAGCCGCTGGTCGAGCGGGAAGCCGTCACGCAGGTACAGCGCGTTGCCGCCCTCGTGCCACCACTTCGGCAAAGGTCCGGTGATCTCGCTCAGCTCGACCCCGGCGAGCACCTCCGGCGCGAGCCCGGCGGCGATGAGCCGCTCCCGATGTACGTCGGTGAGCGGCTCACCCCTAGTCCAGGACATGCCGGGAACCATAACCCGGCTCAGCTCGGGTACATCCCGCTGGTCACGTTGAGCCAGGTCCCGGTGATCGCCCCGGCGCCGTCGGAGGCGAGGAAGGTCGCGGTCTCGGCGATCTCCTTCAGCCGCGGCGAACGCTTGGTCATCCGCATGCCGTCGAGGTTCTCCTTGATCCCGGCGAGGGCCTCCTCAGGAAGGGGCGTCCCGATGACCCGCTCGAACTTCTCGGGGGTGAAGGTCTCGGTGATCCCGGCGGTCCAGATCCCCACGACGCGTACGCCGGAGGAACCGACCTCCGCGGCGAGATCACGGACCAGCGCGTCGAGCGCACCGTCGGCGGCACTGGTCCCGCCCATGCCGGGTGCCGAGCCACGCGCGGAGCCGGAGTCGAGCGCGAGCACGACACCGCGACCCTGGGCGACCATCTGCCGCGCCGCCGCGCGGGCGGTGTTGAACGAGCCGGTGATGCCGCGTACGACCGGCTGGGTGTAGTCGGCCGCCGAGATCTCCAGGAGCGTCTGCCCCTGGATGTCGCCGCGGTCGGCGACGTTGAACGAGATGTCGAGCGAGCCGGCCTCGGCCACGACCCGCTCCACGAAGGCGGCCACGGCGTCCTCGTCGAGGACGTCGACCACCCCGTGGCCGGCTGCGCCGACCTCCTCGGCCCTGGCCGCGAGCGTGGCCTCGGTGCGGCCGGCGAGGTAGACCCTGGCGCCAGCCTCGGCGAAGGTCTTCGCGGTCGTCGAGCCGATGTCGCCCGCGCCGCCCCAGACGATGGCGGTGCGGTCCTGAAGCTGTGCGTTCACGATGTCTCCTGACCTGTCCTCACGCACCCGGTGTGCGTGATCTGACCGTTAGGACGCACGCCACCTCAACCACTCATCGGGTGCGCCCGAACTTTTTTGTCGAAGCTCAGGTCAGCGCCTGCGGGAGACCGAAGGCGGGGAAGAGATGAGGCTCGAAGGTCGTGATCTGGGCGACCCTGCCGTCGACGACCCGGAGCACGTCGAGCACCTGCGGGCGGTAGATCGTCGTCCCCGGCCGGCGTACGTAGCCCGCCACCGCCGGCATCCGGTTGGCGCTCGCCGGGATGAACCGCCATTCGCCGAGGTAGGTCGGCGAGGACGGATCCAGGTTCGGCCCGACGAACCCCAGCAGCGCCTCGCGGGTGGTGAACCAGAACGGGTTCGGCGGCATGGTCAGTACGGCGTCGCTGGTCAACAGGTCGGCGATGCCCTCGCGCCAGTTGCTCGCCCCGGCGGCGATGTAGGCGTCGATGACCTTCCGCTCCTCCTCCGTCGGCCCCTCGGTGCGCCAGGTGGACCGGTCCTCGGGCAGATGCCGGCGCAGCGCCGGCTTGGCCCGCTGGAGCAGCGAGTTGACGGTGGCGACACTGACCGAGAGCGCCGCCGCGGTGTCGGCGGCCGACCAGCCGAGCACCTCGCGGAAGACGAACACCGCCCGCTGCTGCGGGGTCAGGTGCTGGATCGCGGTGAGGAAGACCAGCTCGATCGTCTCCCGCGCGACCGCCTCCTCCTCCGGACGCTCCGGCTCGAGCAGTGCGTCCGGGAACGGCTGGAGCCACTCCAGCAGCTCCGGGGGCTCACCGGTGCCGTGGTCGAACCCCGGCAGCGGGGCGTACGTCCTCGGCCGCCGTTCGTTGCGGCGCAGGAAGTCGAGGCAGGTGTTGGTCGCGATCCGGTAGAGCCATGCCCGCATCGCCTCGGGGTCGCTCAGCTGGTCGCGCCGCTCCCAGGCCTTGACCAGGGTCTCCTGGACCAGGTCCTCGGCCTCGTCGAAGCTCGCCACCATCCGGTAGCAGTGCACCCTCAGCTCGCGCCGGTGCCTCTCGGCGGCATCCACGAACGGATCGCCCATCACGCTCATGTCTGGTGAGCGTAGGCCCTGACCGACACTCCCGACACGAATTTTGCAAGCAATGTCAAACCGGTGCAACGCAACTCATCCGCACGACGTACCACGTATGTGGGGCGGTCCTCCCAGGGCCCCGGCCGCTGTGCGAGTGAAGTGCCTCGCCCGGCCGGGGCCCTGGTCCGTTCTCGGACTCGGGTCTCAGATGAGACCGCGGAGCTTCGGCAGGATCTCCTCGCCGTACAGCTTCAGGAACTTCGCCTGGTCCGGCCCCGGGGCGTGGAAGACCAGATGGGTGAAGCCCATGTCGAGGTACTCCTTGATCCGGGAGACGTGCTCGTCGGGGTCGGTCGAGACGATGAACCGCTTGGCGGTCGCCTCGGTCGGGAGCGCATCGGCAAGACGCTGCATCTCCACCGGGTCCTCGACGGAGTGCTTCTGCTCGGGGGTCAGACCGAGAGCGCCCCAGAATCGGGTGGCCTCCATCGCCTGCTCGAGATCGTGGTCGAAGGAGACCTTGACCTCGATCATCATGTCGACGTCCTCCGGCTTGCGGCCGGAGAGCTCGATCCCGGTCCGTACGGCGGGCAGGAGCGTGTCGGTGTAGAGCTCGGCACCCTTGCCGGAAGTGGTGATGTAGCCGTCACCGGCACGGCCGGCGTACTTGGTCGCAGCGGGACCCGAACCTGCCAGGTAGATCGGGACCGGCGTGGCCGGCTTGTCGTAGATGGTCGCCCGGTCGAGCTGGTAGTAGTCGCCCTCGAAGGTGACCCGGTCCTCCGTCCAGAGCTTCTTGATCACCCGCACGGCCTCGCGGAACCGGGCGAAGCGCACCTTGCCCTCCGGCCACTCGACACCCAGAGGCGCCTCGTTCATCGCCTCACCGGTGCCCATCCCGAGCACGACGCGGTCGGGGAAGAGCGAGCCGAGGGTCGCGAAGGACTGCGCCACGATCGCCGGGTGGTAGCGGAACGTCGGGGTGAGCACGGAGGTGCCCATCACGATCCGCTCCGTGCGCGCGCCGAGGGCGCCCAGCCAGGTCATGGCGAACGGCGCGTGTCCGCCGTCGTGCCGCCAGGGCTGGAGATGGTCGGAGATGAAGACCGAGTCGAAACCCTGCTCCTCCGCCATCACGCCGTAGTTCAGCAGCTCCGTGGGTGCGAACTGCTCGTTGGACGCCTTGTATCCGAACCTGATCTCCGTCACACGGTCACGGTAGCCTCCTCGGCATGAAGCTTGCGATGCCCTTGACCTACTTCGGCAACCCCCGCGAGACCGCAGACCAGGTCGTCGGCCTGGAGAAGGCCGGACTCGACCAGCTCTG
The DNA here is from genome assembly GCF_040643685.1 of Nocardioides sp. NPDC047086. Taxonomy (NCBI): domain Bacteria; kingdom Bacillati; phylum Actinomycetota; class Actinomycetes; order Propionibacteriales; family Nocardioidaceae; genus Nocardioides; species Nocardioides sp. NPDC047086. The sequence goes on from NZ_JBEYUV010000050.1 coordinate 7,831, forward strand.
GGTCGCCGAGCCGTACGGCTTCGACGCGGTCTCACTGCTCGGCTACCTGGCCGCGAAGACCGAGACCGTCGAGCTCGGTGCGGGCATCCTCAACATCTACAGCCGTACGCCAGGAGCGCTGCTCCAGACCGCGGCCGGCCTCGACAACGTCTCCGGCGGGCGCGCGATCCTGGGCCTGGGCGCGAGCGGGCCCCAGGTCATCGAGGGCTTCCACGGGGTGGCGTACGACAAGCCGCTGACGCGCACCCGCGAGATCATCGCGCTGCTGCGCTCCGGGCTGCGCGGCGAGCGCCTGCAGAGCGACGGGCTCTACAAGATCCCGCTCCCCGCCGACCAGGGCACCGGCCTCGGCAAGCCGCTCAAGCTGCTCAACCGGCCCGAGCGCGCCGACACCCCGCTGTGGGTGGCCGCGCTCGGTGACAACAACGTCGCCATGACCGCCGAGGTCGCCGACGGCTGGCTGCCGTTCCAGTTCCTGCCCGACAAGGCCCGCGACGTCTGGGGCGAGGCCCTCGACAAGGGCCTGGCCAAGCGCTCCCCCGACCTGAAGCCGCTGGAGATCTCCGCCGGCGGCCTCCTCGCGATCACCGACGACCCCGACGAGGCCAAGCGCCACCGCGACACGATGCGCGGCCTGCTGGCCCTGTACGTCGGTGGCATGGGCGCCCGCGGCAAGAACTTCTACAACGACATGGCCGTGAAGTACGGCTTCGGCGACGCGGCCAAGAAGATCCAGGACCTCTACCTCGACGGCCACAAGCGCGACGCCGAGGCCGAGGTCCCCGAGGCCTGGCTCGAGGCCGGCAACCTGGTCGGGCCGGAGTCGTTCGTGAAGGAGCGGATCGCGGCGTTCCAGGAGGCCGGCGTAACCAGCCTCCAGGTCACCCCCGCCTTCGGCACCGACGGCCTCACGTCGATCGCCCAGGTCAAGGAGTGGCTGGCCTGACATCCCCAGCCGGCTGTGAACTCGCTTACACCCACGGCCGGCCCGGCCGTCCCCCTGTGACCTTGCCCCCACGGGCATTGGTTGCATGGACGCATGTCTGAGCGGATCGTCAGCGCCATCACCGGGCCCGTCACCAAGTGGGTCGTGCTCGGCTTCTGGCTGGTGATGCTGGTCCTGATGGGACCGCTGACCGGCAAGCTGGGCGACGTCGAGTCCCACGACAACTCCGACTGGCTGCCCGCCAACGCGGAGTCGACCCGGGCGATCGACGAGCTCGCCAAGGTGCAGGACCCCGACGACCTGACCACGACGATCGTCTACCACCGCGAGGGTGGTCTGACGAAGTCCGACTACACCGCGATCGTGCTGCAGATCCCGGAGATCGCGTCGCTGGACGGGGTGGTCACGCAGGAGAGCAAGCCCGACCAGCCCGTCATGCCCGCGATCGCCTACCCGACCGGCGAGAAGAACGGCCAGAAGCGCGGCCTGGTCTCCGCCGACGGCGAGGTCGCGACGGTCTCGCTCGTGGTCAACTACGCCGACGAGGACCCGACCGCGCTGCTCGACCTGCGTGACGACCTGGTCGAGCTGACCGAGCTCGAGGGCGTCGACGTCTACATCGGCGGCGCGGGCGGCTCCACGGCCGACCAGATGGAGGCCGGCGCCGGGATCGGCGGCGCGCTGCTCTATGCGGCCGCGGGCGTGGTCATCGTGATCCTGCTGATCACCTACCGCAGCCCGGTGCTCTGGTTCCTCCCTCTCGTCTCGGTCCTCGTCGCCCTGGTCGTGTCGATGGGGGTGGTCTACCTCTGCGCGATGTACGCCGGCCTGACCCTCAACCAGATGAACCGAGCCATCCTCGACGTGCTCGTCTTCGGCGCCGGCACCGACTACGCGCTGCTGCTCATCGCCAGATATCGCGAGGAGCTAGGCCGGCACGAGGACAGGCACAAGGCGATGGCGGCGGCGCTGCGGGGGTCCGCGCCCGCGATCATCGCCTCGGCCGGCACCGTCACGGTCGGCATGCTCGGCCTGATGGTCGCCACCATGGGGTCGACCGCCAGCCTCGGCCCGGTCTGCGCGATCGGTATCGTCGCCGGCCTCGTCGTGATGCTCACCCTGCTCCCGGCGCTGCTGGTGATCACGGGGCGCTGGGTGTTCTGGCCGGTCAAACCGGCGTACGGCACCAGCGGCGAGAAGCACGGCGGCATCTGGGCGCGGCTCGGCGGCTGGATCCGGAAGCGGCCGCGGGCGGTCTGGATCGGCACCGCCGCGGTGCTGCTGGCCTGCTGCGGCGGGCTCTCGATGCTCAACATCACCACCCTGGACAGCTCCGAGACCTACACCAAGGACTTCCCCTCGCTGATCGGCGACCGGGTGCTCGAGGAGCACGACCTCGGCGACCCCTCCAACCCGATCCAGGTCGTCTCCGCCCCGGGCACCGAGAAGGACGTCGTCGGGGCGCTCACGAAGGCCGGCTACGACGGTGTCACCCCGGTCACCGACGGCACCCACGAGGTCGCGCTGACCGCGGTCCCGCTGTCCACCGACCCGATGTCGAAGGCGTCGTTCGACACCGTCGAGGACGTACGCGGCGTGGTCCACTCCGTCGAGGGCGCCGACGCGCTCGCCACGGGCACCGCCGCGATCCAGCTCGACATGGCCTCGGCGACCGACCGGGACACCAAGGTCGTGATGCCGCTGGTGCTCGGGCTGGTGCTGGTCATCTTGATGATCCTGCTCCGCTCGGTCCTCTCCCCGCTGCTGCTGATGGCCACGGTCGTGCTCAGCTTCGGCGCCGCGCTCGGCCTCTCGGCGATCATCTTCGACGCGATGGGCTTCGCCGGGCAGGGCCGCGAGTTCCCGCTGTTCGTCTTCGTGTTCCTGGTCGCGCTGGGCATCGACTACAACATCTTCCTGATGCACCGGGTCCGCGAGGAGGTCGTCGCGCACGGCGACACCCGGCGCGCCTCTCTGGTCGCCCTCTCGGCGACCGGTGGCGTCATCACCAGCGCCGGTATCGTCCTGGCCGCGACGTTCGCGGTGCTCACCACGCTGCCGCACGTGAGCTTCATCGAGATCGGCCTGGCGATCGCCCTCGGCGTACTCCTCGACACCCTCGTCGTCCGCTCCATCCTGGTGACCGCCATCAACCTCGACCTGGGCGACGTCATCTGGTGGCCGAGCAGGCTCGCCCGCGGGCGAGCGAGAGTTCCGTCGCCGCACCCGGCGCCGGTTCGGCGGCCGCTGCCGCCTCGGGGCGTCCAGAGCCGTCCCGATCTTCGTGGCCGTCCCGACCTTCCGGGCCGTCCCGATCTCCGCGGCCGTCCCGACCCACGGGGCTATCCGCGAGAGCCCCGGCCGCGCGATCCTCGCCAGTACTGAGGCCCGGCTGCGGATTCGGCGAAGTGTCTTTACGATGTGCCTACGACTCGGGTCGCTCGGCCCGGTCGCTCCACTTCACTGACATGCGGGGCGTGCGACATGGGTCCAGACGACCAGGACAAGACGAGACCGGGTACGCCGCGGCCCACGCCGCCTCCCCCGCCTGAGCCGGCGAACCCCATCGACCCGGACGCGACCCGGATCCCCAGCGCGAGCCCCACTCCGCCGCCTCCGCCGCCTCCCCCGCCGTCAGCCCCGCCGACGTCGGCCCCGCCGTCGTCACCCCCGCCTGCTCAGCCGCCATCGTGGACACCACCCCCGCCGCCGCCCACGATGGCGATGCCCGCGGCACCGCCCAGCGGCTACGGCGCGCCTCCGGGGCAGCCGCCGGTCGCGTACGCCTCGGGTTATGGGCTGCCGCCGCACCACCAGCAGCCCAAGAAGAGCAACAAGGGACTGCTGATCGGGCTGGGTGCCGCCGGTGCGGTGGTGCTCGTCGCGCTGCTCGGCACCGGGGCGTGGGCGTTCTTCAGCGGGCGTCTCGGGTTCGGCCCGCTGAGCGCCGAGGACAAGAAGGCGGTGACCGCGATCGCCGCGGACGCGCCGAAGCCGTCCTGGGCCTCGGCCGGGGACGCCAAGTGCGCCGCCGAGCAGCTGGTCGAGGACGAGCGCAGCGATGCGCTGCGCAAGGCCGGCCTGATCCAGATCTCCGGCGAGTCGGTGACCTACACCGGCGCGTGGCGGGGGCCGCAGGCGACGACGTACGCCGAGGGCCTGCTCTCCTGCTCGGGTGACTGGAGCAAGGCGATCGGCAAGGAGTGGGCACTGACCGACACCGACTGCCTCGGCGACGTCGACGAGTCCGCGATGGCCGGCCTGATCACCACCCAGGTCATGGAGGTCGAGGACGCCGGGGTCACGAGGCAGGCCGAGAAGGCGGTCGCCGCGCTCGACGAGTGCTACGTCAGCGACGAGCTCACCGCGCCGGCCGCGACGGCCACCCCGGCCGTGCTCGGCGTCGACTTCGCGGTCACCTCGCCCACCGTCGAGGGCAGCGAGGTGGTCGTGCAGGCGAAGTCCGCCGACTCCTCGGAGTGGGCCCCGGTGAGCGGCGGAAAGATCAACATCCCCGTACGCGAGGGCGGCCAGGAGGGATGCGCGACCTTCCAGGCCTCGATCAGCTATCCCTGGGGCACCACCAAGACCAGCGAGAGCGAGGCCTGCGGGAAGGCCAAGGACCGCCGGCTGTGGTGGACGAAGGACAAGTCGTGCGCCCAGCCGAAGTACGCCCCGTGCAGCTCCTGGACTCTCCACTACGAGGGCTATGAGCTCCTCTCTAGCGTCACGATCAAGCTGAAGCTGAACGGCGGAGACTGCCGGTCGGCCTCCGGCTCCTGCTCCGACAAGGCCTTCGTCACCAAGCCGAGCGGCACCTGGACCAACTGGACCGCGCCCAAGGGCTGGAAGGACCGGTTCACCGCCGAGGTCGACGGGCTCAAGGCCGTCCTCCCGAACTAGTCGGTCCAACTGGTGTCTTAACAATTGGTCTCGCCCGTGGCGTTGCCGCACGACGATCGTTGAGGGGACGCTAGGGTTTCGGCAGAGGTCTGGAATCGGGTAAAAAAATCAGGGCGAGGTTCTAAAGATGGTTGCGTTCCCCCAGGAAGGCGAGCAGTTCGGTCGCTACGTGATCGAGCGGGTCCTGGGTCAAGGTGGCATGGGTGTCGTCTACCAGGCGAAGGACCCGGCGCTGCGACGCAAGGTGGCCCTCAAGCTGGTGCTGCCCTCGCTCACGGTCGACAAGGACTTCATCACCCGCTTCGAGCGGGAAGCCAACATCCTGGCCAAGCTGCGCTCGCGCAACATCGTTCAGATCATCGAGTACGGCGAGGTCGAGGGCACCGTCTACCTCGTCACCGAGTACGTCCCCGACGGCGACCTGCACGGCTGGCTGAAGACCCAGGGGCCACTGGAGACCGTCCAGGCGCTGCGCCTGGTCGGTGACGTCAGCGACGCGCTCTTCGACGCCCACCGCGCCGGCGTGGTCCACCGCGACGTGAAGCCGTCCAACGTGCTCCTGTGGGAGCGCCAGGAGGGCGAGCTCGTCCCCTACCTCACCGACTTCGGCATCGCGACCGAAGGCGACTCCAACGTGACCCGGGCCGGCTCCGTGGTGGGCTCGCTGCCCTACATGTCGCCCGAGCGTCACATGGGTGAGCAGGCGACCGCATCGGGCGACATCTACGCCGCGGGCTGTCTGCTGTGGGCCTGCCTGACCGGCAAGGCGCCCTACGTCGGCACCGACTTCGAGCTGATGAGCGCCCACATCAACAGCCCGGTGCCGCGGCTGCCCGCCTCGACGCCGGGCGCCGACCTGATCAACCCGATCATCCAGCGGGCGCTGGCCAAGAAGCCGGAGAACCGCTTTCGGACCGCCTCCGAGCTCGCCAAGGCTCTCGACAAGGCCGCCGACCGGCTCGAGGAGTCCGGGATGGGCGGCGGCATCATCGGCGGCGTCGCCGGAGCGGCCGCAGCCGACCTCGGCTCCCGTCCCGGCGCCGGCTACGACACCACCTCCAGCAGCACCTCCGGGGGCGGCACGCCCGTGCCCGAGGCGGAGGCCCAGCCGACGATCGTCAAGCGTCCGGGCGACGGCAGCCCGACTCCCGCCCCGCTCGCCAACGAGACCGACTCCACGGTCGTGCACAGCGGCAAGGGTCTGCCCCACGCCGCGGCCGCAGCGGCCGCGACCGGCGGCACCGGCGCCGGCGGCGGCCAGCCCGAGTGGCTGCCCTCGCACCACTCCAACGCCGGCCAGGGCAAGGGCGGCGACAAGAAGAAGCTCTACACCATCGTCGGTGGCGGAGCCGCCGCGGTCCTGCTCCTCGGCGTCGGCATCTTCACCCAGGGCTTCGGCATCTTCGGTCTCCACGGCGACGACGCCAAGGCGGCGGAGGCGATCGCCAGTGGCGTACCCAAGCCGGGTTGGGCCACCGAGGACCAGATGACCTGCGCGGCCGAGACCCTGGTCGGGAAGGTTCCCGCTGCCGAGCTGCGCTCCCACGGGGTCGTGGACGCGGGCGACGACTGGACCTACACCGGCGACTGGCCCGCCGACGACGCGATGAAGTTCACCCAGGGCATGCTCGACTGCACCGAGTCCTGGGCGACCGAGATCGGCGACAACTGGAAGGTCGGCGACACCCGCTGCATGGAGAAGGAGGTCGACAAGACCTCCATGGCCGGTCTCCTGGCGGTCGGGGACCTCCTCAAGGACGGCGACACCGGCGCCGCCGGCCCGGCCAGCGAGAAGGCCGTCAAGGCCCTCGACGCGTGCTACGTCAAGGCCGACGCGCTCGGCGCCAAGGTGACCCCCAAGGCCGCCTACATGCAGGTCGACTTCGATGTGCAGGAGCCCACCGCTCCCGGTGGGCAGTCGGTGATCGGGATCGCCAAGAAGGGCAACAGCAGCTACGAAGAGCTCAAGGGCTCCACCTACGAGCTCCCGGTCACCGAGGGTGGCGTCGAGGGCTGCATCGCGGTCAAGACCACCGTCACCTTCGCCTGGGGCACCGAGAAGGCCACCGACGCCGACGCGTGCGGCAAGGCCGAGCCGAAGAAGCTCGTGTGGGACAAGCTCGACAAGTGCACCGACCCGACCTACACGAAGCGAAAGATCGCCTGCAACACCTGGCAGCTCAACTTCGAGGGCTTCCAGCCCGGCAAGAAGTTCAACGTGAAGCTCACCCGCAACGGCGGTAAGTGCTCGGAGGCGAAGGGCGCTCAGTGCACCTACCCAGGCACTCCCGCCGGCGACGGCCGGGGCGCCGTCGTCCAGTGGTCGGGCCCGCAGGACTGGACCGACAAGTTCGTCGCCACAGCCCCCGGCGCGAGCGCTCAGATCGACAACTAGTTCGACAACTAGTTCGACAACTGGGCGGTGCCTACTAGGCTGCTCGTGATGAGCGAGCAGCCGACACCGCAGCAGATCCGCCGGGCCCTGGCCCGGGCCGAACGAGGCGCAGCCCTGGACGTGGCGGAGGCTTCGGCTCTCCTCGCGGCCGGGGGCGACGACCTGAAACGGTTGACCGCCGCCGCGGCGAAGGTACGCGACGCCGGGCTGGTCGCGGCCGGACGACCGGAGACGGTGACGTACTCCCCCAAGGTCTTCATCCCGGTCACGAAGCTGTGCCGGGACCGGTGCCACTACTGCACGTTCGTGGAGACGCCGGCGCAGGCGGAGCGCGAGGGCCGCGAGCCCTACCTGAGCCCCGACGAGATCCTGGAGATCGCCGCCGAGGGCGCGAAGCTCGGCTGCCTGGAGGCGCTGTTCACCCTCGGCGACCGGCCCGAGGACCGGTGGCCGGAGGCTCGCGAGTGGCTGGAGAGCCGCGGTTACGAGTCGACCCTCGACTACGTGCGGGCGATGGCGATCCGGGTGCTCGAGGAGACCGGGCTGCTCCCCCACCTCAACCCCGGGGTGATGTCGTGGGAGGAGATGAACCGGCTCAAGCCGGTCTCCCCGTCGATGGGGATGATGCTCGAGACCACGTCGCGCAGGCTTTTCGAGACCAAGGGCGAGGCCCACTTCGGCTCCCCCGACAAGGACCCGGCGGTGCGCCTGCGAGTGCTCGACGACGCCGGACGGCTCTCGATCCCGTTCACCTCCGGGCTGCTGGTCGGCATCGGCGAGACGCTCACCGAGCGCGCGGAGACGATCTTCGCGCTGCGGAAGGTGCACAAGGCGTACGCCGGGCTGCAGGAGATCATCGTGCAGAACTTCCGGGCCAAGCCGGCGACCGCGATGCGCCACGTCGACGACCTGGGCCTGGACGAATATCTGGCCACGATCGCGGTCACCCGGATCGTCCTCGGGCCGAAGGCCCGGGTCCAGGCTCCGCCCAACCTGGTCGACCTCGACGAGTGCCGCGCGCTGCTCGGTGCCGGCATCGACGACTGGGGCGGCGTCTCGCCGCTCACCCCCGACCACGTCAACCCCGAGCGTCCCTGGCCCTCGCTGGACGCGCTGCGCCAGGTCACCGCCGAGGCCGGCTTCCAGCTCCGGCCGCGCCTGACCGTCCACCCGGAGTACGTCGAGGGCACCCTGCGCGACGGCCAGTCGTGGATCGACCCGCGCGTCCTCTCCCACGTCGAGGCCCTCGCCGACGAGGACGGCCTGGCCCGTGACGGCGTCCGGCCCGAGGGCCGCCCGTGGCAGGAGCCCGACGGTGGCTTCACCGCCGCCGGCCGGGTCGACCTGCACACCTCCGTCGACACCGAGGGCCGCACCAACGACCGCCGCGACGACTTCGAGACCGTCTACGGCGACTGGGACGCGGTCCGGGAGGCGGCCAAGACGACGTCGCTGGTCGAGCCCCGCGAGCGCCAGCGAGCGGGTGTCGAGACCAACACAGTCCTATCGAGCGCGGACGGGGACCGTGTTGGTCTCGACACGCCTCCGCCTAGCGGCTCCGGCGGCTCGACCAGCGAAGGGATGGCGGCGCTCCGGGCGGCCGAGTCCGACCCCGGCAACCTCTCCGACGAGCACGCCCTGACCCTGATGACCGCCGAGGGCGACCTGCTGCGCCAGGTCACCAGGCTCGCCGACGACCTGCGCAAGGAGGTCAACGGCGACACCGTGACGTACGTGGTCAACCGCAACATCAACTTCACCAACGTCTGCTACGTCGGCTGCCGGTTCTGTGCCTTCGCCCAGCGCAGGACCGACGCGGATGCGTACTCCCTCGACCTGGACCAGGTCGCCGACCGCGCCGAGGAGGCGTGGAACCTGGGCGCTACCGAGGTCTGCATGCAGGGCGGGATCGACCCCGAGCTCCCCTCGACCGCCTACTTCGACCTCGTCCAGGCCGTGAGGCAGCGGGTGCCGGAGATGCACGTGCACGCGTTCAGCCCCATGGAGATCGTCAACGGAACCGCCCGCACCGGCCTCTCCATCGAGGACTTCCTGATCAAGGTCCGCGAGGCCGGACTGGGCTCGCTCCCGGGCACGGCGGCGGAGATCCTCGACGACGAGGTCCGCTGGGTGCTGACCAAGGGCAAGCTCCCCGCGAAGACCTGGATCGAGATCGTCTCCACCGCTCACCGCGTCGGCATCCCGACGACCTCGACGATGATGTACGGCCACGTCGACAACCCGAGGCACTGGGTCGGTCACCTCCGCGTCCTCGCCGGCATCCAGGACCAGGCCCGCGAGCACGGCAACGCCGGATTCACCGAGTTCGTACCGCTCCCCTTCGTGCACACCAGTGCACCGATCTACCTCGCCGGCGCGGCCCGCCCCGGCCCGACCATGCGCGACAACCTCGCCGTGCACGCGCTCGCCCGGATCATGCTCCACGGCCGCATCGACAACATCCAGACCAGCTGGGTCAAGCTCGGCGTCGACGGCACCCGGGCGATGCTCCAGGCCGGCGCCAACGACCTCGGCGGCACCCTGATGGAGGAGACCATCTCCCGGATGGCCGGCTCCGAGCACGGCTCGGCAAAAACTGTGTCCGAGCTCGAAGAAATCGGCGCGGGCATCGGCCGCCCGGTCGACGAACGGACCACGCTGTACGGGACGCGATGAACCTGCCACGGGTGGAGCGACGACTCGTCGCGCCGTTCTACCCGGTCAGCGCCCGAGCCGAACGATCGAGACCGCAAGGTCGACGAGCATGCGCGCTCGACGCACCATGGTCTCGGCCTTCACCGAGGTGATGAGCTCGACTCCGTCCGCTGCTCTGCGCTGACCATCAGGATGGCTTCTTCCGACGATGTCTGGGCTTGTGACCGATCAGAGCGACACCGTCCTTGACGACATCGAGGACGACAGGCTCACCTCGGTCGAGAGCTTCAGAGAACGAGGCGGACGTGAAGACGAGGATGTCGCATTCATTGCCTGTTCCGACTCTGATCGCCTCGCGCAGGTCTGCGCGCCCATCCCAAGGTTCAGAAGCGATCACGGCGAGGTCGATGTCGCTGTCGGCGTTCGCCTCACCTCGAGCGACGGATCCGAAGACAATCACGGACTCGACGCTGTTGCCGATGACTCGAGAAACGATCCCGGTCAGCGCGGCGATCGGATCGAGCAGAGCCCGAAGCGGCTCGACCGCGACATGAGACTCTTCGACGCGATAGACGTACGCTCGACCGACGGTGCGCGACTCGAGGATCCCGAGCCGTTCCCAGGCTTTCAAAGCATCCTGAACCGACCCGAGACTGTAGGTGCCGACCACACCGTGCACCTGACGCCCAGTCAGCTCCTGGCCGGTGCGAAGCAGGGCAGCCAGCACAGCACCTCTGGCGCCCGGGATGACACCGCCGAAGGGGTCATTGAGATCCATATGACTAAATGATCGGTCACATGATCAGATTTCCAGTCATAGCTCGGTTGTGGAGCTCTCGAGGGGAGTGGCAGGGGGTATCCGAAACGACTACCCTCTACGATCCTCGCTGAACAGTTTCGAGGGAGTGAGATGTCCGACCCCACCGGAAGCACCGCTCAACAAAGCCCCAAACCGACCGAGCTCGCCAACGCGGCGGCCGAGGAGGCGCGCCGACGACGGCTCGGGCTGCCGCCGTTGCCGCGTCGGCGGCGCGACCGGGGTCGTCCCGTACGCCTGGCCCTGCGCTGGCTGGTGAGCGTGGGCGTGCTCGTGGCGGTGGCCTTCCTCGGCACCTCGGCGTGGGCGTACTTCAGCGGCGAGATCGGTCCGCTGCGCGGTGACGAGAAGGCGGTGGCGCGCACTCTCACGCTCGCCGGGGACACCCCCGCCTGGGCCGACCCCGAGCAGATCCGCTGCGCCGCGGACGCCATCGCCAAGGACAGTGGCAGCGCGGGGCTCACCGAGGCCGGTGTGGTCGCCAGGGCGGGCAGCGGCTTCAGCTACACCGGCGAGTGGCCCTCGGCGCTGGGCTCGCAGTGGTACGGAGAGCTGCTCGGCTGTGCCGACGGCGGTGCGAACAGCTGGAGCAGGCAGGTCGCGGAGGCCTGGACGCTCGACGACCCTCGCTGCCTGCGCGAGGTCGGCCGCCCGGCGATCGCCGGCGTCCTCGCGGTCACCAACCTGCGGCTCACCGACGAGGACCTCGCCGCCAAGAACGTCGCCGCGATCACCGACCTGGACACGTGCTACGCCCGCACCCCCGAGGCGCCGACAGCCGCCGCGGCCGCGGGCTACCGCGAGGTCACGCTGAAGGTCACCGCTCCGACGGTCACCTCCGGCATCGCCTCCATCGACGACGGGGCCACGCAGCCGACCGCCGGCGAGGACCCGGAGCTCACCTACACCCTCCAGGTCGCCAAGGGCGGCACCGAGGCCTGCGTGGAGGCGACCACCAAGGTGACGTACGCCTGGGGCACGGTCCGCGCCGGCGAACCGGCCAAGCTCTGCGGCAAGGCGGCCGCGGCCCGGATGGAGTGGCACACGGTGGAGCGCTCGTGCCCGAAGGGCAAGCCGAAGTGCACCTACATGGCCGCGTACGTCGAAGGGCTCCCCGACAACCAGACGATGACGGTCACCTACCGACCGACGGGTGACTTCAAGTGCGCCGGCAAGAAGCCGACCTGCACGGTCAAGATCAAGGCCGACGCCAACGGCAAGGCCCGCACGCCGGGCCTCATGGTCACCGGCAAGAAGGGGAAGGTCGTGGCGAGCGCAGGCAGCCTGAAGGCGACGTACGCCCGCTGAGGGCTCGTCATTAGGCTGGGAGGGTGCCCTCCGACCTCACCTTCGGCGCGACCCGCGGGCCCAGCCCCGACCCGGCTCGGCGCCCGCCGGCCCTGCCCCGCAAGCGTCGCCGCACCCTCGTCGACCTCCCCGGTGGGACGTACGCCGCCGGGGACTCGTTCGGCGAGGGCTACCAGGCCGACGGCGAAGGCCCGGTGCACCCGGTCGCCCTGCCCGGCTTCCGGCTGGACGCGACCTCGGTCACCAACGAGGAGTTCGCCCGGTTCGTGAAGGCGACAGGCCACGTCACCACGGCCGAACGAGAGGGCTTCTCGGCCGTCTTCCACCTGGCCTTCGAGGGCTCACCACGCGACATCCTCGGCCGCTCCCCCGAGGCGCCCTGGTGGCTCGGCGTGCGCGCCGCCTCCTGGCGGTCACCGGAGGGCCCCGGCACCAACGTCGGCCGCCGCGGCAACCACCCGGTCGTGCACGTCTCCCACGACGACGCGCTGGCCTACTGCGACTGGGCCGGCACCAGGCTGCCGACCGAGGCCGAGTGGGAGTACGCCGCCCGCGGCGGTCTCGACGGCTCCCGGTTCCCGTGGGGCGACGACCTGGAGCAGGACGGCACCCACCACGCCAACGTCTGGCAGGGAGCCTTCCCGGACACCAACACCGCCGCCGACGGGTTCGTCACGACCGCGCCGGTGCGGACGTACGAACCCAACGGCTTCGGGCTGTTCCAGATGATCGGCAACGTCTGGGAGTGGTGTGCGGACTGGTTCTCGCCGACCTACTACACCGAGCTCGTCGACGGGCTCGCCTCGGACCCGCGCGGTCCGGCCGAGGGCCTGACCCGGGTCATGCGCGGCGGCTCCTACCTCTGCCACGACTCCTACTGCCACCGCTACCGGCTCTCGGCGCGCTCCAGCAGCCCGCCCGACTCGACCGCGGGCAACCTGGGGTTCCGCTGCGCGGCCGACGCGGCCGATCAGTCGGCCGGGTAGAACTCCTTCGGACACGTGTCACCGGCACAGTGGGCGTACTTCTCGCTCAGCCCACGCAGCTCGGCCAGCTCGTCGGCGTACTCGGGGAGCAGCGCGAGCGAGCGGATCTGGTAGGGGTCCTCGGCCATGTCGTAGAGCTCTTCGCTGCCGTCGGAGAAGCGGGCGTAGGTCCAGTCACCGAAGCGGATCCCCGAGTAGATCTGCTTGGAACCGTCGTTGACCCGCCAGGCGGAGAGCGGGATCACCCGGTTCTGCGCGGGGGCGTCGAGCCACGGCATGATGTTGACGCCGTCCTGTGTCCGCCCCGGCTCGGCACCGGCGACCGCCATGATCGTGGTGGCGATGTCGGGGTTGCCGACCCCGGTGGCCAGGTTCCGCCCGACCGGGATGCCCGGGCCGCGCAGGATCACTGGGATCCGCTGCGTCTCGCGGTAGTGCATCAGCTTGCCGTTGATGTTGTGGCCGCCGGTGGTGTAGCCGTTGTCCGAGGTGAAGATGATGATGGTGTCGTCGAGCTGGCCGGTCTCCTGCAGCCGGAGCACGTGGCTGGCGACCGCGCGGTCGAGCGCCTGGACCGCCTCGACGCGCTGCTCGTGCGCGATCCGCAGCTCGGCGCGGCCCTGCGCGTCGAAGTACTTGCGGGAGGCCGAGATCCGCGGCGCATCGGTCGGGGTGCGGAACATGTAGGGAGTGTCCGGCAGCTCGAGACCGTCGAAGGAGTGCTTGTCCTCGTCCGCGGGCCTGGTGGTGCTGGTGCCCTCCGGGTCGTCCGGCTCATCGGGACCGCCGTGGTGCGGCGCCACGTAGTTGAGCCACATGTACCACGGCTTGTCGGCACGCTCGGGCGCCGAGATCATCTCGTTGGCCTGGTCCCGCATCACGTAGGTCGTGTAGCGGTTGTAGGTCGTGAGCTTGCCGTTGTGGTTGATCCGCGGCCGGATGAAGTTGTAGGTCGACATGTCGGTCGTCGCGCGCCAGTCGGTCCACCCGGGCGGCACGTCCTTGGCGGTGCCGTCGAGGCCGTAGCCGTTCAGGTACTTGCCGGCGAAGAGGGTGTCATAGCCGGCCTCCTGCAGCGCCTCGGGCAGCGTGCCGGTGTGGTTCATCGCCTGGTAGCCACCGCGTTCACCGTTGATCGTCACGGTGTGGTGGTTCTGGCTGTACTGCCCGGTCAGCAACGAGGCGCGGGCCGGCACGCAGATCGGCGTGGGCGCGATCGCCTCGGTCAGCGAGGTGCCCTGCGCGGCCAGGAGATGGCGGGTGTGGGGCATGAACTCGAGGTCCTCGTAGGCGAGGTCGTCCGCCGTGATCATGAGGATGTTGGGCTGGGCCGAGGAGGGCGTCCAGTCGGGGGTCTCCGTCGGCGTCGAGGGCACCACACCCTGGGTGTCGCCGCGCGCGAAGGCGTTCCCGGCCAGCGAGCCCAGAGAGCCCAGAGGACCAGCCGATTCAGGCATCGCGCCGAGCGCGATCGAGGCGCCGGCGAGCACGGCAACGGCGGCCACCGCCAATCGGGCGCGAGGCGCCATCTGGTCTGCTCCCTCGGTCGATCCCCGCGTCGTTTGTTTGCGCCCGGTTCCCCTCCCTACCGGACCGGGTTAACGTTACCGAAGGGGGCCTCGATGACCCCAATGCCGGCCGATCAGGAGACTCAAGTGAGCGAATCGCGCGAGAACTACGGCGACTACAGTGTCGACGACGAGGACCAGATCACCGGCGAGGACGCGCTCTCCGGGGACGTCCTCGAGGGCGAGGTGCGCGACGAGCTCGACCACGGCATCGTCACCGCCGACCGCTACTCCACCGACTACGGCAACACCCCGTGGGAGGAGGAGCACCGCGAGTGCATCGACCAGCGCCTCCCCCAGGAGGTGCCCGAGCCGGACCCCTACGCGGTCGAGTACGACGATGCCGAGGAGAGCGACGACCCCGACGGCCGCGAGGTCGGCAACAAGCGAGCCGGCCGGCTGGTCGACCCCGACCTCGGCGAGGGCGAGGACACCGAGTCCGAGCTCTACGGTGTCGACGCCGGCATCGACGGCGCCGGGGCCTCCGCCGAGGAGGCCGCCATGCACATCATCGACGACGAGGACGGCGAGGACTACCGCTGAGCCAGCCGGCCCTGTACTGGGCTCAGCAACTAGGCGGTGAGGTCGTCGACCTCCAGCACGACCTCGACCTCGAACCCCTCGGAGCTCTCCAGGTAGAGCGCGGTGTGCTCGTCGCCGCCGGCGTGCGGGTAGCGGTCGGCGTACATCTCGTGCCAGCCGTGCTCGGTCGAGGCCGCCCGCATCCGGTCGAGTACGTCTCGGCTCTCGACGGTGAACGCGATGTGGTTCACACCGGGCCTGAGCCGGTCCTGCGTGCCGTGCTGGTCGGTGGAGTGCTCCAGAAAGACGTACGTCCCGTCCGGCGCCTCCCAGAAGTGGCCCTTGTCCCCGGCCTCCCAGCCGAGCTCGCCGAAGAGCCAGCCCCACTCACCCGAGGCGGTCTCGAAGTCGTCGACCCAGAGGTCCCAGTGGTGGATCGCTCGCATCTCTCCCCCTAACCGGCCGGTGAGGCTGAGGCTACCTCGCGCGACGGCGTACGTGGATCGGTTCGGAGCCGAAGGCCTGGTCGTGACAGCCGAGAAAGGGAGTCGCGGGAGGGCTGACCCGCGTGTGAGGATCGAGGCGTGAGTGACCTGAAGACCTTTATCGCCGGGCTGCCCAAGGCCGAGCTGCACGTCCACCACGTCGGGTCGGCTTCGCCGCGGATCGTCGCCGAGCTGGCCGCGCGGCACCCGGGGACGGTGCCGGCGGATATCGAGCTGCTGCGGGACTACTTCACCTTCAGCGACTTCGCGCACTTCATCGAGGTCTACCTCTCGGTCGTCGACCTGGTGCGTACGCCGGAGGACATCCGCTATCTGACCTACGAGATCGCGCGCGACCTGGCGCAGACCCAGCAGGTCCGTTACGCCGAGCTGACCTGCACCCCCTACACCTCCGTACGCCCCGACCTGGCCGAGCGTCCTGCCGGGACGGGACACAGCGGGATGGCGATCGAGGCCTACACCGAGGCGCTCGAGGACGCGCGAGTCGGCGCCGAGCGCGACTTCGGGATCACGCTGCGCTGGATCTACGACATCCCGGGCGAGGCGGGGATCCCGGCGGCCGACGCGACCTTGACGTACGCCGTCGACCACGGCCCCGAGGCGCTCGTCGGGTTCGGGCTCGGCGGGCCGGAGGTGGGGGTTCCGCGGCCGCAGTTCAAGAGGCACTTCGACGCGGCCCGCGCCGCGGGGCTCCGCTCGCTGCCGCACGCCGGCGAGACCACCGGGCCGCAGACGATCTGGGACGCCCTGACCGTGCTGAAGGCCGAGCGGATCGGCCACGGCACCTCGGCGGCCCAGGATCCCGCCCTGCTCGCCCACCTGGCCGAGCACCGGATCCCGCTCGAGGTCTGTCCCTCGTCCAACATCGCCACCGGCGCCGTCGCGACGATCGAGGAGCACCCGCTGAAGACGTTCGTCGATGCCGGCGTGCCGGTCACGATCAACTCCGACGACCCGCCGATGTTCGCGACCACGCTCAACCAGGAGTACGAGATCGCGACCGGCCTCCTCGGCCTCGACACCGCCGGCATCGCCGATCTTGCCCGTGCCGCGGTGGACGTGTCGTACGCGCCCGAGGACGTCAAGGCCCGGCTGCGCAGCGAGATAGACACGTACGCCACGTCCTAAGCGCTTGACGCGGCTCGGGCCTCCCCGTTTGCTGGTCGGCATGGGTGAACTGACGCTGGCAGTCAACGGGATCGAGCTGTGCGTCGAGACGTTCGGTAGTCCTGCGGACCCGCCGATCCTGCTCGTCGGCGGGATGAGCGCCTCGATGGACTACTGGGAGGACGACTTCTGCCGGGCGCTGGCCGCCGGCCGGAGGTTCGTGATCCGCTACGACCACCGCGACACCGGCCGCTCGACGACCTGGCCGCCGGGAGAGCCGGGCTACACCGGGCGCGACATGATCGCGGACATCCCGGCCCTGCTCGACGCCTTCGGCCTGGACAAGGGCCACATCTTCGGCATCTCGATGGGCGGGGCGCTGGCCCAGTGTGCGGCGGTGCTCTATCCGGACCGGGTGGAGACACTGATCCTCGACGAGACCTCACCGGCCTTCGACGGCGTACCCGATCTACCCCCGATCGGTGAAGAGCTCGCGGAGTTCTTCGAGAAGGCCTCCCAGACCACCGTGCCCGATCACGAGGACCACGAGGCCCTGGTGACGATGCTCGTCGAGGACCAGCGGGCGTTTGTACCCGAGCGGTTCGACGAGGCCCGGATGCGGGCCGTGGTCGAGCGAGCCGTACGCCGCACCCCGGACATGCGGCCGAGCCTCGCCAACCATCATGCGATGGGCGACGGCGAGCCGGTCGTGGCGACTCTGGCCGACATCGCCGCGCCGACCCTGGTCATCCACGGCACCCGTGATCCGCTGTTCCCGATCGGTCACGCCGAGATCCTGGCCCGCGACATCCCCGACGCGACGCTCCTCGTCCTCGACGGCGTCGGGCACGAGCCGCCGCCGCCCTACACCTGGGACGAGGTCGTCCCCGCGATCCTGGGCCACACCGCCCCGAGCTAGTCGATCTTCCCCAGCACGTCCCCGATCGCGACCGTCCCGCCCACATCGGCACCGTGGGCGAGCACGCCCGCACGGTGTGCGGCGACGCGGGTCTCCATCTTCATCGCGTCGATGACCGCGACGTCCTGGCCCTCGGTGACCTTCTCGCCGTCGGGAACGAGCCAGTCGACGAGTACGCCGGGTACGGGAGCCTCCAGCCCGGCCGGGTCGGCAGCCGCTGGCCCCACATCCGCAGGCGCCGGCCCGCTCGCCGCGATCCCCCGCAGGAGGTCCTCGGGGAGCCCGAGCATCACCCGGCGACCGTCGATCTCGATCGGCACCCGCCGCAGCGGCTGCGCGGGAGCAGGCTCGGGGCGCCTCTGCGCCTCCAGCCGCGGCATCAGCGTGGTCTCGATCCACTGCGTGTGCACCGCGAACCCGGCGGTCGAGAAGGCCGGGTCCTCGAGCAGCACGCGAGCGAAGGGTACGACGGTCGCGACCCCCTCGACATCGAGCTCGCGGAGCGCGCGGTGGGCACGTACGACGGCGGTGTCGCGGTCCGGCGCGTGCACGATCAGCTTGGCGATCAGCGAGTCGAAGGCGCTCTGCACCGTGTCGCCCGCCTCGATCCCTGCGTCCCAGCGCACCCCCGGTCCCGCGGGGACCCGGAGGGCCGTCACGACGCCGGGGCTCGGCAGGAAGCCGCGGCCCGGGTCCTCGGCGTTGATCCTCAGCTCGATCGCATGGCCCGTCGGCGCGGGGGTCTCCGAGAAGGAGAGCCCCTGGCCCGCGGCGATCCGCAGCTGCTCCGCGACGAGGTCGACCCCGGTGACCACCTCGGTGATCGGGTGCTCGACCTGCAGGCGGGTGTTCACCTCGAGGAACGAGATCACCCCGTCCTCGCCCATCAGGAACTCGACGGTCCCGGCGCCGCGGTAGGAGACCGCCGCGCAGATGTCACGCGCTGCGTCGTGGATGCGGCGGCGCTGCTCGTCGGTCAGCCCCGGCGCGGGGGCCTCCTCGACGAGCTTCTGGTTGCGCCGCTGCAGCGAGCAGTCTCGGTCGCCGACGACCACGACGTGCCCGGCGCCGTCGCCGAGCACCTGCGCCTCGATGTGCCGTGGGCGCTCCAGGAACCGCTCGACGAAGCACTCACCGCGACCGAACGCGGCCAGCGCCTCACGCGAGGCGGAGTCGAAGGCATCGGCGACGTCAGCGAGCTCGCGGGCGACCTTCAGTCCGCGCCCGCCGCCACCGAAGGCGGCCTTGATCGCGATGGGGAGCCCGTGCTCGCGCGCGAACGCGACCGCCTCGTCGGCCGACTCCAGCGGCCGGTCGGTGCCCGCCACGAGCGGCGCGCCCACGCTCTGCGCGATCCGGCGCGCGGTGATCTTGTCGCCGAGCTGGTCGATGCTCTCCGGACTCGGCCCGATCCAGGTCAGGCCGGCGGCCTCGACCGCGCGCGCGAACTCGGCGCTCTCCGACAGGAACCCGTAGCCCGGATGCACCGCGTCGGCGCCGGAGGCCTGCGCCGCGGCCATGAGCCACTCGATGCTGAGGTAGGACTCGGCGGCGGTGGCCCCACCGAGCACGTACGCCTCGTCGGCAAGACGCACGTGCAGCGCGTCGGCGTCCTGGTCGGCGTAGACGGCGACCGACACGAGGCCGGCCTCGGCAACCGCCCGCACGACGCGGACGGCGATCTCTCCTCTGTTGGCGATGAGCACCCTGCGCATGTCAGTCTCCTCGGGTCTCGGCCGTCGGCCCCATGGGCACAGTCGGCACAGTGGGCGCGACGGGTCGGAAGCGGATGCGGACCCCGGGCGGCAGCTGCCCGGCCAGGTCCAGGTCGCGGTCGATGACCGCGCCGATGATCGGATAGCCGCCGGTGAGCGGGTGGTCCGGAAGGAACAGCACGGGCTGGCCGTCGGGCGGCACCTGGATGGCACCGGTCACCGCCCCCTCGCTCGGCAGCTCGCCGGCGACGTCGCGCTCGAGCGGGACATCGCCTTCGAGGCGTACGCCGACGCGGTCGGAGCGGGGCGTGACGGTCCACTCCTGCTCGACGAGGGTGCGTACGCCGGCCGGGGTGAACCAGTCCTCGCGCGGGCCGAGCACGACGCGCAGCACGACCGTGTCACCGGGCGCGGGCAGCAGGTCGGCGGGCGCAGGGTTCGGATCCACCGCATACGGTGCGGCCGCGGGGCCGTGCAGCGGCACGACGTCCCCCGCGCGCAGCGGCCGTCCACCGAGATCGCCGGGGCCGAGGCCCGCGAGGGTGTCGCTCGAGAGGCTGCCGAGCGCCGGCTCGAGATCCAGGCCACCGCGCACCGCGATCACGGCGCGCAGGCCGGCGCTCACCGCGCCGAGATGTAGCTCCTCGCCGTCCTCGATGGCGGTGGCGGCGCCGTGCTCGACCGGAAGCGCGGGGCCGTCGGTGCGTACGATCGTCGGCTCGGCGGGAGCGCCCGCGACCGCCACGACCGCGGGTCCGGTGAAGCGCAGGACCGCGCCACCGCCGGCGAGCTCGAACCCGGCCGCTCCGGGCGGGTTGCCCACGGCACGGTTGGCGGCCCGCAGGGCGCGGCGGTCGGCCGTTCCCGACGCGGAGACGCCGAGGGCGGCGTGTCCGGGGCGGCCGAGGTCCTCGAGCACCAGCTGCAGCCCGGGGCGTACGACCTCGACGGCGAAAGGATGCTCGGCGGGATGCTCAGCGGCGGCGGCCGCCGGGGCGGACCCGCTCACCGAGACCGACTCGCGCTCGAGCCGCTCGAAGCGCACGGTCATCCCGGGCGCGAGCAGCGCGGGCGGATCCCGGTGCAGGTCCCACATCGGCGCGTCCGTACGCCCGATCAGCTGCCAGCCGCCGGGGCTCTCCCGGGGGTATACACCCGAGAAGGTCCCGGCCAGCCCGACGGAGCCGGCCGGGATCCGGGTGCGCGGAGACGAGCGCCGCGGTACGTCGAACAGCGGGTCGTCGCCGACGAGATAGCCGAAGCCGGGCGCGTAGCCGGTGAAGGCCACCCGCCAGTTCGCGGCCGCATGGCGCGCGACGACCTGCTCGGCGCTGACCCCGAGCAGCTCGGCGACCTCGTCGAGATCCTGCCCGTCGTAGCGCACGCCGATCGTCACCGAACCGGCGGCCGGAAGGCCACCGTGGACGGCTTCGACGCGGGACAGCTCCTTGGCCAGCGTCACCTCGTCGACCAGCGTGGGGTCGAACCGGACGAGCACCGTCCGGGCCGCGGGCACCAGCTCGACGACGCCGGTCGGAGGCTCGGCCACGAGCGCCGCGTGCAGCCGCATCGCGCCCTCGAGGTCGTCCTCCTCGACCAGCAACGCCTGATCCGATGCGATGAGAACGCGCCTCACGCCAGATACTCCGAATCCCGTACGTCGGTGATGAACATGTGGCCGGGCGCGTGGGTGAGCGCGAACGGCGGACGCGAGTCCATGATCGCGGCCTGGGGTGTCACCCCACAGGCCCAGAACACCGGCACCTCGCCCTCGCGCACCTCGGGCGGGTCCCCGAACTCGGGAGCGGCCAGGTCGGCGATCCCGAGCGAGGCCGGATCACCGACGTGCACGGGCGCACCGTGCACCGCCGGATAGCGTCCCGAGATGCGTACGGCATCGGCAACGCGGTCAGCGGGGATCGGGCGCATCGAGACCACCATGTCGGCCCGCAGGCGCCCGGCCGGCGCGCACGCCCGAGAGGTGCGGTACATGGGCACGTTACGGCCGAGCTCCTGGTGACGGATCGCGATCCCGGCATCGGCCAGCCCCGCCTCGAACGTGAAGCTGCAGCCGATCAGGAACGAGACCAGGTCGGGGTGCTCCTCCCACGCCGCACTCGCGTCCGTGACCTCCTCGGTCAGCACACCCTCGCGCCAGATCCGGTACGCCGGGATGTCGGTGCGCAGGTCGGAGCCGGGCGCCAGAGCGGACTCGTAGGCGCCCGGGTCGAGCACCTCGAGCACCGGGCACGGCTTCGGGTTGCGCTGCGCGAAGAGCAGCACCTCGAAGGCCCAGTCGGCCGGCACGGAGATCAGGTTGGCCTGCACCAGACCGTGGGCGACGCCGCTCGTCGGAGCGACCTCGCCCGCCCGGTACCCGGCACGCGCGGCGCGCGCCTCCTCCAGCTGGGTGGTGCTCGCGGTCATGCGGCGGCCCCGGCGAAGGGAGCGATGACGATGCCCTCGGCCTCGAGCAGCGCCTTGGTCGCCGCGGCCATCCGAATGGCCCCGTCGCTGTCGCCGTGCACGCAGATCGAGTCGGCGCGTACGGCCACGTCGGTGCCGTCGATCGCCTCGACCACACCTTCGCGCGCGAGCCGCAGCATGCGGGCCGCGACCGCGTCGGCGTCGTGCAGCACCGCACCGGGCTCCGCGCGGGAGACCAGCTCCCCGCCGGGCGTGTAGGCGCGGTCCGCGAAGGCCTCAGCGGCCGTCGCGAGCCCGGCGGCCTCGGCGATGTCGAGCACGACGCCGCCCGCGAGCCCAAGCAGCACGAGCGACGGGTCGATCGCCTTCACCGCGGCGACCACGTCCCGCGCCTGCCGCTCGTCGCGGGCGATGGTGTTGTAGAGCGCGCCGTGCGGCTTCACGTAGCGGACGGCGCCGCCGACCGTCGAGGTCAGGCCGAGCAGGGCGCCGAGCTGGTACTCGACGTGCGCCTGCAGCGTCGCCGACTCGATGTCCATGGCGCGCCGTCCGAAGCCCTCGTAGTCGCGGTAGCCGGGGTGCGCGCCGATCGTGACGCCCTTGGCCACGGCGTCGGCGAGCGTCGTACGGATCCCTTCGGGAGTGCCGGCGTGGAACCCGCAGGCGACGTTGGCGCTCGAGACGATCGCCAGCATGGCCGCGTCGTCCGCGACCACCCGGTCGGGGGCGTTCTCGCCGAGGTCGGAGTTCAGATCGATGGTTGCTGCCTTGTTGTTCACGGTGCTCACGCTCCAATGCCGATGAAGGCGAAGATCGGGCGGATCGAGACGACGCCCATGTACCAGCTGAGCAGGGTCGCGAGGGTGCCCACGGTCAGCAGCCACACCGGGTAGCGGTAGCCGTGGAGAACGTCGCGCTGACGGAACCAGCCGATGTACATGAAGATCGACATGCCGATCGGGAGGATCAGGCCGTTGAAGCCACCGACGAAGACCAGGATAGCCGCGGGCGCGGCGCCGATCAGCAGGTAGAGGACGAGGGAGACCACGATGAAGCCGACCGTCGCGACCTGCAGCCGCCACCCCGTTCCCAGCTTCTTGGAGAAGGTCGAGATGAAGGTGGCCGAGGTGTAGGCGGCGCCGATGACCGAGGTGATCGCCGCGGCCCAGAAGATCGCACCGAAGATGCGGATGCCCGCGTCGCCGAGCACCGCACCGAAGGCCTGACCCGCAGGGTTCGCCGCCTGGCTGGAGAAGTCGAGGGTCACGCCGGAGGCCACGACGCCGAGGATCGCCAGGAAGAGTACGTAGCGCATGATCCCGGTGACCAGGATGCCGCTCATCGAGGCCCGATGCACGGCCGGCACGTGCTCAGGGCCGACCAGGCCGGAGTCGAGGTAGCGGTGGGCACCGGCGTAGGTGATGTAGCCGCCGACGGTGCCGCCCACGATGGTGGTGATGGTCGCGAAGTTGAGGGTGTCGGGCACGAAGGTCTGCCGCAGCGCGTCGCCGACAGGAGGCTGCGACGCGATCGCGACGAAGAGCGTCAGCCCGATCATCAGCAGGCCGAGCACGAGCACGACCATGTCGACGACACGGCCGGCCCGCTTGTACATGAAGATGCCGATCGCGAGCAGCGCCGAGAGCAGGCCGCCCACCTTCGGGTCGATGCCCAGCAGGGCGTTCAGACCGAGACCCGCACCCGCGATGTTGCCGATGTTGAACGCCAGGCCACCGATCACGATGAGGGTCGCCAGAACGTGACCGGAGTACGGCACCGCCTCGTTCGCCAGGTCGCCGGCCCGCTTGCCGGCGACGGTGATCATGCGCCACACGTTCATCTGCAGCGCGAAGTCGATCAGGATCGAGGCCAGGATCGCGAAGGCGAACGCCGCGCCGAGCTGCGCCGTGAAGGTCGCGGTCTGGGTGATGAAGCCGGGGCCGATGGCCGAGGTGGCCATCAGGAAGATGGCGCCGAGGATGGGTCCTCGGCGGGAGCGGGCGAAGCTCTTCGCGCGCTCGGCGCTGGTCGTGTCAGTCATGGGGGACTCCTGCCATCAACGGGCTGTGTGGCTGGCACCACACTCTTTGTGTAGTACAAGATGGCATAGATTGTTCTACAACAACAGCCGTCATTGTTAAATTGGCGTTTCGATTGTCCGCGGATGCGAGTCCCCTAGGATGCGGTCATGCCCGATGTCGAGGACACCCTGACGAACGCACTGCGCCGGCGGATCATCGACGGCGAGTTCGCCCCCGGCACCCGGCTCTCGGAGATCTCCCTCGCCGAGAAGCTCGGGGTCTCGCGCAACACGCTTCGCGAGGCGTTCCGCGTCCTCTCCGAGCAGGGGCTCGTCGAGCACGTGCCCCACCGCGGCGTCTCGGTCGCCTCACCCACCGTGGCGGACGTCGTCGACATCTATCGCGCGCGACGCTACGTCGAGACCGCCGCGCTGGCCGCGGGCTCCCCGCTGCATCCCGCGGTGACGGCGATGCGCGAGGCGGTGGAACAGAGCGAGACCAGCCTCGAGGCGCGCGACTGGCGCACGCTCGGCACCGCCAACATGGCCTTCCACGACGCCATCGTCGCCCTCGCCGACAGCCCGCGCCTGGAGCGGCTCTTCCGCGACATCGCCGCCGAGCTGCGGCTCGCGTTCCTCGAGATCGACAACCCCGAGGCCCTGCACGCCCCCTTCGTCACCCGCAACCGCGCCCTCCTCGAGACCTTCCTCGAACACGGCGGCCCCGCGGCCGCGGCCGAGCTCCAGGACTACCTCGTCCTCTCCGAGCGCACCGTCCTCGGCGCCTTCACCCGCCTGCGCCACGGGTAGGCCCAAACCCCGCCGAGTCGGCTCGAATTGACCAGAACCCGCGCCGAGTCGGCTCGTCATGACGAGCCGACTCGGCAGGGTTTTCGGTCAGGACGAGCCCGAT
>NZ_JBEYUV010000051.1:0-30577 GCF_040643685.1 Nocardioides sp. NPDC047086
ATGCTCCCCCGCTGATCCCGCCGCCCCCGCTGGTCGAGACCCAGTCACCCCGCTGGTCGAGCCGCGAGCGCCAGCGAGCGTGTCGAGACCAACACGGTCCGTTCGAGCGTTCCTGGTGACCGTGTTGGTCTCGACACGGATCGCTCGTACCTCACGATTCCGGCTCGACCAGCGGTAGCGGGTGTCAGCGGCAGAAGGCGTAGACGACGAGGCCGTGGTCCTCGCCGGAGAAGACCTGGTCGAGGGCCTTGCCGGTGAGGTGGGCGTCGACGTAGCGCGGGGCGGGGCCGGTGGCGACGATGGCGTGGGCGGGGAGCCTGCCGGTCATGTCGCGCGGGGCCTCGGCGCTCCAGCAGTCGTGTTTCTGGATGAGGGCGGCGGGGCTGCCGGGGGCGAGCGGGCGGTCGGCCTCGGGGGTGGAGCCGAGCTGGGCCAGCGCTACGACGATGGCCGATGCGTACATCGCCCAGATGCCGAGCGCCATGAAGCCCTTACGTCCGAGGAAGGCTCTCACACCTGGGCAACGCCGCAGGGGGCTCCGGGGTTACGGAAGGCCGGCGTCGTGGTCGTGGATCCAGGCGAGATGGCGGTCGTACGCATCGGGTGACCTGAGCCGCTTGTTGCGGGCCTGGGCGCGCGGGCCGTCGGGGAGGTGGAGGACGTCGGCGGCTGCCAGCGAGGCGACCTGGATCCGGCGGGTGCGGTCGCGGCGGCGTACCTCGTACGTCGCGAGGGCGCGGTCCGTGTCGTCGTCGGTGGCGAGGCAGTCGGCGAGGACGATCGCGTCCTCGATCGCCTGGGCGGCACCTTGGCCGTGGTGGGGCGGCATCAGGTGGGCGGCGTCGCCGAGCAGTGTGACGCGGCCGCGTGACCAGCTGGCCAGGGGCGGCCGGTGGAAGAGGCCCCAGCGCTCCGAGCACGGTGCCGCGGAGATCATCTGGACCACGGCCGGATGCCAGCCGGCACAGGCATGCACGTGCTCGTCCGGGTCGGCCGGCCAGGACCACGAGTCCGGTGCCCACGGGCCGACCTGCCGTTTGACCAGCAGGAACGCGTGGCCGCCCTTGCCGACCGGATGATGCATCAGGTGGCCGTCGGCGCCCGTCCACAGCTGCACGCGACCGGGGTCGGGGAGCAGGGTGAGCTGCGAGCGCGGGACGATCCCGCGCCAGGCGATGCAGCCGGAGAACTGGGCGTCGTCGTAGCCGACGACGTGCTCGCGCAGCACCGACCCGGCGCCGTCGGCGCCGATGACCAGGTCGGCCTCGACCGACTCGCCGTCGGCGAACTCCAGGGTCACGGGTCCGGCGCCGGAGTCGGTGAGCTCGACCAGACGGTGGCCGAGGTGGAGCCCGTCGGTGCCGAACGCACGGGTCAGGAGCGCCTGCAGGTCGGCGTGACCCATGCCGTAGCACGGCGCCCCGGCGCGGTCCGCGTACGCCGCGGCGGAGAGCACCCGTCCGATCGCGGCGCCGGTGTGGCCGTCGCGCCAGACCAGGCCGTCGACGGTCGCCGCCGCTTCGCCGAGGTCCGGCTCGAGACCGATGCGCTCCAAGAGCCTGGTCGCGTTGGCGGGGAGCAGCACGGCGTCGCCGGCCGGGAGCGGATCGGTCGCGGACTCGTACACCTCGACCTCGATGCCCCGGCGGCGCAGCCCGACGGCGAGGGTCAGGCCGCCGAGGCCGGCCCCGATGATCGCGACCCGCCGCACACGACGATCCCTGCGTAAAGCTGCCCGAGCCATCCGGCTGACCGACATCGCACGCTCCTTGGGGAGGTTACGTTCGAAACGTACCTCAGGGGCGTGTGTGCTCGTGGACGGTTACGGCAACGTCATTTGACGTCGAGGATCTGCGACTTGCCGATGTCGCTGGTCTCGATGGGGCCGAGACCGAGGAGGTCCAGGGCCAGGTTGCCGAGGTCGGCGTTGCGTACGGGCTGAGGGCCCTCGTAGTCGGGGCGGCCCTTCCCGGGGTCGCGGTAGTCGTCGGCGTTGAGCTCGTAGAGGTCCGTGCCGGCGCCGGCGTCCGGCCCCCAGACGATGAACGGGATCCGGTAGTTCTCGTAGACCTTCTCGGAGTGGTTGGTGATGCCCGGCTTGAAGCCGTGGTCGGCGGTGAGGATGACGTCGAGATCCTTCGTCAGCCCGGGATCGGCGTCGATGACGTCGAGGAACTCACCGACCTGGGCGTCGGACTCCTCCACGGCATCGAGGTAGTCCGGCGACATCCCGCCGGAGGCGTGCCCGGCGACGTCGGGAAGCGAGAGATGTACGAAGGTGAGGTCGCGCTGCTCGTCGGCCAGGTCCTTCGCGGTCTCCGGGACCAGCTCGTCGTGGTCGTCCACGGCTTCGAAGACGTCGATGTCGTTCTTCCAGGCCCGCTCCCACAGCTCGAACTTCTGCTTGGTCACGAAGACGCCCGTGCTGAGCCCGGCCTCGTGAGCGACGGTGAACACCGAGTCCTCGTCCGGGTCGATCGACTTCGACGGGTCGCCGACGTTCCAGGTGACCCCGTGGCCGCCGTCGTCGGCGTTGATCGGGTCGCTGGTGACCATGCCGGTGTGGTTGGGGAGGGTGATGTTCTTCTCGTAGGCCGTGCGGGCGTTGAGCGTCGAGGCGCCCTCGTCGATCAGCCGGTGGATGTTGGGCGTCTTCGCCGGCCCGAGCTTCGCCAGCGCATCCGGGTTGAGCCCGTCGAGCGAGATCGCGAGCACCTTCCGGTCGACCTGGGTGGCCTCGCGCTCCGCCGGGTCGCCACCGTCACCACCGTCACCGCCGCCGCCGTTCCGGTCGGGTAGCGCGGTGAACGCCACGACGAGCACGACGACGACGAAGATGCCGAGGGAGACGAGAGGGAAGAGGCGACGCACCGGCACACCCTAAGTGAACCCGATGGCACCCCGGGCGAACGCTCAGCGAATGTCTAGTGACTGAGTTGAGTTCAGCGTGCTGCCGGGGATCGGGCCCAGGCCGAGCAGGTCCAGAGCCAGGTTGCCGAGGTCGCCGTTGCGGATCGGCTGCTTGCCGGCGTACGTCGGCCGGGTCGTCCCCGGCGCGCGGTAGTCGGGGTTGAGCCGGTAGAGCGAGGCGCCGCGGGTGACCCCTGGACCCCACACGACGAACGGGATCCGGTAGTTGGCGTAGCTGGGGGCGCTGTGGTCCCTGGCGGCGGCCTTGAAGCCGTGGTCGGCGGTGAGGATGACGTACGTCGACCGCTTGAGCGTCGCGGAGGAGTCGATCGCCTTCAGCAGCCTGCCGATGCGGGCGTCGGTGCGGATCACCGAGGCGCGGTAGGCCGCGCTCATCCCGCTGTCGCGGTGGCCGTAGTGGTCGGGGGAGCCGAGGTGGACGAAGGTGAAGGCGCGCTTCTTGTCCGCCAGGTCGCGGGCTGCTCGGTCGGCCAGGTCGGTGTCGCCGTCGACCACGAACCGGTCGATCGAGGGCCAGGAGCGGTCGAAGAGGCCGAACTTCGACTTCGAGGCGAACAGGGCGCTGCTCCGGCCGGCCCGCGCGACCTGGCTGAAGACCGACGAGACCGGATGCCCGGCGGCCTCCTGCACCGTCATCCACGACCGGTCCTCGTTCCAGGTGACCCCGT
Organism: Nocardioides sp. NPDC047086; assembly: GCF_040643685.1. Classification (NCBI taxonomy): domain Bacteria; kingdom Bacillati; phylum Actinomycetota; class Actinomycetes; order Propionibacteriales; family Nocardioidaceae; genus Nocardioides; species Nocardioides sp. NPDC047086. The sequence continues at coordinate 3,600 of NZ_JBEYUV010000051.1, forward strand.
GGCCGTGGGCGGACCGGGTGATCCGGCGGCTGGTGACCATCGAGGTGTGGTTGGGCAGGGTGACGTTCTGCTCGTACTCGCTGCGCGCCTCGCGGGTCGAGGCGCCGCCCCGCATCAGCCGGTAGATGTGGGGCAGGTGGCCCGGGCCGAGCTTCTCGATCGCGGTCACGCTGAGACCGTCGACGGAGATCGCCAGCACCCGCTTCGTGCTGGCCGCCTGCGCGGGGCGTCCGGGCAGATCGACGACCGCGAATGTGACGCCTATCAGGGCGATCAGGACCACCAGCAGCAGCGACCGCCGAGAAATCGTCATAACCAGACGTTAACAACACTGATCCGGCCCGCTCATGAACGTGAGATGGATCTCGGGTATGTCTCGAGTGACCCCCAGCACTGCGAAGGTGCGCTGTTTGGGCCTAGCCTTGACGATCGTGCAGTCCGTCTCATCCCTCGGCTCGATCTCGCCCGTGGGTTCAGCCCAGCCCGACCGCGACGCCCCGATCGGGATCTTCGACTCGGGCTTCGGCGGTCTCACCGTGGCACGGTCGGTGATCGACCAGCTCGCCCACGAGTCGATCCTGTACGTCGGCGACACCGCCCGTGCCCCCTATGGGCCCAAGCCGATCGCCGAGGTCCGCGAGTACGCCCTGGAGTGCCTCGACCATCTCGTCGCGCAGGGCGTCAAGGCGCTGGTCATCGCCTGCAACTCGGCCTCGGCCGCGATGCTGCGCGACGCCCGGGAGCGCTACAAGCCCCTTCCGGTCGTCGAGGTCATCCTGCCCGCGACCCGGCGCGCCGTCGCGGCGTCCCGCACCGGCAGTATCGGGGTCATCTGCACCCATGCGACGGCCGAGTCGATGGCCTACGACGACGCCTTCGCCGCGGCTCCCCACGTCTCGCTGCACACCCGGGCGTGCCCCCAGTTCGTCCCGTTCGTCGAGGCCGGCATCACCGGCGGCGACGAGCTCCTGGCCGCCGCACACGAATATCTGGACCCGCTGACCAGTGCCGGGGTCGACACGCTGATCCTCGGGTGCACCCACTATCCGCTCCTGACTGGTGTGATCTCCTATGTGATGGGCGACAACGTGACGCTGGTCAGCAGTGCCGAGGAGTCGGCGAAGGACGTCTACCGCGTCCTCGCCGAGCACGACCTGATGCGCGAGAGCGGCGAGCCGACCTACACCTTCCTCACCACCGGCAACCCGGCAGAGTTCAAGGCGATCGGCGCCCGGTTCCTCGGACCTGAGCTCGCGGCCGCCCAGCAGTTCGCCGGAGGGCTGGCCTCTGGAGGTCGGGGATGACGTCCGGGATGCGGCTGACCGTCATCGGATGCTCGGGCTCCTATCCCGGGCCCGACAGTCCGGCGTCCTGCTACCTCGTCGAGGCCGACGACGAGGCCGGACGTACGTGGCGGATCGTGCTCGACATGGGCAACGGCGCGCTCGGGGTCCTGCAGCGCCACATCGACCCGCTGCTGATCGACGCGGTCCTGCTCTCGCACCTGCACGCCGACCACTGCGTCGACATGACCTCCTACTACGTGCTCCGCAAGTGGCACCCGACCGGCCCGCAGCCGCCGATCCCCGTCTACGGCCCCAAGGGCACCGGCCGGCGCCTGGCGAAGGCCTACGACCTGCCCAAACGCCCCGGGATGCGCGAGGAGTTCGCGTTCTCGACCTACACCGGGCCGATCAACCTCGGCCCGTTCGTGATCACCCCGACGGCCGTGGAGCATCCGGTCGATGCGTACGGGCTCCGGATCGAGGCGCACGGCAAGGTCATCGCCTACAGCGGGGACACCGCCGAGACCGAGGCGCTGCTCGACATCGCCACCGACGCCGACCTGTTCGTCTGCGAGGCAGCCTTCCGCGACGGCGTCGACAACCCGCCCGGGGTGCACATCACCGGCGTCCACGCCGGGGAGTACGCCACCAAGGCGCATGTGAAGAAGCTGGTCGTCACCCACGTCCCGCCGTGGCACGACTCCGCCGATGCCCTCCGCGAGGCGCGCTCGGCGTACGACGGCCCGACCGAGCTGGCGGCCACGGGCGCTGTCTACACGGTCTGATATCCCGCTGGTCGAGCCGCGAGCGAAGCGAGCGTGTCGAGACCAACACGGTTCTTTCGAGCGCCGACGGGACCGTGTTGGTCTCGACACGCCTCCGCCTAGCGGCTCCGGCGGCTCGACCCACCCGGGGGTCAGACCAGCCCGGCGTCGTGGACGGTGATCGCGATCTGCACGCGGTTGGTGGCGCCGAGCTTGTCGAAGAGGCGCGAGACGTGCGCCTTGACGGTCGGGATCGAGAGGTAGAGCTCCTTGGCGATCTCGGCGTTGCTCAGCCCGCGCCCGACCGCGAGAGCGACCTCGTGCTCGCGCTCGGTGAGCGCCTCGAGACGGCGGTTGGCGGCGGCGGCGCGGTCGCCGGTCGGCTCGGCGCGGAGCCGGGAGATCAGGGTGCGGGTGGCCTTGGGGGAGAGGATCGGCTCGCCGGAGGCGACCGTGCGGATCGCCGCGACGATCTCGGGCGGGGGCGTGTCCTTGAGCAGGAACCCGTCGGCGCCGGCACCGAGCGCGTCGACGACGTACTCGTCGGCGCCGAAGGTGGTCAGCACGATGACTCGTGGCTTCTGTGGCTCGGTCATCAAGCGCCGGGTCGCCTCGAGCCCGTTGATCCGGGGCATCCGGATGTCCATCAGCACCACGTCGGGGGCGGACGTACGCACCAGAGCGAGCGCCTCCTGACCGTCGGTGGCCTCGCCGACGACCTCGATGTCGGCCTGACCGCCGAGCATCAGCCCGAGGGCAGAACGCACCAGCGGATCGTCGTCGACGATCCCCACCTTGATCTTGACCGGACTCTCGGGGCTGGTCTCTGAACTGGTCCCTGGGCTGCTCACTGGCCCCACGGTAGCCATGCTTCGAGAATGAAGACATCCTTTTCCGTGCGGTGCGCGAGGCGTCCGCCCGCGAGATCGACGCGCTCGGTGAGCCCGACGAGGCCCAGCCCGGAACCGGGTGTGTTGGAGTCGAAGCCGAGCCGGTTGCGCAGCACCACGTCGATCCCGTGCTCCTCGGAGCCCTGCAGCGCGACCTGGAGGGCCGCCCCGGGCGCGTGCTTGCGGGCGTTGGTGATGCCCTCCTGCACGACCCGGTAGATCGACCGCCCGACCGCCTCCGGCGGCGAGCCGTCGACGTCGTCATCGAAGGTGATGTTCATGCCGCCCGCGCGGGCCTCCTCGATGAGACGTCCGAGGTCGGCGTACGTCGGCTGGGGCGCGGTCTCGGGATCCTCGCCGTTGCCGCGCAGCACGCCCAGGACGGTGCGGAGGTCGTCGAGCGCCCGGTGGGCGCCGTCGCGGATGGTGCCGACCTCGCCCCGGACCTGTTCGGCGGAGAGGTCCTCGCGGTAGGCGAGCGCGCCGGCCTGCATGGAGATGTGGGAGATGCGGTGGGCGAGCACGTCGTGCATCTCGCGGGCGATCCGCCGGCGCTCGGTCTCGCGGGCCTGGGAGATGCGCAGCGCCTGCTCGGCCTCGGCGGTCTCGGCGCGGAGCCGGAGCGTCGCGATCAGCTCGCGCCGAGAGCCGATGTACATGCCCCAGGCGACCATCGCGGCGACGACCACCACGTTGACGCCGAGGTTGAAGCCCCACAACGGGATGCCGGGGATCTCCTGCGCCGTGGCGGTCTCCATCACCGCGAACCAGAACATGCCTGCGGCACAGCTGAGCAGGGAGATCGGGATGATCTCGCGCCAGCGGCGCCGGGTCGCCAGCGAGACCAGAGCGAGGGAGGAGGCCCCGGCGGAAAGGATCGAGAGCCCTCCGGCGGCCGTGGTGAAGGTGGCGATCGCCACCGGCCAGCGGCGGCGCCAGAAGACCAGGACCAAGGAGAGGACGCCGAGGCCGAGATCGAGCGCGAAGCGCCACTGCGGCCATCCGTCGGTGCTGGAGATCAACCCGACGGCGCTGATCCCCAGGGCGAGGAGATACCGCCACACGTGCCCCCACAGGCTCAGGCGTGGCTGATAGTCCTCGGGCGACGGTTGCTGCACGGCGTACACGCTAGTCAACCGGGGTCGGGGACACAGGATCCCGCAGTCGTGCCCGGCCCCATACTTTCGTCGGGTTGCAGGTCATCCGTATGTCCGATGCAGTTCGGGCCGGATGCACGGCAGGATGTACGGCATGATCAAAGTCGAAGGACTGACGAGGGTCTATGGGACCTTCACCGCGGTCGACGACGTGTCGTTCACCGCCGAGGCCGGCAAAGTCACCGGCTTCCTCGGCCCGAACGGTGCGGGCAAGTCGACCTCCATGCGCATCATGGTCGGACTGACCAACCCCACCAAGGGTCGGGCAACGATCAACGGCAGCCTCTATGCCGACCTCCCCAACCCGGGCCGCCATGTCGGCGTCCTGCTCGACGCCAGCGCCCAGCACGACGGCCGCACCGGCCGCGAGGTGCTCACGCTCGCCGCGATGACGATGGGCCTGCCCAAGTCGCGCGTCGACGAGATGCTCGAGCTGGTCTCGCTGACGCCGTCGGAGGCGAAGCGCCGGATCAAGAACTACTCCCTGGGCATGAAGCAGCGTCTCGGCATCGCGCACGCGCTGATCGGTGACCCGAAGGTGCTGATCCTGGACGAGCCGGCCAACGGCCTGGACCCGGCGGGTATCCGCTGGATGCGTGGCCTGCTGAAGGAGTACGCCGACCGCGGCGGCACCGTCCTGCTCTCCTCCCACCTGCTGCACGAGGTCGAGCAGATCGCCGACGAGCTGATCCTCATCGGGAACGGCCGCATCGTGGCCGAGGGCACCAAGGACAGCATCCTGGCCAGCCAGGGCACCGCCGGCCAGTCGCTGGTCACGTCCCTGGACAACGAGGCGCTCACCGTCGCGCTCAAGGCCAAGGGCTACAGCGTCGAGCCGATCGGCACCGGCATGCGCGTCTCGGCCGCACCGGCCGAGGTGGGCAAGGCCGCCCTGGAGTCCAACGTGATCCTCACCGACCTGCGTGACGGCGGCGCCGGGCTCGAGGACATCTTCCTGCAGCTCACCGCCGAGACCCAGCGCGAGAGCGTTGCCCCGATCCAGTCCGAAGGAGTCTCCGCATGAGCGCCGTATCCGTCGCGCCCTCGACCCCGTTGCCGTCGGCCACCAAGGTTCCGTTCGGCCGCCTGGTGCTGGTCGAGTGGCGCAAGATGACCGACACCCGTGCCGGCCGGGTCATGCTGATCATCACCGGTGGGCTGATCGCCCTGGTCGCGGGGATCATCCTGCTCGTCACGGCGCTGTCGGACATGTCCGCGCTGCCCGCATCCACCTGGATGAGCGCCCTCTCGTTCCCGGTCTCGCTCCTGGTGCCGGTGCTGGCGATCATGATCGTGACCCAGGAGTGGGGTCAGCGCACCCACATGGTCACCTTCACCCTCGAGCCCAGCCGGCTCAAGGTCGTCTTCGCGAAGCTCCTCGCGGTCTTCGTGCTCGGCGTCGTGACCATGGCCATCGCGGTCGGCATCGGTGCGATCGGGACGGTCGCGGGAGCGGCGATCGCCGGATCGGACGCGAACTGGAACGTGACCGGTGAGGCGCTCGCCTGGACCTTGGCGACGCAGGTTCTCTACCTGCTCATGGGCTTCGGGTTCGCGATGCTGCTGCTCAACACTCCGGCCGCGCTGGTCATCTACTACGGCTACACGCTGATCCTGGAGGCGTCCGTCTTCAGCGCCCTCTACTTCGTCTTCGACTGGGCGCAGAACGTCTTCCCCTGGATCTCGATGCAGGTCGCGATGATGCCGTTCGTCGCGGGCAACGAGATGCAGGCGTCGGGAGTCGCCGTCGAGGACGGCGCGCTCGGGATCGCCCGACTGGTCACCTCGATCGCGCTGTGGGTCGGTCTGCCGCTGGTGTTCGGCACCATGCGGGTCCTGAAGTCCGAGCTGAAGTAGTTCATCGGACTGTTCGCGACACGACACGCGGGGGTGGGTGCTTCGGCACCCACCCCCGTCACCGTTGTCGGACGTGGGCACCTACCTGCGTTACGCGGCGCTGGGCGACAGCGCCACCGTTGGGCTCGGCGACCCGGTCATCGAGGGTTGGCGAGGATGGGCTCGGCTTCTCGCCGAGGCTCTGGGACAGACGTACTACATCTCTTATCGCAACACCGCAGTCATCGGTGCGACCTCGACCGTGGTGGTCGAGCAGCAGCTCGCCGACGCGGTGGCGCACCGGCCGGACGTGGCCTCGTTGATCGTCGGGGTCAACGACGTGATGCGCTCGACCTGGGACGTGGCCCGGCTGCGGGACGACCTGATGACCTGCGCCGACGCGCTCGCGGGCCAGGGCGCGCTGCTGATGACGGCGCGCTTCCACGACCACTCGGTGATGTGGCCGATGCCGGGCTGGATGAAGCGGTCGATCCAGCGGCGTACGGCCGATCTCAACGCCATCTGGGACGAGGTCCATGCCACCTACGGCGGCCTTCGGCTGGACCTGGGTGCGGTTCCCGACCTGCACGAGCGGAGGTTCTGGGCCGCCGACCGGCTGCATCCCTCCGAGCTGGGCCACCGACGGATGGCCCGTGCGTTCGGCGAGCAGCTCGTGACGTACGGCTTCTCCTTCGAGCTGCCCTCGCTGGAGCCGTCAGGCGGGTTGCCGACCACCTGGCGGCAGGACCTGGCCTGGATGGCGGGCGAGGGAGTGCCGTGGATGGGGCGGCGGGCACGGGATCTGGGGCCGTGGGTCGTACGCCGGGCGTGGGCACGGGAGAGCGTTGCATAGGGTGGTCCCGTGACCACACGAGCTGACGGGCGCGCCGACGACGAGCTGCGCCCCATCAAGATCACCCGCAACTGGCTCGACCACGCGGCCGGTTCCGTCCTCATCGAGTTCGGCAAGACCCGCGTCCTGTGCGCCGCCTCGGCCTCCGAGGGCGTGCCGCGCTGGCGCAAGGGCTCCGGGCTGGGCTGGGTGACGGCGGAGTACGCCATGCTGCCCGCCTCCACCCACGAGCGCTCCTCGCGCGAGTCGGTGAAGGGCAGGATCGGCGGACGTACGCACGAGATCTCTCGCCTGGTCGGGCGCTCGCTGCGCGCCGTCATCGACTACAAGGCGCTCGGCGAGAACACCATCAACATCGACTGCGACGTGCTGCAGGCCGATGGTGGCACCCGCACGGCGGCGATCACCGGCGCCTACGTCGCGCTGGCCGACGCGGTCGCCTCGCTGGGTGTCTCCAAGGCGCTGACCGGCTCAGTCGCCGCGATCTCGGTCGGCATCATCGACGGCGTGCCGCGCCTCGACCTGCCCTACGAGGAGGACGTCCGCGCCGAGACCGACATGAACATCGTGATGACCGGCGAGGGCAAGTTCGTCGAGGTGCAGGGCACCGCCGAGGGCGTCGCCTTCGACCGCGCCGAGCTCGACGCTCTGCTGGCGCTGGGCGAGAAGGGCTGCGCCGACCTGACCAAGCTGCAGGAGTCCGCACTTGCCGGCTGAGCCGAGGAACGAGCCCAGCATCCACGTCGCCTCGCGCAACGCCAAGAAGCTGGGGGAGATGTTCCGGATCCTCTCGCCACTGGTGCCCGGGGTCTCGGTCGTCGGCCTCGACGACGTCACCCACTACGACGAGCCGGTCGAGGACGCGCCTGACTTCGAGGGCAATGCGCTGATCAAGGCCAGGGCCGGGTTCAGGGCCACCGGGCTGCCGACCGTCGCCGACGACTCAGGGCTCTGCGTCGACGCGCTCAACGGCATGCCCGGGGTGCTCTCGGCGCGCTGGGGCGGCCCGCCCAAGTCGGACGAGCGCAACAACGAGCTGCTGCTCGCCCAGCTCTCCGACGTCCCCGACGAGCGCCGTGGTGCCCACTTCGCCTGCGCGATCGCCTTCGTCTGGTCCGGCGGCGAGATCGTCGTCGAGGGCCGCATGGACGGACGGGTCCTCCGCGAGGTCCGAGGTGAGGGCGGGTTCGGCTACGACGTCCTGTTCGTCGCGGTCGACACCGAGGACGGGCGTACGTCCGCGGAGCTGTCGATCGAGGAGAAGGACGCGATCTCCCACCGCGGCCGCGCGCTGCGCGAGATCGCTCCGCAGATCGCCTCAGTGCTCGGCTGATCGTGGGCGGTTGACCGAGGTAGCTCGGCCGGGTGGGGTGGATGCTCACCGAGGTAACTCGGCCGGGGCTCACTGCCGTCGTGGAACTCCACGAAGGCAGTCGATGCTCACCGAGGTAACTCGGTCAGCATCCGCGCGCCGTCGCGCCGCAGTTCACTAACCTCGGCGCGTGGCCACCTTCGACGAACAGCACCGCCAGCGTGATCATCAGGTCCGGTTCGACTGGGGCCCGGTGGGCGCCGAGGCGATCGGGCCCGCGGACATCGCCGTCGTGGTCGACGTGCTCTCGTTCACCACGACATTGACGGTCGCCGTCGAGCGCGGGGTCGAGGTGTTCCCGTTCCGGTGGCGGGACGAACGGGCGGAGGCGTACGCACGCGAGCACGACGCCGTCCTCGCGGTGCAGCGTCAGGATGCGGCCCCGGGCCGGCCCTCCCTCTCGCCCGCGTCGCTGAGTCAGGCCGACGGCGTCCGGCGCTTGGTCCTGCCCTCGCCCAACGGCTCGACGATCAGCACCCTGCTCGCGGACGGCGGTGCCACCGTGGTCGGTGCCTCGCTCCGCAACCGCACCGCGGTCGCGGAATGGCTCGCTCCTCGCTGCGCCGAGGGTGCGAGCGTCGCCTTCATCGCGTCGGGGGAGCGTTGGCCGGACGGCACGCTCCGCACTGCGGTCGAGGACCTCTGGGGCGCCGGGGCGGTCCTGGCGGCTCTCTACCGCACCGGCTGCGACGACGTCTCGCCCGAGGCCGCGATGGCGCGTGACGCGTTCCGCGCGGCGGATCTTCCGGGCGTACTCCATGCCTGCGCCGGTGGCCGGGAGCTGATCGCCAAGGGCTACGTCGAGGATGTGGTCGTGGCCGCCGAGATGGACGGCTCGTCGGTGGTGCCACTCCTGCGTGGCCGGTCGTTCGGAGCGGCCGGAGACCGGCTCACCGATCCGTGCTGAGCCTGCTCTCCAGGCCGATCTGCCAGTCGAAGAGCCCCGTTCCACGAGCAGGCTGAGCAGGTCCACGGCGGGAGTCTAGGCAGCGCTCGACGAACCCGCCCCCGAATTCTTCGCGCGCTCCGCTGTGCTCGCGGTGATCACTGGAGGGCAGCGGTCAGGCGCAGCACGTTGTCGACGTACGCCGCGATCTTGGGCCGCGCGAGCCACTCCTCGAGCAGCAGCTCGCGCGCGATGGCCCGGTAGCTGTCCTCAACCTTCCGCAGCTGTGCGACCGGGTCGCCGTCGAAGAGCATCAGCGAGATCTCGTAGTTGAGGGCGAAGGAGCGCATGTCCATGTTGCTCGAGCCGAGCACGGCGACCTCGTCGTCGATGCTGAAGTGCTTGGAGTGCAGGACGGCGGGCTTGGGGTAGAGGTAGATGCGGACCCCGGCCTCCAGCAGCGCCTCGTAGTAGGAGCGCTGGGCGTGGTAGACCATGAACTGGTCCTTGCCCTCGCTGACGAACAGCTCCACCGCGACGCCTCTCCGGGCGGCGGTGGTGACGGCGTAGAGGAGCGACTCGTCGGGCACGAAGTAGGGGCTGGTGATCGAGATCCGTTCCTTGGCCGCGTAGATCAGCGAGGTGAAGGCGCGCAGGTTGTTCTCGGCGTCGACGCCCGGCCCGCTCGGCACGATCTGGCCGGTGACGTCGCCGGCCGCCGCCCCCGAGACCCAGACCGAGGAGGAGACGGCGAGCTCGGTCCTGAGCAGCTCGCCGGTCTCGGTGTTCCAGTCGCTGGCGAACACGACGTTGAGCGCGGAGACCAGCGGACCCTCGATACGGGCGTTCAGCTCGACCCACTCGCGGCCGGCCCTGTGGTTCTTCGGCTTGTCGTAGCCGGGCTCGATGAGGTTCTGCGAGCCGGTGAAGGCGACCCGGCCGTCGACGACCAGGAGCTTGCGGTGGTTGCGCAGGTCTGGGCGGCGGATCTGGCCCCGCAGGGGGTTGATCGGCAGCAGCGGGTGCCACTCGATGTCGGAGGCGTTGAGCCGCTTGACGAGCTGGCGCCAGATCGGGATGCCGCGCGAGCCCAGGTGGTCGAGGAGGAGCCGGACGCTCACACCGCGCGCCGCGGCCCGGTCGAGGGCGTCGAAGAACGGCTCGGTCACGTGGTCGCACGCGGTGATGTAGAACTGGACGTGCACGTGGTGCTCGGCCCGGTCCACCGCCGCGGTCATCGCCTCGACCGAGCCGTGGTAGTCGGCGATGAGCTCGACCCGGTTTCCCGGTGTGGCCGGCAGCGAGCCGAGCCGCTCGTTGAGCTCGATCGTGGTCGCGTCGACCGGTGAGATCGACTTCGGGTGCGGTGGTCGCGGCAGCCCGCTGACGTAGCGGGTGACCTCCTCGTTGAGCGTCCGCTGCCGCTCGTGACGGCGCCGGTCGAGCCGCGTCTGCCCGAGCAGCAGGTAGCCGATGAGGCCGACTCCCGGGATCAGGAAGATCGCCAGCAGCCACGCCATCGCGCTGCCCGGGCGCCGGTTCTTCGGCACGACGCCGAGCGCGATGACCTTGACGAGCAGGTCGATGATGTAGATCGAGGTCCCCACGACCCCAGCCGCTGTCATGCGCATCAGCATGCACCACCGCCACTCGTGTGGGAATCTTCTGACATGGTCCGTCTCTTCCCCGCCGCCCGCCGAGCCATCGCTGCCGAGGAGGCCTCGCCGCCGGTATGGGAGGTCGACGTCGCCGCCCAACGGGAGCAGGCCCGCAGCCTGGCGGCGGCCGAGGCGAAGGAGGCGGTCGCGGAGGTCAGCGGGATCGACGCCGACGGGGTTCCGTGCCGGCTCTACACCCCCGAGGACGTACGCGAGGGGGTGATCGTCCACCTCCACGGCGGTGGCTTCGTCTTCAACGACGTCGAGGTCCACGACGCCGCGTGCCGGCGGCTGGCCAACCGGAGCGGGCTGCGGGTGCTGTCGGTCGACTACCGCCGGCCTCCGGAGCACCCCTATCCCGCGGCTCCCGACGACGTCGACACGGTCGTCAAGTGGTTGGGCAACGACCCGCTGCTGAGCACGTTGCCGGCGTACGTCCACGGCGACAGCGCCGGCGGCAACCTCGCCCTCGTCGCGGCGCTGCGCAACCCGGGAGTCTTCGGCGCGATGGTGCTGGTCTACCCGTTCCTCGACCCGTCGATGAACACCCCGGGCTACGCGATGGAGGACGGCTGGAGCGAGGAGGCGGCGTGGTACTGGAGGCAGTACGCCGCGACCGAGGCCGATCTCCGCAACCCCGACCTCGGCCCCTACCTCGCCTCGGACGAGGAGCTGCGCAGCCTGCCGCCGACGCTGATCGTCAGCGCGGAGGGCGACATCCTCACCGACGAGAACGAGGACTTCGCGCTCCGGCTGGCCGACCTCGGTGTCGAGGTGGTCGCCTTCCGTGCCGTCGGCCAGATCCACGGCTTCTGGCGCCACGGCCAGACCTTCCCGGCCGCGGAGTCGGTGATGGCGATGACCGCAGCCTTCGTGAACCAGCGCCGCGCGCAGGGCCGCCCGTGACGGAGCCCTACGACGTCACCGAGACCAGGGCCGCCTACGACACGGTCTCCAAGGCCTACGCCGAGATCGTCGACCCGACGATCACCGAGACCTCGTTCGACGCCGGTGTTCTCGACACCTTCGTCACCTACGTACGCAAGGACGGCGGCGGGCTCGTCGGCGACATCGGCTGCGGGCCCGGGCGGGTGACGGCCTATCTGGCCGAGCGGGGGATCGACGTCTTCGGGGTCGACCTGTCGACCGGGATGATCGCGCAGGCCAAGGAGCGGCATCCGACGCTCCGGTTCGAGGTCGGCGACATGGCCCGTCTTCCGCTCCGCGACGGTGAGCTCGCCGGCGTGCTGGCCTGGTACTCCCTCATCCACACACCGCCTTCGCGCCGTCCGGAGGTCGTCGCCGAGCTCGCCCGCGTGACCCGCCGCGGCGGCCGGTTCGTGACCGCGTTCCAGGTAGGGGACGAGCACGTACGCCACATCGGCGCCTACGGCCACGACGTCACCTTCGACGGCTACCGGCTTCCGGTCGAGCCGACCAGCGCACTGCTCGAGGAGGCGGGTTTCGAGGTCACCGGGACCGTGGTGCGCTCCGCGGAGAACTGGGAGCGGACGCCGCAGGCGTATCTCGTCGCGCGCCGTCGGTGAGGCCGATAGGTTGCGCTCATGACGCAGCAGCCCTACCACGTCCCCCGCTTCTTCCTTCGCCAGAAGGTGACGCCCTTCGCCAACAAGTACGTCGCCCAGGCCGCCGACGCCGACGGCTCGGAGGGGCAGGTGCTCGCTTTCGCCCAGCAGAAGCGGCTGGCGTTCAAGGAGCAGGTGACGTTCTACGCCGACGAGTCGAAGTCGCAGGCCGTCTTCGCGTTCAAGGCGCGTGCGGTGATGGACCTCAACGCGGGCTACGACGTCACCGACCCGAGCGGTGCGGCGCTGGGCTTCTTCCGCAAGGACTTCGGTAAGAGCCTGCTGCGCTCGACCTTCCAGGTCGAGGGCCCCGGCTACACCGGCACCGGTCAGGAGCGCAACCAGGTGGTGGCCATCCTGCGCCGCTTCACCGAGCTCGACTTCCTCCCGATCCACTTCGACTACGTGTCCTCCGAGGGCCGGCCGCTGCTCTCGATCGAGCGCCGCTTCGCCTTCCGCGACAAGTACACGGTCACCGTCCACGACCCACGCGTCGACTTCCGGGTCGCGGCTGCCCTCGCGGTCGCGATGGACGCGCTGATGCAGCGCTAGACCCGTCTGCCGGTGGTCGAGCTTGTCGAGACCCCCTCCGCGGCCTCCAGGTGCGGGCGGACCAGCTCCAGCAGCCGCTGGTGGGTGGCCGCGTCGGCTGCGGCGATCATCCCGCGGCCGGTGTGGATCGGGTTGCCCTCGAGGTCGGTGACGACGCAGCCGGCGGCCTGGCACAGCGCGATCCCGGCGGTGAAGTGGACGCTTCCCTCTAGGTGGCCGTCGGTGACGTACGCCGCCCGCCGACCGGCCGCGACCCAGGCGACCGCGAGGGTGGAGGACATCACGCGTGGGCCGAAGTGGGCTCGCAGGCGCGGGTCTGCGACGAGCTGCCCGCCGACGAACGGCCGTTCGAGCGGGCCGTCGCACTGGATGTCGACCAGGCGCGTGCGCGGGGTCGGGGTGAGGACCGTGTCGCCGCCGCCCCGGCGCAACCAGGCGGAGGTGGTCGAGCTTGTTGATATCCCGTCGGTCCAGAAGATCTCCTCGCTGATCGGGTCCGCCGAGACGGCCGCCTGGACACCCTGGGGTGTCACCAGCGAGACGTTCACCGCGGCGAGCGGCGTCTGGGCGGCGTAGTTGAGGGTCCCGCAGAGCGGGTCGACCAGCCATCTCCGCTCGCTGTCGCCGCTGCTCCCGGTCTCCTCGCCCTCGAAGGCGTCCTCGGGCCGGTACGTCTCGATCGTCTCCCGGATCGCCTTCTCCGAGGCGATGTCCGCCTCCGTCGCGAAGTCGGTCGGGGACTTGTCGAAGTGGCTCAGATCGGTGCCGTACATCTCTCGCACCACCGCCGCCCCGGCCGTCGCCGCCGCGATCGCGACGGCGTGGTCCGGGAACGCCGCCCGGAACGCGTCGATCGCCGGATCCTGTCGTTGTTCTGGCTCGTCGCCGATGAAGACCGCCACGACCTCCGCCTCGGGATCCTCGGTCAGCGCCGGGAGAATCTCGTCGCGCCAGCTCCGCAGGTTGGGATGGTCATACTCGACGTACGCCTCCGCGGGCGAAAGCAGCTCGATCGCCCGCTCGAGCTCCTCCTTGGTCATTCTGTACGCCGCGGTGCCGCTCGTGTGTCCGACGACCGTTGCGATCACCACGGCCGGGAGGCGGTGGCCGTAGGCGTTGACCAGGGGGAAGTGCTCTGGGGTGTGGGTCGTCGCTGTCGATGGGCGCAGGCCGACGCCGTGGGCTCGTGGGGGAGTCCAGCCGTCTATGGCCGCTTCGAACCTAGATCTTGCCGCGCGGATCTCGTCCATCGTCTTCCACTGGTCCAGGGTGGGGGAATCTATTGTTCGGTGGTCGAGCTTGTCGAGACCCCCGATGCCCCGGTGGTCGAGCTTGTCGAGACCACCCTGCGCGTAACCGTTCCACGGGGCTGGTCTGGGCCGCCGACCCGTTCTTTGAGGGTCTTCTCGACGGACCCCGGAGTCAAGGACGGCCTGCGGCCGCCGGCTTCGCCGGCCGCTTCGCGGTCCTGGACACCGGCGCCCGTCGAGAAGAAACTTGGCTGGCTATCGGGGCGGCGGCCCGGGTGTGGCGCAGCAGATTCGTTACTGCGAAGGATGGTGTTTCTGGGGGTGGAGGGGTGGCCCTCCGGGCCACTTACCATCCACAGGAGCGAGGGCGTTCGCTCACCGAGAAAACAGGGTTTGAGCAGGGAAAATAGATAGCCATCGGGGTGGTTGAAGCGTAGAGTCAGACCCATCACAACACACCTCTGAGAGAGGCATTCGATGAGTCTCGGCCGCGACATCGACCACTGGGGCACCAACCCCGGCGACGCGATCGACGCTGCCTTGCAGGCCATCGAGACCGCCCTCCAGGAACTCCTCGCCACCGACCCTGTCTACTGGCGCACCAGCCAGAAGAAGGACCTTCTCGAACGTCTCGAGAAACTCCAGGCCCAGCAGGCCGCGTTGAAGCTCCGGGTCCTCGCCACGGCGGGTGACATCGCCGAGGAGACCGGGGCCAAGGACGCCTCCGGGTGGCTGCGGACCGAACTCCTTATCGACAGGGGCGTGGCCCGCTCCCAGCTCAAACTCGCCGCCGTCGTGGCCAAGTACGATCTGGTGGCCGCCGGGCTGGCTGAGGGGGTGGTGTCCCAGGACAAGGCCCAGGTGATCACCCAAGCTCTGGACGCCATCGCGACCGACCCCGCCGTCAGCACCGACGATCTGGCCCACGCCGAAAAGCTGCTGGTCGAGCACGCGACCGAGCTGACCGCGAACCAGCTCAAGATCGCCGGACGCCGGATCCTGGCCAAGATCGACCCCGAACGGTTCGAGCAGGCCGAAGCCAAGGCGCTGCAGAGGGAAGAGGAGCGCGCCGCTCGGCGTACGTTCTTCTCCTCTCGCGACAACGGCGATGGCACCATCGACGTTCACGCCCGGGTCTCCCGTGCGGTCGGGATGCGGTTGCGCACGATCTTGGACTCGCTGGCTCAGCCGCGGAAGCTGACCGTGGAGAACCGGGGCCGCAAGGCCCCCTATGACCGGCTGCTGGGTCAGGCCTTCGCCCGGGTCATCGAGACCTACGACGTCGACCAGCTCCCCAGGCACGGTGGCCATGCGACCACGGTGTTCATCACCATGAGCATCGACCAGCTCCGTGTCGACCTCGGCACCGCTGCGTTGGGGTTCGACGGGGAGCAGGTCACCGCCGCCGAGGCCCGCCGGATGGCCTGCAACGCCGACCTTGTCCCCGTCGTCCTCGGTACCGACTCCGAGATCCTCGACCTCGGCCGCACCGCCCGCCTGGCCCACCCGGTCCAACACCGAGCCCTGCGGCTGCGCGACAAGGGTTGCCAGGCCGAGGACTGCGACGCCCCCGCCGCCTGGACCGAAGCCCACCACCTCAAACCGTGGTCCGAAGGTGGTCGAACGAGTTTGGCGAACATGGTGTTGCTGTGTCCCAGTGATCATCGCCGGATCCACGACCCCAACTACACCTATGAGCGTCTCCCCGATGGGCAGATCCGGTTCACTCGGGGTGCCCGAACCGGCTGACCCCAGCTGCCCCGGCACGCTCGGACCCGGCTGACCCGGGCCCTCGCGTCGCTGTGTCGGTGTTCCTGCGAGCCCGCCGGCGCCGCTCGCTGCTCGGTGTCCTCGCGCACCGTCGTGGCAGTGCCGCTCAGCCCAATAGCCGAGTGGACCTGGGCCATCCGGTGGGCAGGGTTCATTGAGTTAGCGTGCTGGACCTGGCGGTGCCGCTGGTGCGCGGCGCATCGCACGAACCGACCACTCAACTCTCGGCTCGTCTGTCCGGCTCGTCTGTCCGGCTCGTCAGCTAAGACCGGCATGGCCGGCAGCCGGTTGAGGCGGCACCTTCGACCGCACCGAGGTCGGTTCCCGAACCCGCGACTGTGCTTGTGAACCGTTCACAAGGTGTCATCGTCTTGTAAAAGCAACGCGAACACCGCAGCCCCCAGGAAGAACCGCCGACCCTGGATTCCCAAGCCCGTACCCAACCCAAAAACTCCGCGCCAAACCCCGCCGCCGACCCGATAACCAGCCAAAATTCTCGACGGAGCCCGGTGTCCAGGATCGCCGAAGGCGACCGGCGAAGCCGGCGGCCGCAGGCCGTCCTTGACTCCGGGAGCCGTCGAGAACACCCTCCATAACGGGTCGGCGGCCACCAGCCCAACAAGACACCCGCACCCCGCGAAACCCGTCCCACACCAACCCCGCGACCGATCACCCCTGAAGCCAGAGAACACCCTCCGTAACGCGTCGGGGGCCAGGCCCAACAACCAACACCAACCCACCAAATCCGAAGATCCAGCGCAGGTAAGAGAGGATGGACGCATGCGCGTCCACATCGGCTGTGACCACGCCGGTCTCGAACTGAAGTCCCATTTGATCAACCGTCTGACGGAGCTCGGCTACGAGCCTGTCGACCATGGCCCGTTCGTCTACGACGCCCTCGATGACTACCCGGTCTTCTGCATCCGGGCGGCCGAGGGGGTGGTCCGGGACCGGGAGCAGGGGCTGGACAGCCTCGGGGTCGTGATCGGTGGGTCGGGCAACGGTGAGCAGATGGCGGCCAACAAGGTGACCGGGATCCGCTGTGCGCTCGCGTGGAGCGAGGAGACCGCCAAGCTCGCCCGTGACCACAACGATGCCCAGGTGGTCGCGGTGGGCGGCCGGATGCACAGCCTCGAGGACATGACGAAGTTCGTCGAGATCTTCCTGGCCGAGCCGTTCAGCGGGGACGAGCGGCACGTGCGCCGCATCGAGCAGCTCCACGCCTACGACGCGGATGGCGTACGTCCGCCGCTTCCCGACTCGGCCAAGGGCCTGGGGCCTGCCGAGGACCAGGACTGATCCGGGGATGCCCGAGGGGCACACCCTCCACCGTCTCGCGCTCGATCTGAGCGACGCCTTCGCCGGCCAGCAGGTCCGGGTCAGCAGCCCGCAGGGCCGCTTCGCCGACTCGGCCGCGCTCCTCGACGGCCACGTCCTCACCGGCGCCGAGGCGTGGGGCAAGCAACTGTTCCTCGAGTTCCCGGGGGAGCAGTACGTCCACATCCACCTAGGCCTCTACGGCAAGCTCGACCTGAGGCCGTACGCGGCAGAGCCGCCGCTTCCGGTCGGCCAGGTCCGACTCCGCCTGACCGGCAGCGACACCTACGCCGACCTGCGTGGCGCCAACACGTGCAACCTGGTCACCGCGGCCCAGCGAGACGCGGTCGTCGCGAAGCTCGGCCCGGACCCGTTGCGTGACGACGCCGACCCTAGCCGGGCCTGGCTGCGGATCAGTCGGAGCCGTACGAGCATCGGCGCGCTGCTGATGGACCAGAGCGTCCTGGCGGGGGTGGGCAACGTCTACCGGGCCGAGGTGCTCTTCCGGCACCGGATCGACCCGATGCGCCCGGGCAACACCCTGCGCCGACAGCAGTGGGAAGCCATCTGGAACGACCTGGTCGAGCTCATGAAGATCGGCGTCCAGAGGAACCGCATCGACACCGTCCGCGACGAGCACACCCCCGAGGCGATGGGTCGCCCGCCGCGCAAGGACGACCACGGCGGCGAGGTCTACGTCTACCGGCGCAACGGGCAGCCGTGCCTGGTGTGCGGCACGAGCGTACGCACCACCGAGCTGCAGCAGCGCAACCTGTTCTGGTGCCCGAAGTGCCAGCGCACCTACCGGCCCCGGACGACCGTAAAGAAGTAGCCCGCACTACTCTCCGGCCTGCGAGAACGACCACGCAGCCCCCACCTCGAGACCTAGAGTGAGGCCATGTCGAGCCATGCCTTCGCAGACCGCTTGCGGAGCAACGCGATCCGCCGCAGGTTCCGTGACCCGGAGCTGCGAGCGGTGCTGTGGCTCGGGCTGCTCACTATCGTCCTGACGGTCCTCGCGGCGGCTCAGACGGGCTGGCTGCAGGTGGTCCCGGTGGCGGTCCTGACGGTGCCGCTGCTGCTCGGAGCGGTGCTGCTGGGGCCACGTACGCTCAGCTGGTTCGTCGTCTTCGTGATGGTGATGATCGTGGTCGCTGCCAGCCGGCTCACACTCTCCGACCGGGACGCCGCCGCCATCGGTGTGCACTTCCTGCTCGGCGCGATCGTGCTGTTCGTCGCGATGCGTCGCACCTACCTCGGGGTGGGTGGGCTGAGCGACGAGCTGATGCTGCTGGACCTGACCCACAAGCTCGACCAGGGCGCGATCCCCCCGATGCCGCACGGCTGGCTCGCAGACTCGGCGGTCCTGCCGGCCGGCGGCACCCGGTTCGCCGGCGACTTCGTGGTGGCCGCGCGCGCGGACGACCGGCTGGAGATCGTCGTCGTCGACGTCTCCGGCAAGGGGGAGCGCGCGGGCACCAGAGCGCTACAGCTGTCCGGTGCGTTCGGCGGTCTCCTCGGCGCTGTGTCACCGGCCGAGTTCCTGCCCGCGGCCAACCGCTACCTGCTCCGCCAGGACTGGGCGGAGGGCTTCGCGACCGCCGTCTACCTCTCGATCGACCTCACCAACGGTGCGTACGAGATCCGTACGGCCGGCCACCCGCCCGCGCTGCTGCGCCGTGCCGCGACCGGCCGCTGGGAGGAGGCCGAGAGCAACGGCCCGGTGCTGGGGCTCATCGATGACGTCGAGTTCGACGCCTGCGAGGGAGTGCTCGGGGTGGGCGACATGGTGATGCTCTACACCGACGGCGTCGTGGAGGCACGAGGCGTCGACCTCGAGCACGGCATCGGCAACCTGGTCGCCACCGCCGACCATCTCGCCGTCACCGGACGAGGTGGGGGAGCGCGCCGGCTGCTCGAGGGACTGAGCCCCAGCTCCGACGATCGCGCGCTCGTTGCTGTCGGAAGGCGCTGACCGAACGGACCGTGCGAGACCGGTCGAACTGGTCGGTAGGGGAGCCGGTTACAGGTGTGAGCCAGATCTATGGCAGGATTTCGCAGGTCGCACGAGGGCGCTGGCTCTCGCGTGCGCGGATGTAGCTCAATGGTAGAGCCTCAGTCTTCCAAACTGATTACGCGGGTTCGATTCCCGTCATCCGCTCCAAGTGCCATTCCCGCTGATTGGGGAGGGGCCCTTGACGGGGCGTAGCGTAGTGGCTAGCGCGCCTGCTTTGGGAGCAGGAGACCGCAGGTTCGAGTCCTGTCGCCCCGACATCTCTCCCGTAGTTCCATAGCCCTGCACGCGACATCATTCTCAGAAACAAACGACAGGAGACACCCTGTGAAGAGCGCCGTCGAGACGTTGAGCCCGACCCGGGCCAAGCTGACCGTCGAGGTGCCCTTCGAGGAGCTCAAGCCGAGCCTCGACGCGGCGTACAAGCAGATCGCCAAGCAGATCAACGTCCCCGGCTTCCGCCGGGGCAAGGTCCCGCCCCAGGTGATCGACAAGCAGGTCGGCCGCGGCGCGGTGCTCTCCGAGGCGGTCAACAACGTCCTCCCGCAGATGTACTTCGACGCCCTCCAGGAGAACTCGCTCGAGCCGCTCGCGCAGCCCGAGATCGAGGTCACCAAGCTCGAGGACAACGAGGCGCTGGAGTTCACCGCCGAGGTCGACGTCAAGCCCGAGATCACGCTGCCCGACTACGAGGGCATCGAGGCCAAGGTCGACGACATCGAGCTCACCGACGCTGACGTCGAGGAGCAGATCCAGGCGATGCGCGAGCGCTTCGGCACCCTCAAGGACGTCGAGCGCCCCGCCGCTGACGGTGACTTCGTGGTCATCGACCTGAAGGCCACCAAGGACGGCGAGGACGTCGAGGGCGCCGAGGCCGTTGGGATGAGCTACCAGGTCGGCAAGGGCGGCATGCTCGACGGTCTGGACGAGGCCATCACCGGTCTGTCCGCCGGCGACTCCACCGACTTCAAGAGCACCCTCGTGGGCGGTGAGCTGATCGGCCAGGAGGTCGACGTCAACGTCACCGTCAACCAGGTGCAGGAGCAGGAGCTCCCGGCCTACGACGACGACTTCGCCCAGCTCGCCAGCGAGTTCGACACCGTCAAGGAGCTCGAGGAGGACGTCCGCGGCCGCCTCGGCAACGGCAAGCGCCTCGAGCAGGCCGCCGCCGCCCGTGACGCCGTCCTCGAGGCGCTCCTGGAGCAGATCGAGATCCCGCTTCCGGAGAGCATCGTCACCGACGAGCTCAACGCGCGCCGCGAGGGCATCGAGCAGCAGCTCGGCTTCGCCGGCCTCACCTTCGAGAAGTACCTCGAGGACGAGGAGCAGACGATCGAGGAGTTCGAGGCCGACCTCGAGCGCCGCGTTCGTGACGCCGTCGCCGCCCAGCTGATCCTCGACCAGATCGCCAAGGAGAAGGAGATCGGGGTCGAGCAGCAGGAGCTGACCGAGCACATGATGCGCCGTGCGCAGCAGTCCGGTCAGGACCCGCAGGAGTTCGTCAACCACATGCTCGAGCACAACCACGTGCCGGAGCTGGTCCAGGAGATCCTGCGCGGCAAGGCGCTCGCCCAGCTTGTCGAGGCCGCCAAGGTCACCGACGAGTCCGGCAACCACGTCGAGCTGAAGAACCTGCGCCCCGACGGCACCATCGGTGAGGACGAGCCCGAGGCCGAGGCCCCCGAGGCCCCCGAGGAGAGCGAGAAGGCTGACGCCTGATCACCCTCAGACGTACGTGACAGCGCCCCTGCCTCGCGGCAGGGGCGCTGTCGTTTTCGGGTGAGTCGGCGCTACTGGGCGTCGAAGTTGTCCGTCGGGTCGCCCGAGACCTCCAGGTGCTTGGCCGCACAGTCGGTCTTCGACAGGCCCTGCTCGACGCACCACTCCAGCGCGGGTGTGGAGGTGTCGCTGGGATAGGGCACCACGACGGCGTACATCCCCGACTTCACGTACGAGCTCGGCCACTCGCCGGTGTCGAGGAGCAGCGCGTCGGGGTGGTCGGTCTTGATCTTCTGGTAGCGGCTCAGCGCCTGGTGCCAGTCGGCGTCGCCGCCGTCCCCGGCGCCGACCGCCGCCAGCTGCGGGATCCAGGTGCCGATGAGCTCGGTGGCCGCCTCGGTGTCGAGGCGGGAGATGCGGAGCAGCTGGTTCTCCGGCGGGGCATGCGGGTCGACGGAGGGCTCGGTCGAGGGCGTCTTCGCGCTGGGGCCGGCCGAGGGCTCCGGCTCCGCCTTGGACTGCAGGGGTCCGGTCCCGTCCTTGCCGAAGATGAATCCCAGCACGCCGGCGACGAGCACCAGCACCACGATCATCACCAGGATCGGGGCGGTGCGGCCCCTCCGTCGCGGGGGAGGTGGCGAAGCGGCGTCGTCGAAGAAGTACCCCCGCGGCGTGCGCGGAGCGGCCGCCTCGTCGCCGAGCTCGTCCACGAAGAGCGGGCGGTGTCGCTCCGGGGGAGCCAGGAGCGGGGTGCCGCAGCCGATGCAGTAGATGGCCCCGGGCAGCAGCGCATCGCCGCACGACAGACAGTGTGTTTCCTTATCGTCGCTCACGCCCGGACACCCCCCTTCCCCATCCGACGGTAACCCGTGAAGGCCGCTGTCGTCACGCAACATCAGTAACAACAGCATCACGGACACCATAAGTGTGAGTGAACGCAAACGAACGGAATGCGGTCGCCGCGGTGTGATCTGAGACACAGACGGGCCGGCCAGTGGTCACAGGTGATCCTGTTGGCGCAGCGTAGGCCCTACGCTGCCAGCGTGACCTCCAGTCCTGAGACCGTCCGCGCCGTGGTCCTCAACGTCGAGGACGCCCCGGTGGACCCCGACGCCGAGGCACAGCTCGACCGCGGTCAGGGCAAGGTGGCCGGACTCGTCGGTCTGGCGAAGCTCGCCTGGCGCATCACCGCCTTCGCCCGTCGGCCGTTCGCGGCCCCGTTCGTCCTCGCGACGCCGATCATCCGCGGCGTCGTCAACACCGACTCCGGGCCCGCTGTCGCGGTCCGGCACCAGGGCCGCACGGTCGGGCCGAAGGAGTGGGCCGCCGCGCAGCGGAAGGTCGGGACGAGCCCGCGGGTCCTGGTCCTGATCCCGCCGGCGGGCAAGGACGAGACGGTCTGGGACGAGGGTTCTCAGGCGACCGGCGCGACGTACGCCGACCGGCTCGCCGAGCTGCTCGGCTGGATGCCGCTGCACATGCACGTCTCGGCCGGCAGCAGGTCGGTGCCCGCCGCGGTGGCGCTCAGCAGCCGGATCCAGGAGTGCGTCGACGCCCTCGCGGCCGAGTCGCACCTCGATGCGGCCGGCTCGCCGCGCATCGTCCTGGTCGGCTACGCCGGTGGTGGTCTGATCGCCCGCAACGCGCTCGGGGTGGCCACCTCCGGGGCGCGGCCGTGGAAGACGTACGTCTCCGAGCTGATCGCCCTCGGCACGGCGCCCTACGCGGTCACCTCCGCCCCGATCTCGGGTGGGGTCGGCAAGCAGCTCGACGAGCACCTCGCCGGGATCGCGGTCGTCGGGGCCGACGAGGCGATGCTCCCGCCGCGACCGGACGTGGACTATCTGCTGGTCACCGACAAGGCGACCTCGCGCCCCAACCGGGTCGGGCGACTCTTCGGGGAGATGCTGTGGTGGCGGCACAAGACGCCGCTGCGGTCGCGACGGGTGCGCGACCTGTTCCCGACGGCGGAGCGCTTCACGCTCTCGACCGCCGAGACGCCGTTGTCGAACCATCCGGCGGTGCACGACGCCCTGCTGCGCTGGCTGGCGTAGCCGCAGGAATCGCGGCGTCGCCCGGATTGCGCCGCGATCGCCATTAGTTCTGCCGTCGGCGAACAATGGCACACCAGCCGTGGAACAACTGGATGTGGCGGCTAGTGTCGATCCTGTGAACATCGACTCCAGCGCGGCTGACGCTCATGCCGGTGCCCCAGGGCTCTCCCCGAGCCTGGGCGGCAACGGCGGCGGTCTGAGCCTTCTCGACGACAACATCTACAACCGACTGCTGCGGGAGCGCATCGTCTTCCTCGGCTCCGAGGTCCGCGACCAGAACGCGAATGCGATCTGCGCGCAGCTCCTGCTGCTCTCCGCGGAAGACCCCGAGGCCGACATCTTCCTTCACATCAACTCGCCCGGTGGCTCGGTGGATGCCGGTATGGCCATCTACGACACGATGAACTACATCCCCAACGACGTGGCGACCGTCGGCATGGGCCTGGCCGCCTCGATGGGCCAGTTCCTGCTCTGCGCCGGTGCGAAGGGCAAGCGCTACGCGCTGCCGCACGCGCGGATCATGATGCACCAGCCCTCCTCGGGCATGGGCGGCTCGGCCTCCGACATCAAGATCCAGGCCCAGCAGTCCCTGCACATCAAGAAGGTGCTGCTGGAGCTGATCAGCGAGCACACCGGCCAGACCGTCGACCAGGTGACGGTCGATGCCGACCGCGACCGCTGGTTCACCGCTGCCGAGGCGCTCGACTACGGCCTGGTCGACCAGGTCATCAAGAGCGCCAAGGAAGCCTCCGACGAGGGCCGCCCCGCCCACAAGAAGGACTGAGGACATGAACTACTACATCCCGCAGTGGGAGGAGCGTACGTCCTACGGCGTCCGCCGGATCGACCCCTACGCCAAGCTCTTCGAGGACCGGATCATCTACCTGGGCACCCCGATCAGCGACGATGTCGCCAACGCGGTCATCGCCCAGCTGCTCTGCCTGCAGTCGATGAACCCGGACCAGGACATCTCGATCTACATCAACAGCCCCGGTGGCTCGTTCACGGCCTGCACCGCGATCTACGACACGATGCAGTTCATCAAGCCGGACGTGCAGACCGTCTGCATCGGCCAGGCCGCCTCGGCCGCCGCGATCCTGCTCGGCGCGGGTGCCCACGGCAAGCGGATGGCCCTGCCGAACAGCCGCATCCTGATCCACCAGCCCTACACCGAGGGCACCTTCGGCCAGACCTCCGACATCGAGATCCAGGCCAACGAGATCCTGCGGATGCGTGAGCTGCTCGAGAAGATGATCGCCGACCACAGCGGCAAGTCGATGGACGAGGTCAGCCACGACATCGAGCGCGACAAGATCCTCACCGCCGCCCAGGCGGTCGAGTACGGCCTGATCGACTCGGTGCTCGAGTCGCTCAAGACGCCGCAGCTCGTTTGACCATCGGACCCCGCGCCGCTCCCACATCGAAGGCGCGGCGCGGGGTACCGTCAGTAATTATTCGGACCTAGCAGCACAAGTCGGGGAAGGAAGGCCACTCGTGGCACGCATCGGCGACGGAGGTGACCTGCTGAAGTGCTCCTTCTGCGGGAAGAGCCAGAAGCAGGTCAAGAAGCTCATCGCGGGTCCCGGCGTCTACATCTGCGACGAGTGCATCGACCTCTGCAACGAGATCATCGAGGAGGAGCTCAACGAGGGCTCCGAGGTGGAGATCGCCGACCTCCCCAAGCCGAAGGAGATCTTCGACTTCCTCAACTCCTACGTCATCGGCCAGGAGCAGGCGAAGAAGTCGCTCGCGGTCGCGGTCTACAACCACTACAAGCGCGTCCAGGCCGGCCTGCAGCCCGGTGGCCCGCAGGGCCCCGGCAAGCACGCCAAGGAGGAGCAGGTCGAGGTCGCCAAGTCCAACATCTTGGTGATCGGTCCGACCGGCTGCGGCAAGACCTACCTGGCGCAGACGCTGGCGCGGATGCTCAACGTGCCGTTCGCGATCGCGGACGCCACCGCGCTGACCGAGGCCGGCTATGTCGGTGAGGACGTCGAGAACATCCTCCTCAAGCTGATCCAGGCCGCCGACTACGACGTCAAGAAGGCCGAGACCGGCATCATCTACATCGACGAGATCGACAAGGTGGCCCGCAAGGCGGAGAACCCCTCGATCACGCGCGACGTCTCCGGCGAGGGCGTGCAGCAGGCGCTGCTGAAGATCATCGAGGGCACCACCGCCTCGGTGCCGCCGCAGGGCGGCCGCAAGCACCCGCACCAGGAGTTCATCCAGATCGACACCACCAACATCCTCTTCGTGGTGGGTGGCGCGTTCGCCGGTCTGGAGCACATCATCGAACAGCGGGTCGGCAAGAAGACCCTCGGTTTCACCGCCGAGGTTCGCGGCAAGGCCGAGAAGGAGTCCGAGGACCTGCTGAAGCTGGTGCGTCCCGAGGACCTCACCAAGTTCGGGCTGATCCCGGAGTTCATCGGCCGGCTGCCGCTGATCGCCAGCGTCGAGAAGCTCGACCAGGCCGCGCTGGTCAAGATCCTGACCGAGCCGCGCAACGCGCTGGTGAAGCAGTACCAGAAGCTCTTCGACCTCGATGGCGTCGACCTCGAGTTCACCGAGGACGCCGTCACCGCCATCGCCGACAAGGCCCTCGAGCGGGGCACCGGCGCCCGTGGCCTGCGGGCGATCATCGAGGAGGTCCTCCTCTACGTGATGTACGACGTACCCTCCCGTGGCGACGTCGGCAAGGTGATCGTGACCCGCGAGGTGGTCGACGACGGCGAGATGCCGACCCTGGTTCCTCGCGAGAAGGAAACCAAGAAGAAATCCGCGTAGTCCCTTTGGGTCATTTTCGCCGCCCGGGTCCGTAAAGACCCGGGCGGTCCGACACAATACGCACTGATGATCATCTGTACCTTTCCAGCTCCGTCACTCGGTAGGGAAGTGGGCACGTGAGGTTCCAGAGGGGCCCGGTGATGGCCTACGCCGCCGTAGTGCTCATCGGCCTGCTCGTGGTCATCCAGACCCTCAGCCCGGATGTCTCCGCGCTGCACCGGGTGCCGCGTACGCTCTCGGGCCAGGCCGACTTCACCGTGATCCCGCCGGCGCCGTCTCCCGACGTCTCCGGGGTGTCGACGATCCCCAGTGCCACGCCCGACGCGGACCGGGGGAGCGACCGGGAGGAGTCCCCCGAGCGGGAGAGCCGCGGGGACGAGAAGCCCGATACGGCGCCGTCCGCGCCCGCCGAGCAACCCGACGCACCGCAGCCCTCCGAGGAGCCCACGACGCCCGCCGAGCCCGGCGAGGACGAGGGCGACAGCAAGCCGCCCACGCTGGTCCCGTCCGTGGGGCCGATCCCGGGGATCATGGCGCCGTTGCTGTGGCCGTTCGTCGCTGAGGAGGACGCCCGCCCCGTCGACGAGGCCGTGCCGATGTTCCTGCGGCAGCTGATCGCGGCCGACGCCGGCGTCCCGGTCGAGGACCTTCCGCTGGAAGAGCCGAAGAAGGACCGAGAGAAGGATGAGGCGCCCGAAGGGACGAAGGAGCCCGACACCGAGGCGACCAAGCAGGAGTCCGAGGCCGAACGGGTCATCCAGGATGCCTGCGAGCTCACCGCCGCGATCGCCGAGGACGTGAAGACACTGCCGGGAGCGAGCAACGATCCCGACCCGAAGGGCACGCCCGAGTGTGGTGAGGCGTGCGCTGAGCCGAAGACCCCGGTAGGGTCGTCGCCCGCAGCCGAACCCGAGGCCACCACCGAATCCGCTGAGCCGTCCGACGATGAGGCGACGGAAGCACCGGAGCCGGAGCAGGAGCCGAAGGAAGGCAGCAAGGACGACCAGACTTGTGCCGAGAAGTCGGTGCAGTAGGGATCACTCCGAGGCGACCCGCACCACGCCAGAGTGACCGGCCGAGCGAGTCCCCCCGGGCGCTTGGCCGGAGTGAGGGACGGAGCAGGCCCCGGACCGCATCGCAGGTTGTGCGGAGGGATGTTGGTCGCCATCCCGACCGCGATACCGGCCGAGCCGTTGACCAGCAGGTTCGGGAAGCGCGCGGGCAGGA
>NZ_JBEYUV010000052.1:0-28334 GCF_040643685.1 Nocardioides sp. NPDC047086
TTGGCGATGACGGCCTTGACGGACTCGGCCTCGATGCGGGCCTGGGCGGGGTCGTAGACGCCGCAGGGCAGGTCGCAGTGGGCCGAGACCTCGATCGTGGGAGCGAACAGACGCATGGATGGTTCCTCTCGGTGGTGTGGTGGAAAGACCGTCGAGGTCGACGGTCAGGAAGCCTTCTCGGGCAGGACGCGATCGAGCGGGAGGGTGCTGACGGACGCGCCGAGCGACCAGTAGCGCCGGTCGTGGTGAAGGAGCGGGTCCGTGGACTCGCCGAGGCTGACCGAGTCGACCTCGAGCAGCACCAGCCACGCCTCGCCGGCGGGGATGACGCGCGCCACGCGCCCGGAGATGCTCGCTGCGGCGTCCTCCAGGACCGGCGGCTCCCCGTGCGGAAGCGTCCAGCCCTGTGCGACCGTGAATCGTGGCGCGGTCCGGTCGGCGAAGGCGGCGGCCACATCGGCCTGTGTCTCGGTCAGGACGTGCACCGTGAGGCGGTCGCTCCCGGTGAGTGCCGGCCCGGACCGGCCGGACCGGGAGACCGAGAAGGACAGCATCGGCGGGTTGGCGCTGACCGAGGCCACGCTCGACACCGTCGCGCCCACGGGGCCCGTCTCGGTCGAGGCGACGACGATCGCCACGCCGGTGGGATATCGACGGAAGCCGGCCTTGAACTGGTCGGTGAGTGTGTCGCTCACACCCCCTCCTCTCTCTGTTGGCAGTGACGCTAAAACATCAAGTCCAGTTGAGGTCCAGTCATCCACCCTGTGATCGCCGACTCATCTGCTCGTCCGTAACTGGGATCATGTGGAGAGCCAGGAGTGCTACTTGTTAGACTAGTTAAGCACTTGTTATACAACGCGGGTTGGTGGGTTGCCGACCGCCGATTCGGGCTCTGTCGCCGACGCCGTCGACGGACCGTGCGGCCGCTACGACTTCGAAGCTTCGACGTCGGTCGCCTAATCTTCCCAAAGAACCGCTCTGCCTCACGATCTAAGGAGTCCCTTCGTGGACGTCTCCCCGCTCATCTGGTGGTTGACCATCGGCATCGCCAGTGCCGTGCTGCTCTTCGACGTACTCGTCATCGGCCGACGACCGCACGAGCCCTCGCGTCGGGAGCTGATCGTCGCGCTGAGCGTCTACATCGGCCTGGCGATCCTGTTCGGCATCGGGGTCTATGTGTTCGCGGGCCATGAGTTCGGCACGCAGTTCTTCGCGGGCTGGGTGACCGAGTACTCGCTCTCGGTCGACAACCTGTTCATCTTCATCATCATCATGTCGAAGTTCGCGGTGCCGAGGCAGTTCCAGCAGAAGGCGCTGCTGATCGGCATCATCTTGGCGCTGGTCTTCCGCGGCATCTTCATCGCTGTGGGTGCGGCCGCGATCGAGAACTTCAGCTGGGTCTTCTACCTGTTCGGTGCGTTCTTGATCTACACCGCGGTCAAGCTGGCCATGGAGGGTGGCGAGGACGAGGACGAGTACGAGGAGCCCGCCGTGGTGAAGTTCCTCGAGCGGCACATCCCGTTGACCTCGCAGTGGGGCGACAGCGCGAAGATGTTCATCCGTGAGAACGGCAAGCGGGTGGCGACCCCGATGTTCGTGGTCATCTGCGCCCTCGGTACGACCGACCTGCTGTTCGCGCTGGACTCGATCCCGGCGATCTACGGGTTGACCAACGAGGCCTACCTGGTCCTGACCGCCAACATCTTCGCGCTGATGGGTCTGCGGCAGCTCTACTTCCTCATCGGTGGTCTGCTCGAGCGGCTGGTCTACCTCTCCTACGGCCTGGCGATCCTGCTCGGGTTCATCGGCCTCAAGCTCGTCTTCCACGCCCTGCACGAGAACGAGCTGCCCTTCATCAACGGTGGCCACCATGTCGAGTGGGCTCCGGAGGTCTCCATCGAGGTCTCCCTCAGCGTGATCATCGGCATCCTGGCCATCACCACGATCCTGAGCCTGCTGAAGTCGCGCAGCATGACCGCGAAGGAGCGCGACGAGGCCACCGGCCCGCGCAGCATGTGACGCGTCGTCGTCAGCCCGGCTGAGCCGGGACAACCCGCAGGCCCGCTCCGACCGGAGCGGGCCTGCGATCGTTCTCAGAGCTCGGGCTGCGGCGGCAGCGGCCGCGAGCACAGGTCCGCCGCGTCCTGCTTGCCCATCCCGAAGGCGCGCAGGAGACGTACGGTCATCTGGTCGGAGAGTGCGCCGGCGTCCGCGTCCGGCTCGTTCTCGAGCAGCGAGCTGGGACGTCACCGTCGAGTCGGGCACGGCGCTCGCGCTCGCGGCCGGCGGGCTGGCGACGGTGGTCGCCAGGGTGGGCCTGCTCGAGCGAGCCGAGCCGGACGGCCGGATCGACTGGAGCCGCTGGGCGCGCTGGGCGCGCCCCGCCGTCGCGGTCGCGGTCGTCGTCCCGCTCCTCTACGCCGTCACCCGGATCGGCTGGGCGGTGGGCGTGCCGCTCGGGATCAGGCAGGAGATGCTCGACGAGCTCGTCTCGGCGAGATGGGCCGGCCTCGGTCTGGCGCTCTTCGCGGTCCTCGGGGCCGTGCTGACCTGGGGGCTGGTCGCCCGCTGGGGCGAGGTCTTCTGGGCCTGGGTGCCGGGCTTCGGCGGCCGCCCGGTTCCGGTGGCGATGGCGCTGGTGCCCGGCATCCTGGTCGCCGCCGCGGTCACGTCCGCGGGGCTGTCCTTCTGGCGGATGGTGCTCGCCGGTGACCTCTGGGCCGTCCCCGGCGCCACCTCGGACTGGGCGGCCTGGGCACCGGAGCTGTTGTGGCCGCTGTGGGGCGTCGCGCTGGCCGTCGCCTGCCTCGCCTACCGGGGGCGCCGGGTCGGCCGTCAGTCGGTGACCGCGAGCTCGCCGAGCTCGGACCACTCCTGACCGGGCACGTTGGCGTTGACGATCCGCGGCGTCTCGGCGAGATGGCGCGGGAGGTCGGCCTGGGCCTGCTTGAAGTGGGCCGAGGTGACGTGGGCGGCGCCGGCGTCGTCGTCGGCGAAGGCCTCGAGCAGGACGTACTCGTTCGGGTCCTCGAGGCTGCGGGACCAGTCGAACCAGAGGTTGCCGGGCTCGGCCCGGGTGGCCTCGGTGAACGGGCCGGAGATGGCGGGCCAGTCCTCGGCGTACTCCGGCTTGATGCGGAAGCGGGCGGCGATGAAGATCATCGGGCTCTCCTCGGTGTGGATGGGATCGGTTGACCGGACCGCTCGACCGCAGCATGGATCCGCTGTCCGGCGATGTCGGAGAGCCAGCCTAGGCCGGCCCCGACCACCAGCGCGATGAGCGTGCCGCCGAGGTCGAAGGAGGTGCCGAACAGGACCGCGGTCCCGGCGAAGGCGCCGGGAATGAACGACAGCAGGTCCACCGCCGCCTGCAGGCACAGGACGAACGCGACGACCGTGACCACCAGGGCCACCGCGCCGGTGAAGGTGGCGTACGTCAGGACCAGGCTCGCGCCGTACCCCCACAGTGCGCCGGCGAGGTTCGCCGCCAGGCCCTTCAGGAAGCCTTCGCGGCCACCGCCGGCGGCGAAGTAGCAGGCCCAGGCGACGAACCCGACCCAGGTGATGAGCGCGAGCTCGATGCTCACCTGGGTCCAGATGCCCGCGAGCACGCCGACCGAGATGCCGATTCCGAGGAGCTTCTTCATGTCCTCACCTCCTCAGGGCACGAGGATCGCGCGGCCGCGGACCCGGCCGGCGTCGAGGTCGGAGATGGCGTTCTGGAAATCGTCGAGGGCGTACTTCTGGGTGTGCAGCGTGACGGCCCCACGGGCAGCGAGCGCCATCAGGTCGCAGAGGTCGTTGTAGGACCCGACCAGGTTGCCGATGAAGTTGATCTCGGTCGAGATGATGTCGATGGTCGGCACATCGATGTTCTCGCCGTAGCCGACGACGTGGTAGTCGCCCGCACGGCGAAGCATCCGGACCCCTTCGGCGGTCGCGCCGCCCTCACCGACGAAGTCGACGAGGACCTCGGCGCCGTGGCCGCCGGTCAGGTCCAGGACCTGGTCGACCTGGGACCCGTCGGCGACGACGCCGTGATCGGCTCCGATCGACAGGGCCAGATTCACGGCGTCCGGGTTGCGGTCGACGACGATCAGCTCGGCGGGGCTGAGCGCCTTGAGGACCTGGATGCCGATGTGCCCGAGCCCGCCGGCACCGATGACCACGCACCTGTCGCGCGGGGTCAGCCGCCGGGCAGCCTTGGCCGCCGCGTGGTAGGCGGTCAGGCCGGCGTCGGCCAGAGCGGCCACATCGGCCGGCTCCAGGGAGTCGTCGATCTTCACCACCGAGCGCGCGGATGTCTTCAGGTACTCCGCGTAGCCGCCGTTGGTGTCGATGCCGGGGAACTGGTTGAGCTCGCAGTGCACGTCGTCGCCCGAGCGGCAGGCCCGGCACAGCCCGCAGGTGATCAGCGGGTGCAGGATCACCTTGTCGCCCTCGGCGACGTGGGTGACGGCGTCACCCACGGCGTGCACCCAGCCGGCGTTCTCGTGGCCGATCGTGTAGGGCAGTGTGACGCCGGACTTCTCCGCCCACTGCCCCTCCAGGATGTGCAGGTCGGTGCGGCACACCCCGGCGCCGCCGATCCTGACGACCACGTCGAACGGGCCGGTCGGCTCCGGGACGGGGACCTCGGCCATCGCCAGCGGCTGGTGGTAGCCGACCACCTGGACGGCTCGCATGGTGCTCATGATGATGCTCCTTCTCGGTGCAGGTCGGTCAGGGGTACGAAGGCGGGCGTGGTGACCTCGTCGCCGTAGCGCGTCGCCAGCAGGCCGCGGCAGAAGTGCGCGTTCCCGTCGATCGAGATCCGGGTCGAGCGCGCCCTCCGCAGGGCCAACGGGACGTCGCCGGGTCGCTCGCCGTCGTGGTCGACCAGGACGTACGCCTCCGGCAGGTCGGGCAGCCCGAGGACCGCCCGGCGCCGCCGGAGCGAGGCGGTGAACTCCTCGTCGGGGAGGTCCCCGAGGCGGACCTCGCCCACGGCGTCCTCGGCCAGGTCGGGCTGCTCCCGCAGCAGCCGGGTCAGGCAACGCTCGAGCGCCGCCGTGTGGGCCTTGCGGTGGAACGTGGTCCGCAGCTCGTCCAGGGACGACTCGGCCTCGTGGCGGAACGTGCCGAGGTAGCCCGCATCTGCCGCCAGCCCGGCGTTGATCAGGTCGGAGTCGTGGTGGTCGTCGAGCTCGACGACCACGTGATCGGTCCACGGCAGCGCGGTCAGCGCGTCCTTCGCGTCGCTCGCCATCAGGTAGGCGAAGTTGGGCGAGCAGAACGACGTCGGCAGCCGCAGGTGGACCTCGACCCGGACAGGGGCGGTCGACGAGACGGTCAACGACCGGACGAAGCCCAGGTCGGTGATGGGCTCGTCGAGCTCGGGGTCGACGACGGCGTGGAGCGCGGCGTACGCCTGGGCTTCGAGGGTGTTCTCGCAGGTCAGCAAGGCCATGTCACACCGCCGCGAGGTCGGCCCGCTCGGGCTCACGGGGACCCGTCACGGTCTCGTCCGCCTCGGGCAGCCGCAGCTCGGCCGGCACCTCGAGGTCGTACATCTTGGCGGCGTTGAGGCCCAGGATCTTCTTCTTCTGCGCGACGGTGAGCGGGGCGTACTCGGTCATGTCCTCCGGGATCTGGAAGTCGACGAACCGCTCGATCAGCCACTTCGGCGTCCAGATCGCGTAGTCGGAGGAGAACTGGATGCGGTCCTCGCCGATCCAGTAGACGAGCTCCCCGAGGATCTGGGCGAAGTAGCGCGGCCGGGTGTGGATGAACGGCATCGCGACGGCCAGGCCGCCGTGCACGTTGGGCTCCTGGGTGGCGATCCAGCAGAAGTCCTCCAGCCGTGGCAGGCCGACGTGCTCGACGACGAAGTTCAGGTCGGTGAAGTCGCTGGCGACGTGGTCGATGTCGGCGACGTCGAAGGCATCGCGGTCCAGCGGCCGGATCGTCGGGCCCTTGTGGATGTGGATGTTGGTGATCCCGAGCTCGCGGCAGGCCTCGAAGTAGCGGTAGGCCCACGGGTCGGTCAGCTTCCAGCCGCGCGACTCCCCGTGCCACTCGGCGGTGTAGAGCTTGACGCCCTTGAGCCCGAACCGCTCGGCGTCGGCGTGGAGCTGTTCGAGGCCGGCCTCGCCGTTGCGCGGGTCGAAGTGATGGTTGTACGTCAGCTTGTCGGGGTGCTTCGAGGCCAGCTGCGAGGCTTCCTCGGTCTGCCCGAACCCGTTCCTGTAGAACTCGCCCAGGTGGGCCGGCTGGAAGACGGCGTGGTCGACGTAGCCGACCTCGAACAGGTCGTGCATCAGCCGCTCGCCGCCCTGGTAGAGGTAGTCCTCGTAGGACCAGTGCTCCGACTCGGGGGAGAGGTTGCGGTGGTAGTCGTAGAAGCAGTCGATGAACTGCTTGCCGTGGATGTTGCGCTGGTTCTCCGGACGGGCGTCCCAGAGCGCGACGTGGGCGTCGACGATGAAGTACGACTCGTTGTCCTTGGTGTACATCGGGTCCTCCGTTCTGTGGCTTTCGTCACAGGACGCTAGGGCGGCGGCGGCGCGCAGATCAGGGGTGCGGCGTCTCAATGTGAGACCTCGACCGTCTCAATCTGAGACGCTGCCGGGCTGCCCGCGCCGGGCGGCGGATGTAACGTCGATCACATGACAGGCCGCCACCCGATCGCGCAGCGCACCGCGGCCGTCGACGCCTCGGCACTGGCGCCCCGGGTCCGCGCCTCCTGGCAGCGCAGCCAGGAGTACGGCGTCTCCGTCGAGGAGGTCGACCCGGTCTTCTCCGGTGCCTACGACCAGGAGTCGCTCTTCTTCCAGTGTGGCCAGGAGGTGCTCGACGACCTCCACCGGACACTCGTCGGCGAGCCGGTCAGCCTGATGCTCACCGACCCGGGCGGTCTGGTGCTCAACCGGCTCAGCGGCGACCAGCAGCTGCTCCGGGACCTCGACGCCGTCCACCTGGCGCCGGGATTCAGCTACGCCGAGCGTGCGGCGGGCACCAACGGCCTCGGTCTCGCGCTGGCCGACCGGACACCGACCGTGGTGCGTGCCGAGGAGCACTACTCGCTCTCGCTCTGCAGCTACACCTGTGCCGCCGCGCCGGTGATCGACCCGCTCAGCGGGCGCCTGGAAGGCAGCGTCAACCTGACCACCTGGTCGGAGTCGTCCCACGACCTGCTGCTTGCCCTGGCCCAGTCGGCGGCCAGCAACACCGCATCGCTCATGCTCGCCCGCGCCCACGGCCGCTTCCCGCGACCGGCTCCCCGCGGCGAGGTGTTCCGGGTCGAGGCGCCCCGGCTGGAGCCCGGCGCCGGCAGCGTCCGCGATCTCTCCTCCGGCTGGCGCGAGGCGCTGGGCAGCGTGCGTGACGCGCTCCGGGTCGGCCGCAGGGTCGCCGTGGTCGGGGAGCCGGGGGTGGGGCGTACGACCCTGGTCGCCCAGGCGTTCCGTGACCTGCGGCCCCGCGACCGGATCCTGGCCGCCTCCGCTCCGCAGCCCGCCGACGCCGAGGCCTGGCTGTCGCTGTGGACGCCGGAGCTCGCCAAGGAGGACACCGCGGTGGTCGTACGCGACGTGAACATGCTTCCGGCCTGGGTGGCCGAGCGGCTGCACACGCTCCTCGTCGAAGCGGCGCCCGGGGCGGTCGCCGCCGTGCCGTTCGCGATGACGGCCGACACCTTCGACGGCATCCCGGCGGCCCTGGCCGACCTCGTCGACACCGTGGTCGAGGTCCCGCCGCTGCGAGAGCGGCCCGAGGACGTACTGCCGCTGGCGCATCGGGTGGGGCTGCGGGTGCGGGGCCGGGAGATCGCGCTGACCCCGGCCGCGGAGCGGGCGCTGCACGACCACGGCTGGCCGGGCAACGTCGCCGAGCTCGTCCATGTCGTCCAGCGGGCCGTGAGCGCCGGTGACCAGATCGACCTGCGCCACCTTCCCGCCGACGTGCTCTCCGACACCAGGCGGCCGTTGTCCCGGATCGACGCCTTCGAGCGGGGCGAGATCGTCCGCGTCCTGACCCGTCCGGGGATCACGATGCAGGAAGCGGCCGCGGAGCTGGGGATGTCGCGCGCGACCGTCTACCGAAAGGTGCAGCAGTACGGGATCCGGCTTCGGCCGGGCTAGCTCGCGGGGGAGTCGAACTCTTGGCCAAGTCCAGGAAAACTCTCGGCTCAGGCCGGGGCGTCACGGGTGCTCGACAGGGACTATGGACCCATGCGTATCCGTCCCCCACGCGCCGGTCGCCAGCATTTGAACCATCTGACCGGACAGGGCGGACCCGCTCTGAACGGTCAGAATGTCGCCGGCCGGCTTGTCCAGCAGGACCTGTTCTCCCCGGATGAGGCCTCGAGCATCGTCGCGCAGGCCGCGCGGATCCTCGCCTCGGGCCATGCCGCCGGGCAGGTGCACGGAGACATCAGACCGGCCACCATCGGGTACGCCCCCGACGGCCGGATCGCCCTGGTCGGTGCGCCCGCACCTCGCGGCGGGGAGGGCCTGCCGTACATGTCCCCCGAGCAGATCGATCGCCGGAGGACGGGCCCGGCGAGCGACATCTACTCCCTCGGTGCCGTGTTCTTCGAGCTGCTCGCCGGGCGTCCGCCGTACGCCGGGGTCGAGCCTGAACGGGTCGGCACCCTGGTGACCGTGCCCGGCCACCTCGACGGGATCGCGACCGCCATGCTCGACCCGGACCCGGCCAAGCGTCCCCGGGCCGAGGACGTGGCGGCGGTGCTCGAGAGCGGCGTCGCCGCGCCGCCGAAGCGGATCGTGCGTCCGACCGCCATCCGCGGTCCGCGCCTCTCGCCCACGCTGTTGGGTGTGCTGATGGTGCTGGTCCTGCCGGGGCTGGTCCTCGGCGGCTGGGGCACGCTCCGGGCCGCCGACACGATGGCGGACGTCGGGAGCGCCGCGCCGCTGGCCGACATCTTGCCGACCAGCTTCCAGCTCGCCTTCGATCTCTCGATCGAGCGCGACGCGCTCCGGACCGATGCCGCGCTGACCGAGGACTTCCTCCAGATCACCGACAGGTCCATCGAGGCCTGGACCGCCGAGGTGGACGACCTGGACACCTCCGGCGATCCGGGTCTGCGGCGTCGTACGGAGAGGTCGGCGGCCGCCCTCGAGCGGCTCTCGGATATCCGCACCGCCGCTCGGGCGGGGAACCGGTCCGGCAAGCTGGTGGCCGTCGAGCTGTACACCAACGCGGTCAACGGGCTCTTCGACCTCGCCGCCGAGCTGCCCTCGTTCCGCGATCAGGAGCTGGCCAAGCAGGCGCGGAACCTGGAGCTGATCGGATCCGTCTCCGAGGTCCTCGGATTCGAACGGAGGATCATGGCCAATGCCTTGCGGAACGAGCGGATCAGCGACCAGGGCATCGCCGATCTCAACGCGGCCCAGGACTCCTGGGCGACCCATTCGGAGTCGTTCTATGCGCGCGCTGACCCGGTGACGCGGCAGCGGCTCGACAGGATCTCGGGCCGCTCGTTCGAGTTCGGGTCCTACGCAGTCTCGTCGCAGCGTGCGGTCATCCGGGTGCTCAACGCCCGGGACGTCGAGGACGTCGTCAGGCAGCTGGAGGACAGCGCCGACGGCAGGTCCGTGGACCAGCTCTGGCTCGCCGATGCGGCCGGCTACGTCCAGGATCTCAAGGAGGTCGTCGTCGACGCCGCCAGCCGGCTCGCCGACGACATCGAGCGCGAGCACAGGGACGCCCAGGCTCGGACGATCGCCTGGGGAGTCTTCACCGGCATCGCGCTGGCGGTGTTCGCGGCGCTAGGCGTCGCCCTGCTTCGCGCACGAGGACGGTCAGTTGATGCGTAAACCGGCAACAATAGCAAAGATCGGCCGACTTCATCGGTGCGTACACAAGACGCGCGGGGTGTGAGTCCGACACCATATGCGCAT
Source organism: Nocardioides sp. NPDC047086 (assembly GCF_040643685.1). Taxonomy (NCBI): domain Bacteria; kingdom Bacillati; phylum Actinomycetota; class Actinomycetes; order Propionibacteriales; family Nocardioidaceae; genus Nocardioides; species Nocardioides sp. NPDC047086. The sequence goes on from NZ_JBEYUV010000052.1 coordinate 9,903, forward strand.
GCGAACGCGCCCCCCGATCGCAGGCCGGTATCGCCTGCACCGACTGCTTGGCCGCGGCGGGATGGGCGAGGTCTGGCAGGCGGCCGACATCAGGCTCGAACGCTGGGTCGCGGTGAAGGTGGTGGAGACCTCCGCCGACCCGAAGGTGACCGAGCGCTTCCGGCGTGAGGCGCTCTCGACGACGGCGGCCAGCCACCCCGGCACGGTGCAGGTGCACGACGTCGGCGTCGAGCAGACCGAGTACGGCAGCTTCGTCTACCTCGTCATGGAGCTGCTTCCCGGCCCGACGCTGGCCGACCGCCTCGAGAAGCAGGGGCGGTTCACCGTCGAGGAGGCGAGCGAGGCGATGGTCCAGGTCGCGCGTACGCTCACCGCGGTCCACGCCTCCGGGATCATCCACCGCGACATCAAGCCGTCGAACCTCGTCTACGACGGGGACGGCCGGATCCGGGTGCTCGACTTCGGCATCGCCCAGCTGGCCAACCACCAGGCCGAGCGGCTCACCTCGACTCGCCACGTGATGGGGAGCCTGCCCTACATCTCGCCCGAGCAGGCTGCCGACAACGTCGTCGGCCCGCCCAGCGACATCTACGCTCTGGGCTGCGTGTACTTCGAGCTGCTCACCGGGCGCGCTCCGTACGCCGGTTCCGAGCCGGTCTCGATGATCTACCAGCACGTGACCGCGCCGGTCCCGCACGTCAACGACGTGGTCACCGTGCCGTCCCACGTCGACGAGTTCGTGGCGTCGATGATGGACAAGGACCCCTCCCGGCGCCCCACCGCGGGTGAGGTCGTCGCCTTCGCGCGTCGGCCCGAGCTCGTCCCCGCCATCCCGGTCGGCAGCCGCGAGCTGGCCGCCGGGCCCAAGCCGCTGGCGCTCTCATCACCTTCGTCTGCCTCGTCCTCCTCAGCCCCCTCGGTCTCGTCGGTCTCGTCGGTCTCGTCGGTGACGGCGGTGGCCGGCGTCGTCGAGTCGGCGCAGCGTACGCCTCGGTCTCATGCGGCCCCGAAGCCGAGGTTCCTCCGCTCCCGGGTGCTCGGCGGGCTCCTGGTCCCGGTGGTGGTCGCCCTGGTCCTGGGCGGGCTGACCTTCGCCGACGCGCTCGAGGAGCGCACCGTCTCCAGCCGCGCGATGACGATCGCCGGAGCGCTCCCGGAGAGCTACGAGCTCGGGATGGACCTCATCTTCGAGCGCGACGCGCTGGGCTCGGACCAGGTGCCCGCCGCGGTCCGGCAGGCCTATCGCCAGGTGACCGACGACTCGATCGCGGCGTGGCACGACGACATCACCAAGGTCGACCTCGCCGACACCCCGACGCTGCGGGAACGGGTCGAGCGCACCTACACGGTCCTCAAGAGCATCGACGCCTACCGCGCCGACCTCGAGGACGGCGACAAGGCGAGCACGGAGGCGGCGGTCGCCGCCTACACCGACACCGCCTACGAGCTGCTCGACTTCGCGACCGAGATGCCCAACATCCGCAACGAGAACATCTACAAGCAGGTCACCAACCTCAAGTACGTCAGGTCGGCGTCGGAGTCGCTGGGGATCGAGCGCACGGTGATGGTGCCCGCGCTCATGACCGGGAAGATCGACGAGGAGTCGATGGAGGCGATGAGCGAGGCGCGTACGTCCTGGCAGCTCACCTCACGTTCGTTCTACGGCGACGCCCCGAAGGCCACCCAGAAGGCGCTGGACAAGATCTCGGACGGCACCTTCGCCGACGGGTCTCGTGGCCTGGTGTCGCAGAACGCGGTCGTCCAGGTCATCAACGACGGCTCCCTCGCAGGCGCGGTCCGGGACCTGGGGTCGTACGCTCCGGGGCGACCGGCCGCACAGGTCTGGTCCGAGGACATGACCCGCTTCATCCAGCTTCTCAAGGACACCATCGTGGCGATGACCCTGATCGTCTCCGACGACGTCGGCGAGGAGCACCACGGCATCCAGACGAAGGTCGTCCTGAGCGGGGTACTCGCCGTCGCCGCGCTGCTCGCCGGTCTCGGGCTGCTGGCCGGGATGTTCCTGGTCCGCCCGCTGGGCGGGCGCCGGCGGTCCGTCGAGAGCTGACCGACGGCGAGCAGTCGCTGTCGCTCAGACGAGGGCGCTGAGGCTCGAGACCAGGGCTTCCCAGCGGCTGTCGACGTCGAAGCCCATCTGGCTCAGCAGCGCCCAGCTGAAGCCGAGGATCGCGTAGAGGGTGATCGGGGTCATCACGACCCACTCCCGGATGGAGCCGGCGTCGCCGAGGATCGGGAGGGCGAAGTTGCCGCCCCTGGTCCACATGTTGTCGAACGGGAGCCACTTGTTGCGCCGGACCCACCTCGGCGGCTTCGGCGCGATCGGCCAGAACAGCGGGATCCCCATCGTGGTCACGAAGTCGCCGATCAGGTGCACGACGCAGCCGAGGGCCACGGAGAACGGCATCCACCACCATTCCTCGGGCGCGAAGACGGCGATCACCGCTGCCAGCGTCACCGCCGGGATCCATGGCCAGTGGACGCCCTTGCGGGTGAGCTTCAGCGCGTCCATCGCGAAGGCGACCAGAAGGATGCACATGATGCCCGGGCCGATCAGGACGCTGCCGAAGTGCTCGGTCTCGAGCGAGAGCTTCCCCGCGCCCCAGGCGAGGGCGGTGAAGGCGAGCACGCCGAGGATCGAGTGGGTGCCGTTGCGGTGGCCGCCGGAGACCTTCCCGACGATCCTGGTCAAGCCCTCGGAGACCGGTGGCAGCGAGTTGGCGATCGTGCCGTTGTGGTGGTCCGCGTCCGGAAGCAGCGCGGCGCCGGCGCACACCAGGGTGCCGGTCATCACGCCGATGTCCGAGACGTCGGGATACCACCCGAACGCGATCGGTGCCGACGATGTCACTGCGATCCACGCGGCAGCCCCGGAGGCCGCGTGATGCCCGCCCATCATGTGAAGTTGTGTCCCTCTCCAGTGTTCCCCCGCTGAATGACCGCGGACGAACGTACCTGTCCCCGGGCTGCTGAGCGCGCGTCGGTGCGGTGTGTCTGGTGACGAGATTCGAATCACTGTTCGTGGGCTGAGCCGAGGCGCGAAAGGGGTGCGGTCGAGGGGGCAACCTGAATAGGATGCGCGGTCATGACGACTCCCGGTGCCCACGGCAGTGCCCGCCGTGCGCCGTGGACGTTCGAGACCAGCCGGTGCGCGGCGACGGTGACCCCCGAGGCGATCGAGTTCCGGTTCATGGTGACCACGCCCGACGGCTCGCTCAGCGAGATGCTCCTCTCGGTGGGTCGCCACGACATGCCGACGCTGCTCGAGGAGATCGCCTTCGAGATGCCCGAGGCGCTGGAGTGGATGTCGGCCGCGATCATGACGGTCGTGCGTGACCGGCGCCTGGCCGAGGAGGCCTCGTCGGTGCCGCATCAGCGCGGGGCATAACCTCGAGCCGGGCAAGGTTGTCCCCCTGCACCACAACTCGATCGAGGAGAGACCTGTGACCACCACGTACGATTTCGAAGCGACCGCCGCGGATGGCAGCCCCGTCTCGCTCAGCGACTACAAGGGCAAGCTGCTGCTGATCGTCAACGTAGCCAGCAAGTGCGGTCTGACGTCGCAGTACGAGGGCCTGGAGGCGCTCTACCGGGCCACCAAGGACTCCGGCGTCGAGGTCCTCGGGTTCCCGACCAACCAGTTCCTCGGCCAGGAGCCCGGCACCGACGAGGAGATCCAGGAGTTCTGCAAGACGACGTACGACGTGACCTTCCCGGTTCTCTCCAAGGTCGACGTCAACGGCGAGAACGCCGCGCCGCTCTACGACTTCCTGCGTGCCGAGGCGCCCGGCGACTGGGGCCCGCACCTGGGGTCGTTCTACGAGGCGGTCAAGGAGCTGACGCCCGCGACCGAGCCGGGTGACGTCAAGTGGAACTTCACCAAGTTCCTCGTCGGGCGTGAGGGCGAGGTCATCAAGCGCTACGAGCCGCCGGTGGCGCCCGAGGAGATCCAGGCGGACCTCGCCCAGTACCTCTGACCACTCGCCGAAGCGTCAGTTCTCGACGCCGAAGCGTCGACTTTTGACGTCGAGAAGTCAGGAATCCTGACTTCTCGACGTCAAAAACTGACTTCTCGGCGTTGGGGCGTTAGATAGTTGGCCAGAAGATAGTTCGGTATCGGATGGTTCGTTACGATCTAGTTCATGACCGGACCGCGTATCGACCTGCTGTTCCTGCTCAACCAGTCCGCCCACGCCTTCGCGGCCCAGGTCGGCGAGGCGCTGGCCGACCTGGAGCTCTCGGTGCGGGAGTACTGCGTGCTGATGAAGGCCGCCGAGGGGGAGTACACCCAGAACGCCGTGGCCGAGATGGCGATGCTGGACAAGACGACGATGGTCACGACCCTCGACAACCTCGAGCGCCGCGGGCTCGCTGAGCGGCGGGTCTCGAGCACCGACCGTCGTGCCCGCATCGTCGCGCTCACCCCCGCCGGGGCGAAGGCGCTCGAAGAGGCCTCGAAGGCCTACAACGCGACCGTCGCCCAGGCACTCGAGGGTCTGGCGCCGAGCGAGGGTGAGGCGTTCATCGAGGCGCTGCAGCACCTCGTCGACGGGCCGTGGGCGACGCCGTCGCACACGATGACGCTGCGGCGTCGTGCTCCTGCCTCGGCTCGCTGAGAGATAGGCCCACAACCGAATATCCCAAAATAGATTGTTTCATAAGAAACAATCTTCTATGGTCGTATCTATGACGACCAAGACAGTCGCGCTCGCGACCCTCGCAGCCACTCAGCTGATGGTGATCCTCGACGGCACGGTCGTGACCGTCGCCCTTCCGGCAATCCGCGACGACCTGGGCTTCGGCGACACCTCGCTGTCCTGGGTCGTGAACGGCTTCCTGCTCGCCTTCGCGCTCGTCCTGCTCCCGGCGGGCCGGGCCGGCGACGCGTTCGGCACCCGCCGCGTCTTTCTCACCGGGCTGAGCATCTTCACGCTCGCCTCGGCATGGTGCGGTCTCGCCTGGGACCCGATCTCCCTGGTGGTCGCGCGATTCGTCCAAGGGGTCGGCGGCGGCATCGCCTCGGCCGTGGTGCTCGGCATGATCGCCGGCCTCTACACCGAGACCGGCGAGCGTCTCCGCGCCTTCGCGGTGCTCGCCTTCGTCGGCTCGATCGGTGCATCGGTGGGGACGGTCCTGGGTGGCGTACTCACCGACGTCGCCTCCTGGCGCTGGGCCTTCCTGATCAACGTGCCGTTCGGGATCGTCGCCCTGGTCGTCGCGCTCCGCGCGGTGGAGGGTACGCCGCCGACCGGCGCCAAGGGCGGCCTGCTCCCGCGCGGCCTGTTCGCCCAGCACCGGTTCGCGCTCGCGAACCTGATCCTGCTGACCCTGACCTTCGGCGGGTTCACCTTCCAGTTCGTCACGACGCTCTACCTGCAGGATGTCCTCGGCTTCGGAGCGCTCGCGACCGGCCTGGGGTTCCTGCCGGTCAGCGTGGTGATCGCGGTCGCGAGCCTCGGCTTCAGTGCCGCGCTGGCCGAGCGCTTCGGCTCCGAGCGCATCCTGTTCGTCGGTGTGCTCGCCTTCGTCGCCGGGATGGTCTACCTCGTGCGCCTGCCCGAGGCCGGCAGCTTCCCGCTCGACGTCCTCCCCGGCGCGGTCGTGATGGGCATCGGCTTCGGTCTCGCGATGCCGCAGGTGACGGCGTTGGCGATGGGTGCGCTGGCGCCGGAGTACGCCGGGATCGGCTCCGGCCTGACGACCACCACCCAGCAGGTGGGCGGGTTCCTCGGCACCCTGATCGCGGCCGGCCTGGTCACGACCGTCGGCTACGACGCCGCCTACGCCTCGGCGGCGATCGCGTTGGCCGCGGGCGCCGCCGTTGCGGCGTACCTGCTCGTGGACGCGGGACGCGCCCGGGGCCCGAAGGCCTCCGAGCGCGTGCCGGACGACGAAGCCGCCAGGCTCTGACGGCTCGACCCCAGGGGCTGACCCCTCGGCGCTACCTCCGGACCGGGAGGATCAGCGTCGAGGGGTTCGTCGTCGTGTGGTGCACGGTCACCACGCCGGCGACGCCGCGGACCAGCTGTTTCACGTTGGGCAGCAGGTGCGGGACGTCGTAGGAGTGGACGGTGACCCGGAGGCGGTGGCCCTTCTCGATCACCGCGCCGGTCGGGAAGACCTCGACGGGCACGCGGTAGATCTTGCCGGGCGTGACCGCCTGTTCAGCCGTACGGGTGAAGGGGTGCCATGGCTGGACGACCTGACCGTTCAGCGTCCGCGACTTCGACGGCGTGACGGCACGGTGGCGCAGCGTCTGCCAGCCGCCGGTGATGCGGTCGACGGAACCGTCGGGCGCGACGTCCTCGACCGAGACCGAGATCAGGCCGTCGGTGCCGGTCGTGGAGACGGACAGGTCGGCGTTGAGCGGGCCGGAGAACGCCAGGTCCGAGGTCGCCGGCGCGGTCTCGTAGGAGACCCCGAGCGCGTCGTTGATGCGGTTGTCGGTCTCGCAGCCGGGGATCGCGAGGGCGCCGGCGGTCCACTGCGCGGTGCTGCGCGAGCACAGCCCCTGCACCGGCAGCGGCACGATGGTGTCGCCGCCGACGGGCTTCAGGGCCGACCCGAGGGCGTACGTCTTCGCGCGGACCTCGCTCCCGAGCCACGACTGCATCGTGCGCCACTTCCCGGACCCGATCTCGTGGTAGGTCACCGGGGCGACGTCGCGGTCGAGGGTGGAGTCGGGCAGACCCTTGAGGTGTGTGTCGAACCACCGCAGCGCCATCTCATCGAGGCTGTTGATCCCGCTGCCCTCCAGGCCGGCGCCCATCGACGCCTCGGCGTGCGTCCACGGCCCGATGAGCAGCTTGGTGTCCACCCCGTTCTGCTGCATCCGGTCGAAGAGCATCGGGGCGCCGCGCTGGAAGATGTCGTACTGCCCGGCCGTCACGAACGTCGGTACGTCGATCTCGTCGACCACGCTCAACGGTGACCGCTTCCGGTAGAACGGGCCGTCGTAGCCGGCGTCGGTGCCGAGCAGCGCGCTGGCGAGCATCGGCACCTGGAACCCGAGCGCGCCGCCGACATGCTGCAGCAGCGTGGTGAGGGTGGCCTCGGGGCGGGTCGAGTTGACGGCCGGCGGCACGAGTCCGGAGCCCGTGACCAGCCCGAACCACAGCGGGATGAACCCGGCGTCGATCTGGCCGCCGGAGGCGACGACGTCGCGGTAGACGTCGCCGGCCGGCACGATCGGGAACATCGCCTTCAGCCCGCGCGGGTGCTGAGCGGCGGTGAAGAACTGGTTGATCGCCATGTAGGACGGGCCCCACAGGCCGAGCTCGCCGTTGCTCCACGCCCGCTTGGACGAGGTCGCCCAGTTGGCGACCTCGAGGCCGTCCTTCTGCTCGCGGTCCCCGAACGCGTCCCACTGGCCGGCGGAGGAGCCGGTGCCGCGTACGTCAGTCTGGACCCAGACATAGCCCCGCTCGACGAAGTAGTCACCGCCGCCCCCGACGACGTTCTTGTTGTAGGGGTTCTGCGTCAGGATTACCGGGAACCGGCCCGGCGCCGCGGTGCCGTCGGCCTTCGCCGGCCGATGGATGTCGGCGCGCAGCACGACCCCGTCGGACATCGTGAGCTGGACGTCCTTCTCGACCACCACGCCGTACGTCGCCGGCCTCGGCTTCCAGGCACCGGCCCGCGCCTGCGGCCCGTGAGCAGCCACCGCAGGCGCGGCCGTGGCGGCGCTCGGGGCGAGCGCCGGTGGGAGGAAGGTCGTGACGAGGGCGAGGAACGGGAAGAGGAATGCCAGTCTGCCGAGTTTCACGACTCACTCCAGAGGTGTGGTGGGTATCACACCTCGAACGACGGAGTGCAAACGCGAGTTACGTCGCAGGTTCCCGGTTCTGAATAGTGAGACTAAGCAGTCACGGAGACGGTCTTGTCGACGACCGGCGCGCCCGTGGCCGCCACGACCTCGTCGTACGTCACCCCGGGAGCCAGCTCGACGAGCTCGAACGCTTCGCCGGCGACGTCGAGAACCCCCAGGTCGGTGATGACCCGCTTCACGATCCCGCGACCGGTCAGCGGCAGGTCGCAGGCCTCCAGTAGCTTGGGGGCGCCCCTCTTGGTGACGTGCTCCATCAGCACGATCACCCGCCCGGCGCCGGAGACGAGGTCCATCGCGCCGCCCATGCCCTTGACCATCTGGCCGGGCACCATCCAGTTGGCGATGTCACCGTTGGCCGAGACCTGCATCGCACCCAGGACGGCGACGTCGATGTGGCCACCGCGGATCATCGCGAACGAGGTCGCGGAGTCGAAGTAGGAGGCCCCCGCGAGCACGGTGACGGTCTGCTTGCCGGCGTTGATCAGGTCCGGGTCGACCTCGTCCTCGTAGGGGAACGGGCCGACGCCGAGGATGCCGTTCTCGGCGTGCAGCACGACCGTAGAGGTCTCCGGGATGTAGTCGGGGATCAGGGTCGGCAGGCCGATCCCGAGGTTGACGTAGTCGCCGTCCTGCAGTTCCTGCGCGGCGCGCGCGGCCATCTGGTTGCGGTCCCAAGCCATGGCTCAGGCCTCCTTGCTCGATGTGGTGTCGGTGGGGCGCTCGCCGCGCGTCGTACGCTTCTCGATGTCCTTGCGCGCTGCCTGCTCGGGCGTCAGCGCGAGGATCCGCTTCACGAAGATCCCCGGAAGGTGGACGTCGGCCGGGGCGATCTCACCGACCTCGACGACCTCCTCGGCCTCGACGATCGTGATCCGGCCGGCCATCGCGGCGGGCACGTTGAAGTTGCGCGTGGAGGCGTTGAACTGGGCGTTGCCGGCTCGGTCGACGCGGGTCGCCCGGACCAGCGCGAAGTCGGTGATGATGCCCTCCTCGAGCACCATCTGCTTGCCGTGGAACTCCCGCACCTCCTTCGGCTCTGAGGCCTCGGCGATCGTGCCGTCGGGGTTGTAGCGGTAGGGCAGGCCGCCGTCGGAGACCATCGTGCCGACGCCGGTCGGGGTGTAGAACGCCCCGATCCCGCTGCCGCCAGCGCGCATCCGCTCGGCGAGCGTGCCCTGCGGGGTGAGCTCGAGGGTGATCTCGCCGGCCAGGTACTGGCGGCCGAACTCCTTGTTCTCGCCGATGTAGCTCGCGATCACGCGGGAGATGCGGTGGTCGTCGAGCAGCAGCCCGAGCCCGGCACCGTCGACGCCGCAGTTGTTGGAGACGACCATCAGGTCGTCCGCGCCCAGCTCACGCAGGGCATCGATCAGGAACCACGGGATTCCCACCAGGCCGAAGCCGCCCACGGCCAGACTGGCCCCGCTGTGAATGTCGGCAACCGCTTCCGCGGCCGACCCGACCACCTTGTCCAGACCCATGTCTTCTCTGCTCTCTCGAAGGCTCTACTGAAATGAAGGGGGCGTACGCCTCAGCGCACCGACTCGAACACGGCCGCGAGCCCCTGCCCGCCACCGATGCACATCGTCTCCAGGACGTACCGGGCCTCGCGTCGCTGCGCCTCGCGGGCGGCCGTGGCGAGGATCCGGGCGCCGGTGGCGCCGATCGGGTGGCCGAGCGAGATGCCCGAGCCGTTGGGGTTGAGCCGCTGGTCGGTGGCGTCGACCTTCCACTCGCGCAGGACGGCGAGGACCTGGGCGGCGAACGCCTCGTTGAGCTCGATCAGGTCGATCTCGTCGAGGGTGAGCCCGGCCCGGGACAGTGCGGCCTTGCTGGAGAGGACGGGACCGATGCCCATCCGCTCGGGCTCGCAGCCGGAGACGGCCCACGACTTGAGCGCCAGCAGGGGAGTCAGGCCCCGCTTCTCCGCCTCGGCGCGGGTGGTCACGACGCACATCGCGGCACCGTCGTTCTGGCCGGAGGCGTTGCCCGCCGTGACCGTCGACTCCTCGTCGACCTTCAGCCGGATCGGGCGCAGCGAGGCGAGCTTCTCCAGGGAGATGTCGGCACGCGGGTGCTCGTCGCGGTCGACGACGACGTCGGGCTTGCGACGGCCGCCGGGGACGGTCACCGGGACCAGCTCGTCGGCGAACTTGCCGGCCTCGTGGGCGGCGACGGCGCGCTGGTTGGAGCGGAGCGCGAGCTCGTCCTGCTCCTCGCGGGAGATGCCGTACTCACGGCGCAGGTTCTCGGCGGTCTCGATCATGCCGCCGGGGATCGGGTGGTCCTTGCCGCCCGCGGTCTCGCGAGCCCGGTCGAGGCGGTCGAGCAGCTCGATACCGCCCTGCTTCACCCCGCCGCGGAGCCCGAGCGCGTAGTGCTCGACGTTGGACATCGACTCCGCGCCGCCGGCGATGACGAGGCTCGCGGCGCCCGTGGCGACCGAGCCCGCGGCGTACAGGACCGACTGAAGCCCGGAGCCACAGCGACGGTCGATCTGGAGGCCGGGGACGCCGTTGCCGAGCCCGGCGTCGAGGGCCGCGATGCGGCCGATCGCAGGGTTCTCGCCGCTCGCGTAGCCGTTGCCGAGGATGACGTCGTCGACGTCGCCCTCCTGCAGGCCGGTGCGCTCGACGAGCTCGCGCAACACCGCCGTGGCGAGGTCGGTCGCGGTCAGCGGCGCCAGGGCGCCGAGGAAGCGGCCGACCGGGGTGCGGAGGGGCTCGCAGATGACGATGTCGGTGGCGCTGCTCATGCTGTCGACGGTACGCGGGCAGTCATGACTTGAGAAGTACTCATTTGGCGTCGATTGACATCTGTCAAGTCTTTATCTCCCTGCCTGACCGGACAGTGCGCCGACGACGCTATTGCGATAAATTCGCGTTAGCCCCCCATACGCAGATCAAAGAGGTGACCATGCACGTCCCCGACGGCTTCCTCGACGCTCCCACGTCGATCGCCACCGGTGCAGTCGCTGTCGTCGCGGTAGGCGTCGCGCTGCGCGGCGCGCGCCGCGAGCTCGACGACAAGACCGCCCCGCTGGCCGGCCTCGTCGCCGCGTTCGTCTTCGCGACCCAGATGCTCAACTTCCCCGTCGGAGCCGGCACGAGCGGTCACCTGATGGGCGGCGCCCTGGCCGCGGTGCTGGTCGGGCCGTGGACCGGGGTGCTGTGCGTCTCGGTCGTGCTGATCGTGCAGTCCCTGCTCTTCGCCGACGGTGGCATCACCGCGCTCGGCACCAACATCCTGCTCATGGCCGTCACCACCGTGGTCGTCGGCTGGCTGGTGAGCCGGGTGCTGATCAAGGTGCTGCCGAAGCGGGTCGGCCTGGTCGCCCCCGCGGCGGCGATCGGTGCCTTCCTCTCCGTCCCCGCGGCGGCGCTGGTCTTCACCGCGCTCTACGCCGTCGGTGGCACCGCCGACATCTCGCTGACCACGCTGGCCACCGCGATGCTCGGCTGGCACACGGTGATCGGCCTCGGTGAGGGCGCGATCACGTTCCTCGCGGTCGGCGCGATCCTGTCCGTACGCCCCGACCTCGTCTACGCCGCGCGAGACGTGATCGCCGAGCGCGACCTGGTCATCAAGCCCAAGGAGTCGGTGGCATGAGCACGACGTCGAAGCGCACGGTCCCGTTCAAGTGGGTCGCCGTCGGCATCGCCGTCGTCGCGCTGCTCCTGGCCGGCGTGGTCTCCTACTACGCCTCCGCCCACCCCGACGGCCTCGAGTACGTCGCCGGCAAGACCGGTTTCCTCGACAGCGCCTCGGAGCACGGCGCCGCTGACGGCCCGCTGGCCGACTACGGCACCAAGGGCGTCGACGACGCCCGGCTCTCCGGCGGCCTCGCCGGCGTGATCGGCACCGTGGTCGTGCTCGTCGTAGCGGGCGGCCTCGCCCTGGTCGTACGCCGTCGTTCCACCGAGTCCTCCGACGAGGCCTGAGGTGCCGGCTCATCTGAAGATCCTGGCCCTGATCGGCTTCATGCTCGTGGTGGTGGCGACACCGCGGGAGTGGTTCGCTGCGTACGCCTTCTTTCTCGCCGTCCTGGTCACGGTCGGCGCGGTGGCGCGGGTGCGACCGGGGTGGGTGCTGAAGCGGATGGTTGTCGAGACGCCGTTCGTGGTCTTCGCCCTGCTGATGCCGTTCATCGCGCACGGGCCACGGGTCGACGTGCTCGGACTCAGCCTGAGCGAGTCGGGCCTGCTCTCCGCGTGGGGGCTGCTCGTCAAGGGCACGCTCGGCGTGATCGCGGGGCTGCTGCTGGCCGCGACGACGACGCCCCAGGAGCTGGTCCACGGCCTGGAGCGGCTCCGGCTGCCTCAGCAGCTGGTGCAGATCATGGCGTTCATGGTGCGCTACCTCGAGGTGGTGACCGGCGAGATGCGCCGGATGGCGGTCGCGCGCGCCTCCCGCGGCTTCGAGGCCCGCAACCCGCTCCACTGGCCGGTGCTCGCCCGCTCGGTCGGCGCGCTGTTCATCCGATCCTTCGAACGCGGCGAGCGGGTGCACCTGGCGATGGTCTCGCGCGGCTACACAGGGAGAATGCCTCGATGACCACTCCAGTCCTGGACGTACGCGGCTTGGCCTTCGCCTATCCCGACGGCCATCAGGCGCTCTTCGGCGTCGACCTGCACGTCCACCGCGGTGAGCGGGTCGCGCTGCTCGGTCCCAACGGAGCCGGCAAGACGACGCTGGTCCTGCACCTCAACGGCATCCACCTCGCTGGTGCCGGATCCGTCGCGGTGAGCGGGCTGCCCGTCACCAAGGCCAACATCAAGGAGATCCGCCGCCGCGTCGGCATCGTCTTCCAGGACCCCGACGACCAGCTCTTCATGGGCACCGTCCGCGAGGACGTCGCCTTCGGCCCCGCCAACCTCGGCCTGCGCGGCTCGGAGCTTGACGCGAAGGTGACCGAGGCGCTCGCGAAGGTCGGCATGGAGGACTTCGCCGACCGGCCGCCCCACCACCTCTCCTTCGGTCAGCGACGCCGGGTGGCAGTGGCCACCGTGCTGGCGATGGACCCGGAGATCCTGGTCCTCGACGAGCCGTCCTCCAACCTCGACCCGGCCTCGCGCCGCGAGCTCGCCGACATCCTCCGCGACCTCGACGTCACGGTCCTGATGGTCACCCACGACCTGCCGTACGCCCTCGAGCTCTGCGAGCGCTCGGTCATCCTCGACGGCGGCGTCGTGGCCGCCGAGGGCCGCACGGTCGACGTGCTCGCCAACGCCGACCTCATGCGCGCCCACCGCCTCGAGCTTCCCTTCGGCTTCGACCCCGTAGCCGCCGCCACTCTCTAGCCCCGCCGAGTCGGCTCGTCCTGACCAAAAATGACGCCGAGTCGGCTCGTCATAACGAGCCGACTCGGCGTGATTTCTTGTCAGTTTGAGCCGACTCGGCGCCTCGAGCGGTAGTGGAGCTTCGCGCTGACGTAGCCGCGCCAGCCGACCAGGGTGAGGCCGAGGAAGAGGATCGAGACGACCAGGAAGGCCGGCGCGAGGCCCTCGCCGGTGAGGCCGCGCAGCACCATCCCGATGACGTACGTCCCGAGCCAGACGACCACGCCCGCCGGCCAGGCACGCGCGGCCGACCAGCGGCGCCAGGCCAGCACGGCCCAGGCCACGGCGAGCCCGATCAGGAAGGGCCAGGCGATGCGGAGCACGACGAGCGCCGGGCCGGAGTCGTGCGACTGGCGTCCGGCGAAGGCGAAGAGGAGCACGAAGAAGACGTCGACGGCGAAGGCCGTGGCCGCCCACCTGGGCGAGAGCCCGGCGATGAGTGGGGATGAGACGTCGGGCTTCGGGGAGGACATGGTGCCCAGGATACGAGCCCGGCCTACGCCGGGAGCCAGGCCCCGCCGCGCATCACCCGGGTCGGCTGCAGCGACTCGTCGGTGAGGACCAGGTCGGCGCGGGCACCGGGCTCGAGGCGGCCCGCGTCGAGACCCACGACCGATGCCGGCCGCAGGCTCGCGGCCTTCATGAGCATCGCCAGGTCGATCCCGGCGGCGGCATGGCGGCGCACCTGGTCCATGAGTCGCGAGGTGCCTCCGGCGATCGACCCGTTGCCGGTCCCGTCGGCCACCCGGGCGACCCCGGAGCGTACCTCCACGGACAGCGGTCCGAGCTGGTAATCGCCGTCGGCCATCCCGGCCGCGGCCATCGCGTCGGTGACGAGCACGACCGAGCCGGGAACCATCGACATCACGGCCCGGACCGCCTCGTCGTCGAGGTGTACGCCGTCCGCGATCAGCTCCACACAGGCATCGCCGACACCGGCGGCGCCCAGGGAGCCGAGCACGGGGCCGGGGTCACGATGGTGGGCGGGCGGCATCCCGTTGAAGAGGTGGGTGACCAGACTCCCTGGCCCGGACAGGAACTCGCGGGCCCGAGAAGCGGTGGCAGCGGTGTGCCCCAGCGCGACCACGGCGCCGGCCTCGGTGAGCACCGAGGCGACCTCGTCGGCACCGGGGAGCTCCGCGGCCAGCGTCATCACCCGCAGGTGTCCCCGCGCGGCGGCGACGAGCTCGCGGGCGAGCCCGGCATCAGGCGCGCGCAGCAGCTCGGGATCGTGTGCGCCGCGGCAGGAGTGCTCGAGGAACGGCCCCTCCATGTGGATCCCGGCGATCAGCCCGGCCTCCGCGGCGGTGGCCAGGGACGAGACGACCGAGAGCAACCGGGACGGCGAGTCGGTCACGGTCGAGGCCAGCAGCGTGGTCGTGCCGGCAGCATGATGCACGCTGGCAGCGGTGGCGATCTCGTCCGGCGACGTCGAGTGGAACGAGGCACCGCCACCGCCGTGGTTGTGGATGTCCACCAGCCCCGGGAGCAGGATCCCGGCCGAGGCCGCATCGGCGTCCGTCGCCGGCCGCAGCCCCTGGATCACCCCGTCCGCGACGCTGACGACGAGGTCGTCGAAGCCACCAGGACGCGGCACCAAGCCACGTACGTCTAGATCCATCGCTTGAACCAGATCCTCGTCAGCCATTCCTGCCGGGTGAGCAGCTCATCGGTGTAGATCGGCCAGAACCAGGCGAAGTTGCAGATCACCAGCACCACGAAGATGCCACCGGCGACGGCTCCCACGACCCGGCGCCGGGTGCCGGGGCTGCCGCCCGCAAGCGGCGGTGGCCGGTCGAGCAGCTTGCCGAGGCACAGGCACAGGCCGAGCACCAGGAACGGCAGCGCGATGATCATGTAGAAGGAGAAGATCGGTCGCCCGGCGTACTGCAGCCAGGGCAGCCACGTCGAGAGCACCCCCACGACGGCGACCCCGAACCTCCAGTCCCGCGCGGCGACCCACATGAACGCGGAGACGATCAGCGCGACGAACGCTCCCCACCACAGCACCGGGGTGCCCAGCAGCAGCACCTGCCGCAGGCACGTCCCCGCCTCCTCCGGACCGTCCCCGTCCGGATCGGCCGTGGGCGTCGCCTCGCACATCTCGCCGCGCGACTTCGCGCCCGAGAGGATCCCGGTGTCGGCGGCGACTCCGACCGGCCGGTTCAGCACGAGCCAGCCGATCGGATGGGACCCGTAGGTGTGCTCGGCGCACTCCAGGAAGTGGGTGTGGAAGGTGTAGACGTCGCGGTGGTAGTACCACAGCGAGCGCAGCGACTGACTCACCTCGCCTAGGCCGGAGGCGTCCGGCTCGGTGGCGGTCGGCCAGCGCTTGTCGTTGAGGTTCTCGGGGACGTACGACTTGTTCTCGCAGTGGCCCTCGCCGGTGTAGCGCGTGTACTGCGTCGCCGAGAGCGACTCCTCGTAGACGTCGGCGTGGGTCATCCAGGGGATCCACGTCATCACGTAGACCGCGAGCGCCACCCCCACCAGGTGCACGAAGGCCGTCGGCCCGTCGGCCACGCAGGCCCGAAGCCAGGACAGACGTACGCCGAAGGAGCGCCGCATCCCTGCCGACCAGGCCACATAGAGGAGACCGAAGGCGGCCAGCGGGTAGAGCGCCTCCCACTTGCAGCCGATCGCCAGCCCCCACGCGATGCCCGAGCAGAGCAGCCACGGCCGGAACAGCAGCTGGCGGACCGGACCCCAGTCGCCGGGCGCGGCGAGATGGGTGGGCGCGAGCGCGGAGAACCGACGCCGGCACCAGTCGCGGTCCATCACCATCAGGTGCACCGCGAGCAGCAGGAAGAAGGCGACGAAGAGATCGAGCAGGGCCAGGCGCGAGAGCACGAACGCGAGCCCGTCGAAGGTGATCAGGATGCCGCCGACGAGACCGAGCAGCATGGACCCGGAGACGCGGCGTACGAACCGGATCGTCAGCAGCACCAGGAGCGAGCCGACCACGACCGAGGCGATCCGCCACCCGAACGGGTCCATCCCGAAGAGCTTGATGCCGAGCGCGATGATCCACTTGCCCACGTCGGGATGGACGATCATCGAGGGCCCATCGGCGAACTGCCCGTCGAGCTGTCCGGACAGGATGTTCTCGTCGGCGCCCTCGATGAAGTTGCGTGCGTAGCCGAACTCGAGCAGCGCCCAGGCATCCTTGGCGTAGTAGGTCTCGTCGAACGCGAAGACTTTCGGGGTGCCGAGATGCCACAGCCGTAGCAGGAACGCGAGCGCGGTGATCCCGATGGTCGCCAGCCAGCCGGCGCGCGGCGAGCCGCTGATGCGGCGCCGCGCGCGTTCCCAGGCTGTCGGGAGCAGGTGACCCGAGGGGGTGATGGCCAGGCCCTCCAGGGGCTCCGGCTCCTCGGTCACCGTCGTCGTCACGAGGGAACCATATAAGCCTGCGACAATAACGGTGTGGTAGTTCCAGACGACGGCGTGCTCGTACTAGCGGCAACCCCGATCGGGCGAGTGGAGGATGCCCCACCCCGTTTAGCATCGGAGCTCGCGATCGCGGACGTCGTCGCAGCTGAGGACACCCGCCGGCTCTCCCGCCTGACCCGCGATCTGGGGGTCGAGATCAAGGGCCGGATCGTCTCCTACTTCGAGGGCAACGAGAGCGCTCGGACCCCGTCGCTGCTCGCCGATCTCCTCGACGGTAACCGCGTCCTCCTGGTCACCGATGCCGGGATGCCCTCGGTCTCCGACCCCGGTTATCGGCTGGTCGCGGCCGCGGTAGAGAAGGACGTACGCGTCACCGCGGTGCCCGGTCCCTCGGCCGTCCTGACGGCCCTGGCCGTCAGCGGCCTCCCCGTCGACCGGTTCTGCTTCGAGGGCTTCCTGCCCCGCAAGGCCGGCGAGCGCTCGCGGCGCCTGGCGGGCCTGGCGAAGGAGGAGCGCACCATGGTCTTCTTCGAGGCGCCCCACCGCACCGAGGCCGCCCTGGCAGCTATGCGCGACGCCTTCGGCGACACCCGCGCCGCCGCCGTCTGCCGCGAGCTCACCAAGACCCACGAAGAAGTACGCCGTGGGGGCCTCGCCGAGCTCGTCGACTGGGCCGCCGAGGGCGTGCGCGGCGAGGTCACCATCGTCGTCACCGGCGCGGATCCCACGGCCGAGGTCGGCAACGACCCCGACTCTCTCCGCGCGGCGGTCGCCGACCTGGAGGCCGAGGGTCTGACGCGCAAGGAAGCGATCGTCGAGACGGCGAAGCGAGCCGGCGTCCCCAAACGCGAGGTCTACAACCTGATCCATGCATAGCCGAGTCGGCGGGCCACGAGAAGACAGCACCGCGGTCCGTACGATGCTCGTGTGAGCTTTCCACCGCTTCCCGAGCCGCTTCCCGCGCCCGTTGTCGACAACCACACCCATCTCGACATCGTCAGAGGGGACGAGAGTCTTCCGGTCGAGGAGGCGCTGGCCCAGGCGGCGGCGGTGGGGGTGACCAGGGTGGTCCAGATCGGCTGCGACCTGCCGGGCGCGCGCTGGGCGGTCGAGGCGGCCGAGACGTACGACAACATGGTCGCCGGGGTCGCGCTCCATCCCAACGACGCTCCTCGCCAGCCCGACCTCGAGGCCGCGCTCGACGAGATCGAGAAGCTCGCCGGGGCGCACGACAAGGTGCGCGTGGTGGGGGAGACCGGGATGGACTTCTTCCGCACCGACGAGGAGGGCCGCGAGACCCAGGCCTACTCGTTCCGGCGTCACATCGACATCGCCAAGCGCCTCGACAAGACCCTGATGATCCACGACCGCGACGCCCACGAGGCGGTGCTCGAGGTGATCGACAGCGTCGGGCCGCCGGAGCGCTGGGTGATGCACTGCTTCTCCGGTGACGCCGAGTTCGCCCGCCAGTGCCTGGACCGCGGCGCCTACCTCTCCTTCGCCGGCACGGTGACGTTCAAGAACGCCCAGTACCTGCGCGACGCCCTCGCGATCACTCCCCAGGACCGGATCCTGGTCGAGACCGACGCCCCGTTCCTGACCCCTCACCCACACCGCGGCGCGATCAACTCCAGCTACATGATCCCGGCCACGATGCGGGTCATGGCCGACGTACGCGGCGAGGACCTCGAGGCGCTCTGCAACGCCGTCAACGCCAACACCGAGACCGCGTTCGGCGGCACCTGGTAAAAGCGCGAGCCCCGCTGGTCGAGCCGCCGGAGCCGCTAGGCGGAGGCGTGGGGGGGGGGCACCCAAAAGAAGGGGGTGGGGGCGGAGAGCGGCCCCGCGGGGGGC
>NZ_JBEYUV010000053.1:0-26322 GCF_040643685.1 Nocardioides sp. NPDC047086
GAGGTCGAACAGGCCTACTACGCTGACCTTGATTCAGCCCAGCCGGCGACCGCCGGACAGGGAAACCGATAGGAACGAAACCCAGGGCGAATCAGACTGCGACGCCCCCGCTGCCTGGACCGAAGCCCACCACCTCAAACCCTGGTCCGAAGGCGGCCGCACCAACCTCGCGAACATGGTCTTGTTGTGCCCCAGCGATCATCGTCGGATCCACGACCCCAACTACACGCATGAGCGTCTCCCGGATGGGCGGATCCGGTTCACCCGGGGTGCCCAGACCGGCTGACCCGGCACGCTCGGACCGACTGATCCTGGACCAGTTCGGGTCCCCGTGTCGGTGTGCCGGCGAGCCCACCACGCGAGGCTCGCTGATCGGTGTCCTCGCGCGCTGTTGTGGCTGTGCCCGCTCCCGTCCAGTTGCTGACGTGGCCCTGTCGTCATCCGGTGGGTCGGGCAGATCGAGCTAGCACTGGACCTGGTGGTCCCACTGGTGCGCCACGTATCGACAACCGCCGCCTCAGCCCTTCTGCTGGGCCCCCTTCTGCTGGGCCCTTCCGCTCGGCTCGTCGGCTCGTCTGTCCAACCGGCGAGCCAAGACCGACGTAGCCAGCAACCGGTCGAGGCAGCACCTCTTCCATGTGCCGAGGTTCGTCATCGGCGCCCGGACTGACCGCCATGCTTGTGAACCGTTCACAAGGTGTCATCGGCTTGTAAAAGCCGTGTCATCGGCTTGTAAAAGCCCCGTAGACACCGCAGCCCCCAGGAAGAACCACCGACCCCGGATCCCAAGCCCGTACCCAACCCAAAAACTCGGCGGCCACCAGCCCAACGAGATACCCCAATGCCGCGAAACGCCCCACACCAACCACCCACCGCATCCCAGCCCAGAAAGGCCAGCCACAATCCTCGACGGAACCCGGCGTCCAGCAACGCGAAAGCGCCGACGACCGCGGGGCTCGGGCGGGGTGGGTGAGAATGGGGGCGTGAGCGAGATCGAGTACGTAGACAACCCGGCCAGGCATCGCTACGAGATCCGTGACGGGGAGACCGTTGCGGGGCTGGCGACCTACCGGCTGCCCGACGACGAGCATGTGGACTTCCTGCACACGGAGGTCAAGGAGGCTTACAACGGGCAGGGGCTCGCCTCGAAGCTGGTGGCGTTCGCGCTGGCGGACGTGAGGGCGAAGGGGAAGCGGATCATCCCGCATTGCCCGTACGTCGCGGGGTGGCTGAAGCGGCACGGCGAGGAGTACGCCGACATCACCGACTGGCCGGCCTGACCACGAGGCTCGATCAGAGGGAGTCCGACGACTTCCGCGGCTCCAGGCCGAGCTTGGCCAGCGGGGTGCGGGTCATGTGGGCCGAGGGCCAGGTCTGGCCCCGCGAGGAGCCGCGGGAGTAGGACCTGGCGCCGGACTGATAGGTCACGAAGAACTCGTCGCCGACCTCGGCGATGCCCTCGGCCAGGTTCGGGAGCGACTGCAGGGCACGCGGCCGGATCGTGACCCGGTCCTGCACGACGATCTGGCTACGCCGTGCGGGACCGCGGTTGACGCTGAAGACGTACTCCTCTTCGCGGACCACCACGCCCTGGGTGCCGACCGGGGTGCGTACGCCGATCGGGGTCTTGATCTGCCAGGTGTCGTCCTTGCGGATGTACTTGTAGAGGCGGTTGTTCGCGTGCGACCCCACGTAGAGCAGGTCCTTCGCCGCGGCGAGGTAGGAGCCGGCGGCGAGTGCGACCAGCGGAGCGACGGTCGAGACGGTCGAGAGCGGTTCGGCGTGGACGATCTTGGTCAGCGAGTAGCGGTAGAGGCGGGGCGGGTTGCCCTCGCGGCACACGTAGACCTCGTCGCCGATGACCGCGACGCCCCCGGCGTTGACCGGGCCGCTGACGCTGCCCTTCGGTCCGCCCAGGTAGACGGCGTTGATGAGCTCACCCGACGGCCTGTCGACCAGGGCGAGCGCGGAGCCGAGCTTGTCGCCGTGGTAGCCCTGCAGGAGCAGCTCGGTCTCGGCGGAGTACGCCAGACCCTGCGGCACCCAGCCGTGGTCCTCGTCCCCGGTGAGCACCCCGGCGGTGGCGATGTGCGGGATCAGCGGACCGAGTCTGCTGCCACTACGGCTCAGCCAGGTCTCGGTGCGGTCGATGCCGCGTTGGACCCACTTCTGCTGCCTCTTGGCCATCACTTTGGGGTCGATCACGATCAAAAAATCTATCCGCTCGGACACTGATCGGCGGTCGCTTCGGGGCGCGAGTCCGACAACTGTCCATCTGACGGAACGGTCGGGCGACAGGTTCCATGTACTCGCGGGTAGATATGGTGGCAGGATCTGCCGACATGACTGCGGAGATTCAACGGCACGCCGACGTGATCGTGGTGGGAGCCGGCCTCGCCGGCCTGGCAGCAGCGGCCGAGGTCGCGGACGCGGGAAAGAGTGTTCTCCTGGTCGACCAGGAGCCGGAGCAGTCGCTGGGTGGCCAGGCATTTTGGAGCCTCGGCGGGCTCTTCCTCGTCGACAGCCCCGAGCAGCGCCGGATGGGCATCAACGACTCACCCGAGCTGGCGCTCCAGGACTGGATGGGATCCGCCCAGTTCGACCGTGACGAGGACCTGTGGCCGCGACGCTGGGCCGAGGCGTACCTCGACTTCGCGGCTGGCGAGAAGCGATCCTGGCTGCGCCAGATGGGCCACCGGATCTTCCCGGTCGTCGGCTGGGCCGAGCGCGGCGACGGCCGTGCCGACGGCCACGGCAACTCCGTGCCGCGCTTCCACATCACCTGGGGGACCGGGCCGGGCGTCGTCGAGCCGTTCGAGCGCCGGGTTCGCGCCCACGCCGACAGCGGCAAGATCTCCTTCGCCTTCCGGCACCGGGTGGACCATCTCGTGGTCGAGGGCGGGGCAGTCGTCGGCGTACGCGGCAAGGTGCTCGAGCCCAGCGACATCGAGCGCGGCCAGGCCTCCTCGCGCACCGAGGTCGAGGACTTCGAGCTCAGGGGCCAGGCCGTGATCGTCACCTCCGGCGGCATCGGCGGCGACCACGACCTCGTCCGCAAGCACTGGCCCGCCCGCCTCGGCACCCCGCCGAAGTCGATGGTCTCCGGGGTCCCGGCGCACGTGGACGGCCGGATGCTCGCCATCACCGGGGCGACCGGCGCCAAGATCATCAACGACGACCGGATGTGGCACTACGTCGAGGGCATCCGCAACTGGGACTCGATCTGGGCCAACCACGGCATCAGGATCCTCCCTGGCCCCTCGAGCCTGTGGCTGGACGCGACCGGCAAGCGCCTGCCGGCGCCGTTCTTCCCCGGCTTCGACACCCTCGGCACGCTCAAGCACCTGCGCCAGACCGGCTACGACTACTCCTGGTTCGTGCTGACCGAGAAGATCATCAAGAAGGAGTTCGCGCTCTCCGGTTCGGAGCAGAACCCCGACCTGACCGGCAAGGACATCAAGCTGCTCGCCGAGCGAGCACGCAAGGGCCCTGGCCCGGTGAAGAGCTTCATGGAGCACGGCGAGGACTTCGTGGTCGCCGAGAACCTCACCGCGCTGGTCCACGGCATGAACGGCCTCGCCGAGAAGGACCCGAGCGGCCCGCAGATCAAGGAGAGCGAGCTGCGCCGGCTCATCGAGGCCCGCGACCGCGAGATCGCCAACAACTTCACCAAGGACGCCCAGGTCACGGCGCTGTACGCCGCCCGCCACTACCGTGGCGACAAGCTGCAGCGCACCGCCAAGCCTCACCGGATCCTCGACCCGGAGGCCGGCCCGCTGATCGCGGTCAAGCTCCACGTCCTCTCCCGCAAGACCCTCGGCGGGCTGGAGACCGACCTGTCCGGCCGCTGCCTGACCTCGGCCGGCACCCCGCTGCCCGGGCTCTACGCGGCCGGTGAGGTCGCCGGCTTCGGCGGCGGCGGGATGATGGGCTACAACGCGCTCGAGGGCACCTTCCTCGGTGGCTGCCTGTTCTCCGGACGTACGGCGGGCAGGGCTGCGGCCGCGGCCGTCTGACTCAGTGGGCGCCGGAGAGGTTCAGCCCGACCACACCCACGACGATCATCGCCAGGAACCCGGCCTTGGCGGCGGTGAGGTGCTCGCCGAGGAACATCACGCCGATGCCTGCGACCAGTGCGGTGCCGAGGCCTGACCAGATGGCGTACGCCACCGAGACCGGCATCCGCTCCACGACCACCGAGAGCAGCCAGATCGAGGCGCCGTAGCCGGCCAGGACGGCGAGCGACCAGCCCAGGTTGCGGAAGCCGTCGGTGCGGGGGAGCAGCGCGGCGCTGACGACCTCGATCGCGATCGCGGCGACGAGCAGAATGGCGGCGTACATCTTCCGGGTCCTCCATGGGGCGTGTGTAGCGACTGCTACATCACTGAGAAATGTAGCAGTCGCTACATGTTGGGCATAATGCTTTTCATGGACCGCAAGGAGGAGCTCCTCGGGCAGATGGTCGACCACGTGCTCGAGAACGGGCTGATCGGGCTGACCCTGCGTCCGCTGGCGGCGGCGATCGGCACCAGCGACCGGATGCTGATCTACCACTTCGGCGGTCGCGACGAGCTCGTCGCCGCGGTGGTCGCGCGCACCAACGAGCTCTCCGTGGCGGCGGTCGCGGCGCTGGAGCCGGCCGATGGCGTGCGCACCGGGGTGGAGGCCCTGTGGCGGGCCTACCGCACCGAGCCGCTGCACAGCTGCCTGCAGATCTACCTGCAGGCGGCCGCGACCGGGCTGATCGGGATGGAGCCCTATCGCTCGGTCGTCCGGGAGACCAACGAGCTGTGGTACGCCGCGCTGCGCGACTACATCACCGCCTGCGGCGCACCGCCCGAGCGTGCCGGCCGGATCGTCACGCTCGTCGACTCCTCGCTGTTCGGCTTCCACCTGGACCTGGCCACCGACCGGCCCGACGAGCTCGCCGCCGGCGTCGCCGATCTCGCCGCGGCCGCGGGAGCGATCGCCGAGGCGTGATGGCAGGTCCGGCACAATGCGCCGGGTGAACTCGCTGCTGAAGACCATCCCCGCCGACCGCATGCACCTGTGGCTGATGCTCGTGCTGACCTTCACCACGGGCATCAACGACGCCGTCGGCTACCTGGGTCTGGACAAGGTGTTCACCGGCAACATGACCGGCAACGTGGTCATCCTCGGCATGGCGCTGGTCGGCGGGACCGACCTCCCGATCCTCGGGCCGGCGCTGGCGCTGGTCGGGTTCATGGTCGGAGCCGCTCTCGGCGGTCGCGTGCTGAAGGCGGACAAGCGGGCCTGGAGCGGGCGAACGACTGCGCTGTTCTCCCTGGTCGCGGTGGTGATGCTGGCGCTGGCGGGGCTGCTCTTCGTCGCCGGTGACGAGCCCTCGACCACGGTGATGATCACGACGACCACCCTGGCCGCGGTCGCGATGGGCACGCAGGCAGCGGCCGCTCGCCACATCGCGGTCAAGGACGTGACCACCGTCGTCGTCACGAGCACGATCACGGGCCTCGCGGCCGACTCGCCGCTCGGGTCCGGCAAGGCGTCCTTCCGCGGCGGCGGCACCGCGCGGCGCGCGATCACCGTCCTGCTGATCCTGCTCGGCGCCTTCGCCGGTGCCGGGATGCTGCTGTGGCACACCGGCGGCGGCCTGCTGCTCGCCGGCATCCTGATCGGGCTCGCGACCGGCGTCGGCGCCTGGCACGCCCGGGTGCACCGCGCGACCATCCAGGGCCGGATCATCTAGGGTCTGCCACGTGGAGTGCCCCAAGTTCGCGGTGAGCGTCGATCTCGTCGTGCTCACCGTTCGTGACGACGCGCTCTGCGCCCTGGTCGTACGCCGCGGCGTCGAGCCCTATCGAGGCGACTGGGCGCTTCCGGGCGGGTTCGTCCGGGACGGTGAGGGCCTCGAGGAGGCGGCGGCGCGCGAGCTCGCGGAGGAGACCGGCATGCGGCCGGGGAGCGTGCACGTCGAGCAGTTGGCGACGTACGGATCCCCGGGCCGGGACCCGCGGACACGGGTCGTGACGGTCGCCTATCTCGCGCTCGCCCCCGACCTCCCGGTGCCCGCGGCGGGGTCGGACGCGGCCGACGCGCAGTGGCGCCCGGTCGACTCGCTCCTGGCCGGCGGCGGCCTGGCCTTCGACCACGCCGCGATCCTGCGTGACGGCGTCGAGCGCGCCCGATCCAAGCTGGAGTACTCGCCGCTGGGTGCCGCGTTCTGTGCCGAGGAGTTCACCGTCGCCGAGCTGCGCCGGGTCTACGAGATCGTCTGGGGCGAGCGCCTCGACCCCCGCAACTTCCACCGCAAGGTCACCAAGACCGAGGCCTTCCTCGAGCCCACCGGCACCACGACGACCCGGGACGGTGGCCGGCCGGCTCAGCTCTTCCGCCGGGGCTCCGCCGAGCACCTGCACCCGCCGCTGCTGCGCCGCACGGCCTCGCTGAACGTCACCGCCGGCCCCTGATCTCCTTCGCCGGGGGAGTGGCGTACTCGTTGTGCGTGCTGGTGCTCAGCCCGAGGCGTACCAGCTTCTCCACCTCCGCGGTGGCCGCGCCGACACCGTCGATGACCGGTACGCCGAGTTCCTCGGCGAGCCGGGCGCACAGGTCGGCCATCCCGGCGCAGCCCAGGACGATCGCCTCGGAGCGGTCCTCGGTCAGGGCCTGCCGGCACACGGCCAGGATCGTCGCGTACGCGACCGGGTCGGTCTCCAGGTCGACGACCGGGATCCGGCAGGCATGGATGCCGCCGACCAGGTCGGCGACCCCGTAGTCACGCGCGATCGACCAGGTGTGCGCGACGACCCGGGGCAGTGTGGTCATCGACGCCGAGCTGTTCGGGTTGACGACCAGGATCCGCATCAGGCCGGCTCCGTGGCGACCTCTGTAGCGGTCCTCGTGGTGGCCTCGGAGAGCGCGTAGTAGGCCACGAACCCGATGCCGCACCCGATGAACCAGGAGAAGTCGGGGAGCCAGGTGAGCACCCCGCCGAGCTTCGGGACGAGCACCGAGGCGAACGAGAAGGCCGCGGCCACCAGGAGCGCGTACACGGCGACGGGGTTGGTGCCCCGGCTGTAGTAGTAGGTGCCCGACTCGGAGAGGGTGTAGAGGTCGTCGACGATGATCTTCTGCCCTCTGACCAGATAGAAGTCCGCGATCAGGATGCCGAACAGCGGCCCGATCAGGGCGCCGAGGAGGCCGAGGGTCCAGAAGATCGCCTCGTCGTTGGCGTACCAGTTCCACGGGGTGAGCAGGACCGAGCCGCCGGCCGCGATCATGCCGCCCATCCGCCAGGAGATCTTCTGGGGAGCGACGTTGGAGAAGTCGAAGGCCGGCGAGATGAAGTTGGCGACGATGTTGATCCCGACGGTCGCGATCACGAAGGTCAGCCCGCCGAGCAGGACGGCGGTGTAGGTGTCGATCCGCTCGATCGTGGCCACCGGGTCGGTGATCAGCTCACCGAAGACCGGGATGGTCGCCGAGGCGGTGAGCACCGTGAGCAGCGAGAAGAGCACGAAGTTGACTGGGAGCCCCCAGAAGTTGCCTCTCTTCACGGCCTTGAACGACTTCCCGTAGCGCGCGAAGTCGCCGAAGTTCAGCATCGGTCCGGAGAAGTAGGAGACGACCAGGGCGATCGCGCAGAGCATCGCCGTGACCTGCTGGCCGACGGTGAGCTCCTTGTCGGAGAGCGAGAACGAGACGTTCCAGTCGGCGCGGTAGAGCATGTAGACGCACAGCGCCAGCATCGCCACGTAGACCGCGGGGCCGCAGAAGTCGATGAACCTGCGGATCGACTCCATGCCGCGCCAGAAGACCAGTGCCTGCGCGACCCACAGGATCGCGAAGCTCACATAGCCGAGGTAGGACAGGCCGAGGAAGGAGTGGTCGGCGGTGGCGTAGGTCGCCAGCGACGGGAAGAGCTTGAGGATCACGATGGTGAGCGACCCGGCGGCGAGGAAGGTCTGCACGCCGTACCAGGCGATCGCGATCGAGCCCCGGATGATCGCGGGGATGTTGGCGCCGAGCACCCCGAAGGACGCCCGCGAGACCACCGGATACGGGGTTCCGGTCTGCTGGCTCGGCTTGGCGACCAGGTTGCAGAAGATCTGCACCAGCACGATCCCGGCGATCAGGCAGACGAAGACCTGCCAGCCGGTCAGGCCGAGCGCGAAGAGGGCTCCGGCGGTGACGTACCCGCCGACGCTGTGCACGTCCGACGTCCAGAACGCGAAGATGTTGTACCAGCCCCACTTCTGCTCGGGTAGGGGATCGAGGTCCTCGTTCGACAGTCGGGGATGGTAGGCGGGTGGTGCGGTCACCTCGGTCATCACGGTCTCCTTGGGGTGGGGGTCACCCCATCGTGGAGACCGGGTGTTTCACCTGATCAGGTGCCGTGTCAGAGCAATGTGACGCGAAAGATATACGACGTACGCCGCAGGCAGCCGGCGCTCAGGGCTGCCGGAACACGTCCGGGTCGCTCCGGAAGACCTCGATCGCGGTCTTGAGATGGACGTAGTGGGCGGCCGACTCGGTGACGAGCCGGTCCGCGTCGCGCGCGCAGAAGGCGGCGACCATGGCGTCGTGGTCGCCGTGGAGGAGCGCGCGGTCGACCTCGGCGACGCGCGACATGGGCCGCGCCGGCTCGGTCATGTTCCAGGCGGAGTCGTACATGTGCAGCAGCCGCCGCATCCCGGCCGGCGCGATCAACGCCCGGTGGAAGCGGCGCGACTCGACGTGGTAGCCGCGCTCGTCACCTCGGGCGACGGCCGCCGCCATCGCGGAGTGGGCGCTGCGTACGAGCTCGTCGTCGGCCTCGGTGGCGGAGTGGACGGCAACGCGCAACGCGGAGGTCTCCAGGGCGGCGCGGACGTCGTAGAGCTCGCGGAACTCGGCGAAGGTCAGCTTCGCCACCGCGTAGCCGACATGGGGTCGATGCTCGACGAGCGCCTCGCCGGTGAGGACCTTGAGCGCTTCGCGCACCGGGATCTGGCTGACGCCGAAGAACGTCGCCACCGACGCGATCGGGATGAGCGTTCCGGGCGGCTCCTCGCCGGACAGGATCGCCAGCCGGAGGTCCTCGATGACGTGCGGCTGCTCGCCGTCGCCGGCGGAGCTGACGAGGCGGGAGGCGAACACGGAGCGGCGCCGGGATCCCTGCATCGGAGGTCCTCCTGCCGTCGTCCGGCGGATCCGGTCGGTCACCGAATGGTCTCGGCACGGTCACGAACCGATAACGGCGGGTCCGGTGTGTCGGACGGCACATGAAATGCGGCGTACGCGCGTTGGGTAACTAGACAACAGCCACGGCATTCTTGTCCAACGGACGCCGTGGCTCGGGATCGACCCTCCTCCTGACGGACACGTTTGAAAGGGTCGTTACAACGCCGAAACGCCGGTGCCAGCACCTGAAACCTCCGCTCGCTACGGTCCCCGGGACCTGTGCGTGAAACTCCTCGAAGGGAACTCGTTTCGATGTCTACCCCCGCCTCTCGGACCTCGCGACGTACGAATATCCGAACCCGGGCCGCAGCGGCGCTGCTGTCCGTGGTCGCCGCCACCTCACTGGCCGCCTGCGGCTCCGACTCCGACTCCGGGAGCAGCGAGGAGGGCTTCGGCACCATCTCCATGCAGTACTCCTGGATCAAGAACGAGGAGTTCGCCGGCGAGTTCTACGCCGAGGACAAGGGCTACTACGAGGAAGCCGGCTTCGACGCGGTCAACGGCATCTCCGGCCCCGACACCGGTGTCGCCAAGCTGCTCTCCGGCAAGGTCCAGGTCGCCATCAACGACGCCGCCTCGGTCGGCTCCGCGATCGCCGAGCAGGAGGCGCCGCTGAAGATCATCGGCGCGACCTTCCAGAAGAACCCGTTCACGATCCTGTCGCTGAAGGACGGCGGCAACATCGCGACGCCGGCCGACCTCAAGGGCAAGAAGATCGGTGTCCAGGACTCCAACGTCAACGTCTTCAAGGCGATCCTCGCCGCCAACGGCCTCGAGGAGAAGAAGGACGACATCACCGTCGTCCCGGTCGAGTTCGACCCGACGCCCCTGATGAAGGGCCAGGTCGACGGCTTCATGGCCTACCTGACCAACGAGTCGATCACCGTCGAGCTCGCCGGCCACGAGGTCACCAACCTGCCCTACGCCGAGAACGGCGTGCCGTACGTCGCCGAGACCTACACCGTCACCGACCAGTACCTCGCCGAGAACCGCGACCTCCTCAAGGCGCTGCTGACCGCCGAGATCAAGGGCTGGACCGAGACCTTCAAGAACCCCGCCGACGAGGTGGTGAAGGTCGTCACCACCCACTACAACCAGGCGGCCAGCGACTCCGACGGTCTCGAGGCCAGCTTCGGCGAGCTCGACCCGGTCAAGACCAAGCGTGGTCTGGAGGAGTCGCAGAAGCTGATCTCGACGCCCGAGACCGAGAAGAACGGTCTCTTCACCATCTCCGAGGAGCTCCAGCAGCAGACCGTCGACTCGCTCGCCGCCGCCGGCTGGGAGGTCTCGGTCGAGGACCTGTTCGACACCTCGATCATCGACGAGATCTACGAGGAGAACCCCGAGCTGAAGGCCTACCAGAAGTAGTCATGACCGAGGACAAGCTCATGGAGGCCGGTGCTCCCGCGGTGGAGACCGACGGCGGCACCGGCATCCACATCTCCGGAATCAGCAAGGTCTTCGGCTCCGGGTCGAAGGCCGTCACCGCGCTCAAGGACACCGAGCTCCACACCGACCAGGGCTCGTTCCTGGCCCTGCTCGGCCCCTCCGGCTGCGGCAAGTCGACGATCCTGCGGATCCTCGCGGGCCTGGAGACGCCGACGAGCGGAGAGGCGTACGTCGACGGCAAGGCACCCGCCGACCTGCGGCGCGACTCCGAGCTCGGGATCGCGTTCCAGGACCACGCGCTGCTGCCGTGGCGCTCGGTGGTCGGCAACATCAAGCTCGTCTTCGAGGTCGCCGGCCGGCGTCCCGACATGTCCTACATCCACGAGCTGATCAAGCTCGTGGGGCTGGAGGGCTTCGAGAAGGCGCGCCCCGCGCAGCTCTCCGGCGGGATGCGGCAGCGGGTCTCGATCGCCCGCGCACTCGCGCTGAAGCCCTCGGTGCTGCTGCTCGACGAGCCGTTCGGCGCGCTGGACGACATGACCCGGCAGAACCTCAACCTCGAGCTGCTGCGGATCTGGACCGAGAAGCCGGCCACCACGCTGCTGGTCACCCACGGCGTGAACGAGGCGATCTTCCTCTCCGACCGGGTCGCGGTGATGTCGCCGCGACCGGGCCGGATCAAGGAGATCATCGAGGTCGACCTTCCCCGGCCGCGTACGCCCGACATGATGCGTACGCCGGAGTTCCACGCGCTCGCCGACCGGGCCTCCGAGCTGCTCTTCGGCGACGACGGGCGCGCCGAGGCGGAGTCCTGATGCGGGTGGGTCAACGGCTGGCGGGCTCGCTCGCCGGGATCATCGGCGTGGTCACCCTCTTCGTGCTGTGGGCGGTCGTGGCCGTGGCCGGGTTCCCGCCGGATCCGGGGACCGGGTTCACGCCGGTGCCGCCGCCGTGGACGGTCCTGTCCGAGATGGCGGCCGCGGGTCCCTCGGCGTTCTGGGACGGCGTGCTCCGGGAGACGCTGATGGAGGCCTCGGTCGGGTTCCTGTGGGGCAACCTGATCGCCCTGCTGCTGGCTTCGCTGGTGCTGCTGGTGCCGTGGCTGGAGCCGGTGATCATGCAGATCGCGGTGACGACGTACTGCCTGCCTGTGGTCGCCGTCGGCGGGATCTCGATCGTGGTCCTCGGCGGCGCCGAGCAGCCGGGGGACCCGTCGAAGACGTCGATCTTCCTGGCGGCGCTGATGGTCTTCTTCACGACCGTCGTCGGAGCGGTGCTCGGGTTCAAGTCGGCCGATCGCGCCTCGCTCGACGTGGTGCGGGTCTACGGCGGGTCGGTCTGGACGCAGCTGGTGAAGGTGCGGCTGGTCGCGGCCGTGCCGGCGATCCTCAACGCGCTGCAGATCGCGGTGCCGACCGCGATCCTCGGTGCGGTCCTCGGCGAGTATCTCGGCTCCACCGACCGTGGCGTCGGACGGACGCTGATCGTGCTGCAGGGCAAGCCCGACCCCGAGCGGCTCTGGGCCGTCTTCCTGGTCTGCGCCCTGGTCGCCCTGGCCGGCTATCTGCTGCTGGGACTGGTCGCGCGTCTGGTGACGCCGTGGGTCGCTGGGAGGGCCGGATGAGGTCGAGTGCTGGATCTCTGTCGCGGGCGGTTCTCGGCCCGGTGCTGCACACCGTCGCCGCGCTGGCGATCGTGGCCGTGCTGTGGCAGGCGTTCGTGTCGTTCTCAAGCGTCTCGGAGTTCGTCGCGAAGGGTCCGTTGGACGTCGTCGACCACCTCTTCACGGGGCCGGACGCGGCTACGCATCGGGCCGAGCTGTTCCCGCTGACGTGGGTGACCCTGAAGGATGCCGCGCTCGGCTTCCTCGCCGGGATGGCGCTCGCGATCGTGGCGGCGGTGCTGTTCAACCTCTCGCGTACGGTCGAGGCCGGCGTGATGCCGCTGGCGCTGCTGCTGCGCTCGATCCCGCTGGTCGCGATCGCCCCGGTGGTCATGCTGATCACCGGCCGCGCCTCGACCGCCTCGGTCGTGGTGCTCGGGATCATCGTGGTGCTGTTCCCGGCGCTGGCCGCGGTCCTGTTCGGGCTCTCCCAGGCCTCGCCGCAGTCGCTGGACCTGGTCGCCGTCTATGGCGGATCGCGGCTCACCGCGATCCGCAAGGTGTCGCTGCCCGGCGCGCTGCCGTCGATCTTCGCCGCCGCCCGGGTCTCGGTTCCCGGTGCCGTGACCGGGGCGCTGCTGGCCGAGTGGCTCTCGACCGGCAAGGGCATCGGCGGCAACATCCAGAAGTTCCCCGCCGCCGCCCGCTTCGACGACCTGTGGGCCGCCGTCGCGATCATCACCGTGGTCACGCTGGTGCTCTACAACCTCGTACAACTCCTGGAGTCGGTCGCGCTCGAGCGGATGGGGATGACAACCCACTAACGCCGAATCTGCAGTTGTGGGCGACGAAACTCCACTTTCGTCGCCCACAACTCACTTCTCGGGTCGCCAGAAGTGCAGTTTCGGCGGGGGGAGTCAGTAGTCGGTGCGGTCCTGCTTGGCGAGCCAGGCGTCGAAGGGGTCGTACGCCTGCGGGATCCGGAGCTCGTCGACGCGGGTCGGCCAGTCGTGGTGCTCGTTGGCGCGGCCGGTGCCGAACAGGTTGTAGAAGGCGAGGTCGTCGAAGCCGCCCTTGGCCGCGTCGTCGCGGTCGGCGGCGTAGACGACCCGGTCCAGGCGCGCCCACAGCGCGGTCGCCAGGCACATCGGGCAGGGCTCGCACGAGGTGTAGAGGGTGCAGCTGGCCAGCGAGAAGCTGTCGGCCTCCCGGCACGCCGAGCGGATCGCGACGATCTCGGCGTGGGCGCTGGGATCCAAGTCGCGGGTGACCCGGTTCTGGCCGGTGCCGAGCAGGATGCCGTCGCGCAGGATGATGGCGCCGAACGGGCCGCCGCCGTTGTTCACGTTGCGGACGGCCAGCGCGACCGCCTGCTCCAACCACATGGTGTCGGTCATGCCGATTCCCCCTAGCCCAGGCCCGAGGATCGATGTTTCCACTGTCATTCTGCTCCCCGGCTCACTCGACCTCGTGGAGGCGATCGTAGGTGGCGCTGATCGCTGAGACGCGGTCGCGTCCGGCCCGTCCGCGCTCGTGGAGCACGCCGTCGGCGAGCACGCTCGCCAGCGACATCGGAGCGGCCAGGGAGTCGAAGGCCAGAGCACCCTGGACGGGGCACTCCAGCGCGATGTCGGCGCGACCGAGGTGGACCGTGCCGGTCGGGTCGGCGATCACGATCACCGTGCTCCCGGAGGCCGCGGCGGCGTCGACGAACTCGCCGAAGCCCGCGGGCCGGCGCCGCAGCCCGACCGCGATCACCACCGATCCCTCCTCGAGCTCGGCCAGCTCCTCGCCGATGACCTGGCCGGGAGCGGGCGCGAGCGTGACCCGCTCGCGGGTCTGGGTGAGCTGCTGGCGCAGATGGAGCGCGACCGGGTAGGAGTTGCGCCAGCCCGCGACCATCACGTCGCTCGCCCCGGCGATGGCCTCGACGGCCTCGGCGACGGCTGCCTGGTCCATGACGCGCGCGATCGCGGCTGCCTCACCCTCGGCGTGGGCGCTCAGGTCCGGGGCGCCCTCGACCCGTCGCGGCTCGCCGGCCGTACGCAGCTCCCGCAGGTGGTCGCGTACCTCGTCGAAGCCCTCGAATCCCAGCGACCGGAAGAGGCGGCTCATCGTCGCCTTGGACACCTCCGCGAGCGAGGCCAGCTCGGCCGCGCGGTAGGTCGCCAGGTCGTCGAGATGCTCCAGCAGCGTGTCGGCCGCCTTGCGCTCCTGCGGCGAGAGCGTCTGATAGTTCGCGGCGATCCGCCGATCGATCCGCTGGTCGATCCGCTGGTCCACCCGGTTCATCTCGGACCTGATCACGCGCTGTGCTTGTTTCATGGGCTTGGCACGGAGGCCCAGGCGTCCGGCTCGGTCGATCCGTCGCGCTGCAGGGTCGCCTCGATGAGCCCGTAGGGGCGGTCGGCGGCGAAGAAGACCTCGTTCGGGTTCTCGAGGTCGAAGGGGGAGAGGTCGACGAGGAAGTGGTGCTTGTTGGGGCAGGAGATCTTGAACTCCACGATCCCCTCGAACTCCTCCATCACGGCCCGGGCCATCTCGTAGATGGTCTGCTGCAGCGCGAGCGAGTGCACCTGCGCGAAGGTGTCGAGCATGATCGTGCGGACCCGGTTGTAGGCGGCGTTCCAGTCCTCCGGATGGGTCTCCCACCGCCACCAGGCGGTGATCTCGGTCGCCAGGATCCGGTCGGTCGTCTCGGCGAGAGTGGTGTAGCGGTCGCGCGGGAAGCCGTGGAACTCCGACCCGGTCGACTTGAGGACCACCAGGTCGCTCAGGCCGGAGAGGACGAACGTCCGTTCGCCATGACGGTTGACCACTGCCGTACGCGTCTCCTGACCGCGCCGGGCGAAGGAGAACTCGTTCGCCGGGATGCGGTCCCAGGTGTAGGACTCCGCCTTCATCACCGACCCGGTGACCCACGGCTGCGCGGCCCAGTGGGCGGTGAGGTCGAGCAGGAACGCCTCCGGCGAGCTGATGCCGAGCTCCTTGGCCTTCGCGTAGACCACGTTCTTCTGGGTGTCGGTGGCGTGCACGTGCACGTTGTCGCCCTCGGTGAAGGCGGTCGCGAAGTCACCGCGGAGCTGGGTGGACACGTTCAGGTCGTGGATGGTGTGCCGCGTGCCGTCCCGGTCGACCTTGACCAGGCGTACCTCCGCCTTGCCGTGCTGGTTGGGGCCAAGAGTGATCGACATCAGCTTCCTCGATAGGTCGTGTAGGAGAACGGGCTGAGCAGGAGGGCGACGTGGTGGTGCTCGCCGGCGGTGACGGTGAACCCGATGCTCACCTCGGGGAAGAAGGTCTCGCGGTCCTGCTCGGCGAACCAGGGTCCGGTCGCGAAGGTCAGCAGGTGCGGCCCGGGCGGAACCTCGCCCTCGAACCGCACCCGTCCGTCGGCGTCGGTGGTCGCGGTGCGCGCGCTGTCGTCGGGGAGGGTGAGGTAGAGCGCGAGCCCGGCGGCGGGCCGGCCCCGGGCGGCGTCGAGGACGTGCGTGGAGACGGTGGTCATAGCACCAAGCCTCGCAGCCGGAGCGACGCGATCTCGGCGAGCTGAGCCTTGGTCACCGCGATTTCGGTAGCCGGGTCGTTCTCCAGCCGCTCCTCGAGGAGCGTGAGCATCTCCTCGGCGCTGCGGCCCGCGGCCCGCACCAGGTAGATCCGCCCGAACCGCTCCTCATAGGCCGCGTTGCCCGCCCTCAGCCGGGCCTGCACCTCGGCATCGGCCGGGTCCACCCCGGCCTGCTCACGGGCGGAGAGCGCCGCGCTCTCCGCGTCCCCGGAGTGCCGCTCCCCGATCCGGGGGTGGTCGGCCAGAGCGCCCTCGATCTCCTCGTCGGTCCAGGCCGCGGCCAGCTTCTCGGCGGCCGCGAGCAGGTCACCGACGTCCGCGTAGGGTCGCCCCGCGACCAGGCCGGCCGCCCACGAGGGGATCGCGACGCAGGGTGCCAGCACCGCCTCCGCCTCGTCGGCAGGCAGAGCATGGAACTCGGAGAGCGTCATCGTCACCAGGGCAGCCTATGAAACAAGCGTTTCGGCATCCGCAACGCAGGTTGCCGTTGTGTAACGCCCGGGCCGGTTACTCCGCGAAGCTCTGCGCCAGGGCCAGGAGGTCGCGGTCGCGGCCGGGAGCGGCGACGAGGCAGAGGCCTGCCGGGAGGTTGCCGGGGGTGCGGAGCGGGATCGAGACGGCGGGGAGGCCGGCGATCCCGGCGATGCAGGTGAGCCGCATGGTGTCGTCGCGCACCCCGGCCGCGTCGGCCGCCGTCGGTGCCACCGAGGAGGCGCTGGGGTAGGCGAGGATGCGGTCGCCGACGACGTCGAGGATCTCCGTACGCGCCTGCGCGAGCACGGTGCGCGCCTCGGCGGCCTGCTCGCGGGTCACCGACCGGGCCATCTCGAACCGCCCGCGCACCGCTTCACCGAGCGTGTCGAGCCGGGTCTCGAGCCAGGCGCCGTGGGCCTGCCATGCCTGGTAGGCCTGTCCGGTGACGAACGCCTGCCGCCACTCGTCCAGGCTGGCCGGATCCCAGTCCAGCGGCTTGGCCTCGGGCAGGGCATCGCTCACCGCGGTGGCCACGTCTTCCGAGGCGAGACCGATCAGCGACGGCACCAGGTGGATCTCGTCCACGGCCGCCGATGCCGACCCCTCCGGCAGGAGTACGTCACCCACCGCCTGAAGCAGGAACGCCGAACGTGTCATCCAGCCGACGGTGTCGAAGGCCTTGGCGAGCGGAAGCAGGCCCTCGCGCGAGACGGCCCCGTGCGACGTACGGATCCCGTAGAGGCCTTGGTAGGCGGACGGGACCCGGATCGAGCCGCCGGTGTCGGTCCCGAGCCCGATCGAGGCCTGACCGAGCGCGACCGCGGTGGCTGAACCCGACGAGGAGCCACCGGGGATCCGGCCGGGTGCCTTCGGGTTCGGCGGGGCCCCGTAGTGGGCGTTGAGACCCGAGAGGGAGTAGGCGAACTCCTCGGTGCGCGCGATCCCGCGGACCGACGCGCCGGCGTCCAGCAGCGAGGCCACGGCGGCGGCATGGGCCGGAGCAGGCGGTGCCTGTTCCAGCCACGCCGGGCTCCCGGCGCCGACCGCGAACCCGGCGACCGCGAAGAGGTCCTTGACCGCGACGGTCTCTCCCGAGAGCGCGCCGTCGGCGGTGTGCGAGGAGACCAGCGGGTCCCCGACGACTCGCCAGATCCGGGTGTCGAAGGCAGGCGCGGGCACCGAGACGTGCGCCGCGGTGACCTGCCAGCCGCCGTACTCGATCCGCACCGGGTCCCGGGCCCACAGCTGCGTCTGCAGCCCGCGCCCGCCGCGGTCGAGCTCCGTGACGGCCATGATCAGCGCGTGGTCGTCGTCGAGCACCTGCACATGCGTCTGCACGATGCGGCGCTTCGGCGCACCGCCGCGCGACCTGCGGAAGGCCGCGATCTGCTCGTGCCCGACGAGGATCCCGGCGGCGTCGCCACGCAGGGTGGTCGGGGAATCGGCGAAGAGCGCGTCCAGGGCGGCGATGTCGTCGGACATCAGCGCGCTCTCGTACGCCCGGAAGGCCTGCAGCAACCCGTGCGGGACAGGCTTGAGCTCAGTCATAGGGCGAAGTCTGCCTTGCGGATCGTGGCGTGTACCCCTTTGACCACGTCGACGACCTGAGAGATCCGAAAGTCGGTGGCGGCCGAGAGATAGGCGTAGGCGTGCTCCGGTGACATCCCGAAACGGGCGCTGAGCAGGGCGATCGCGGCACGGATGCAGTTCTGCGTGGCCACGTCGAGGGACTCGTCGAGACCGGTCGGGATGAGAAACTCAGAGGTCTCCGCCAGCGGCCCGGCGAGCGCACCGAAGCGCTCGGCGGCCTCCTCGCGAGCGACCAGGTCGAAGCGGAGCGTCGCGCGGAGCGAGGCCTCCAACGCGGTCAGCGATACCTCGCCGTCACCCTGCGCGAAGTGCGGGTCGCCGACGTACGCCAGCGCCCCGGCGACCTGGACGGGCAGATAGAGGGTCGCTCCAGCCGTGAGCAGCCGGATGTCGATGTTGCCGCCGTGCGACCCGGGCGGGACCGAGTGCGGCCGCTCCGACCCCGGCACGGCGACGCCCATGATCCCGAGGAACGGGTCGAGGGCGAACGAGGCCGACCCGATCACCCCGCGCCCGTCGACGACGGGCGTGAAGACGCTGTGCAGCGACTCTCCGCCGCGCGGGAACTCACCCGGCAGCGCGCCGCGCCCGTGCCGGTTCGACACGACGCCGTACGGCACCCGCGGCAGCGTCTCCAGCACCGTGATCGCGAGCAGGTCGCCGACCTCGGCACCCTCGACCTCGATCGGCCGCGAGACCACGTGCGGCCCGTCGACGCCGAAGGTCCGCTCATAGCCCGACGCCGCCAGAGCGACCGCGTCGGAGAGGACCTCCGCGACGCCGTGGGCCGAGAAGAACCGCTCCGGGTCCCGTCCCTGGTCCTCGAGGATGCCTTCGTGGGAGATCGTGTCCACGGTCACCGAGGTCCCCGGAGCGATGCTCAGCACGGGGGAGTCCGTCGCGCACGGCAGCCGTCCCCACAGCAGGTTGTCGACCTCGGCCGGAAGGTACGTCGAGGAGCTGATCGGTCCGGTTCCGGGCTGCAGCGTGGTCAGGGTGGGGGCGGTCATGGCCGCACCGTATGGAACCGATGTTTCACGCTCGTGACGAACGGATCAGCCGAGCGGCTCAGAAGACGAGGGCGGCGCCCAGCAGCACCGCGATGAGCAGCAGCGCACCGGCGAGGATGAACCCGGCGGAGAACGCGGGCAGCGGACGCCGCTCCCGCATGGCGCGCTCGACCCGTGCCCAACGGATCATCGCGAAGACCGTGCACAGGATGGCGGTGAGCACCAGCAGGCCGATCACCCCGACGCGTACGCCCTCTGCGCTGGGCACCCGGAACGAGTGCAGCGCGACGGCGCCGGCCAGCAGACCGAGAACGGTGCGCGCCCAGGCCAGGAACGTGCGCTCGTTGGCCAGCGTGAACCGAGGATCCGGCTCGGAGCCGTGGCCGTAGACCCAGTGCGGGTGCCGAGGGTCCCGCTCGTTCGACGGTGTGTCGGTCATGCCCCCATCGTCCACCACATCGGGCATCGATCTAGATTATTACCCATGGGTAATAGGGAACAGGCAGAGTTCGATCGTGACATCGCGGTCCGCAGGACCGACGAGGCCACCTACGCGGCCGAGCTCGCCCCCGGCTGGGTGGTCGGCGGCGGCGTCAACGGCGGCTACCTGCTCGCCGTGATCGCCAACGCGCTGCGCGCCCACCTGCCGAACCACCCGGACCCGATCGTGCTGAGCGCGTTCTACGCCGGCGCCAGCACGCCGGGGCCGGCGGAGATCCGCATCGAGACCAAGCGCGACAAGGGCTCGCTGGCCATCGCGACCGCCGAGCTGTGGCAGGGTGAGGAGCTGCGGATCACCACCACCGCGACGTACGCGGACCTCGACGGTCTCCACGCCAAGAGCAGCGGCTACGAGCGGGTCACCGCGACCGAGCCGGAGCTGCCGCCGCTCGAGGAGTGCCTCTCCTCGACCACGGCGCCCGAGGAGATGAAGGAGTTCGTGCCGATGCTGGACCGCTACGAGCTGTGCGTGCCGAAGGAGCAGTTCGTCTGGGGCGGCGCGAAGCCGAGCGGCGAGGCGGTCTTCACCGGCTGGTTCCGGCACCCCGACCGCGAGCCCGCCCCGCTCTCGCTGCTGCAGGTGCTCGACGCCCTTCCGCCGGTCACCTTCGGGCTCGAGCTGCCGGGCTGGGCGCCGACCCTCGAGCTCACCTGCCACATCCGCCACAAGCCGGCACCGGGCTGGCTCAAGGTCACCCATTTCTCGCGCAACCTCTCGGGCGGCATGTTCGAGGAGGACTGCGAGGTCTGGGACTCCGAGGGCAAGCTGGTCGCCCAGGCGCGCCAGCTGGCTCGGCTGCCGCGCGCCTGACCGTCCGGCGCTGTTCGGCGCCGAGGATCACATCGGGGCGCAGCGGTCCTTCCCGCCGTACGCGTCCCAGTGCCACGCCTCGGGCGCGTATTGCTTCAGCCCGACGCTCAGTGCCGTCTTGTTCAGGAACCGCCACACGGCGCTGGCCGGCTCCGAGGCCCGCGTCGCGCAGGTCTTGCCGCCGGTCGCGCTCGGCTCCTCGAAGTCGATGGCGATGCCGAGCTGGTGGGAGGAGTGGCCGGGCTGCGCGGTGAGCGTGTAGTCGCCGGCCGGGCAGCCGCCGGTGACGTCGGTCTGGCACAGCGCCTTCTGCTTCTTCATCGTCCGGAACGAGCTGCCCGCGACCAGGTCGACTCCCTGCTTCGAGGCCTTCTTGACCAGCGCCGCCGCAGCCCCGGAGATGCGCGCGTTGACGACGGTCAGGCCGTCGGAGCCGTCGATGTAGTAGGGGTCGCCCTGGGTGCTCTCGGTGCCGGTGTTGGGCAGCCCCTCGACCGCACAGAGCCGCACCGGGATCAGCTTGCCCTCGTCATACCCCTCGCCCTCGCCGAGGTCCTTCGTCCCCGGCGAGCAGACGAGCGCGGTCGAGTCGGCGCGTACGTTGCCGACCGGCTTCGTCGGTGCCGCGACCTCGAGGAGCTTGCCCTCGGTGGCGCCGGCGGCGCGCTGCTCGGAGGCCTCCACGGCCAGCTCGGCGAGGTGGCCGGTGACTCCGCCCGCCTCGGTGTCGGCATCGGCCTGGCCGGCGTCCGGTGCCGTCTTCGGGACGTCGTCGGGACAGGCCGTGACCGTCTCGCTCAGCGGCTTCTGGGTGCCGGCCGCGAGCGTGATGTTCGCGCACACGACCGTGGTGTGGTCGCGCTTGGCGTAGGTGTCCTGCCAGGTCCGGTAGCCGGCGACCGAGAAGCTGCTCCCCGCCTCGTCGGCCTGCAGCGTACGCAGCCTCAGACCGTCCCCGTAGGCGCCCGGCTGCTCCAGCCAGGTCCCGATGTCCGCAGCGGTGACCTCCCAGCCGACGCTGCGCAGCGACGCGACCGCCACCGCCAGATCGTCGCCGACGCCGTTGAGGTCGTCGGTCGTGGTCTGCTCCCACTTCTGCTTCTGGTCGAAGAAGTCGTACGCCCCGTAGCCGCCGACCCCGACCAGGGCGAGCACCAGCAGCCCCGCGAGCACCTTCGGCCACCGGCGCTTCTTCGGTGGCTCGGGCCCGAACCGGCCGGGACCGAAACCCTGCGGGTAGCGCGGGGGCGGCTGCCCCGCATAGGACTGTTCGGGGTAGGGCTGCTCCGGGTAGGGCTGCTCGAGGTAGGGCTGACCCTGGTAGGGCCGGTGGCCGTAAGGCGGCTGCTCGGACGGATAGGGCTGCTGCTGGGCCGGGTACGGCCGCTGCTCGGGGTAGCGCTGCCCGCCCGGGTAGGGCTGATGCTGCCCCGGATGCGACCGTTGCTGACCGGGGTGGGGCAGCTGCTGACCGGGGTGGGGCTGCTGCTGACCCGGACGGGGCTGCTGCCCCCGGTAGGGCGGGCGAGACTCGCCGGGGCGCCGCGGGGGCCACTGCTGATCGCTCATGATCGGGCCGCGGACGGGGGCTGGCAGGCGATGAGCAGAAGACGGCGGGGCACGGCGTTGGAGCGTACCCAAGAGACACCACTTTCCGGGCCTCTAGGGAACAATCTCACACGTGAACAGCCCCAAGACCGTAGTGGCCGCGGCGATCCTCAGCGCCGACGGCAAGCAGGTGCTCGCCGCCAGACGTACGTCCCCACCCGAGGTCGCCGGACGCTGGGAGCTCCCCGGCGGCAAGGTCGAGGAGGGGGAGACGCCCGAGGCGGCCCTCGTCCGGGAGATCGGTGAGGAGCTCGGCTGCCTGATCGAGGTGCTCGACTGGATGGAGGGCGAGGCGCCCATCGGCGAGAGCCACCGGCTGGTCGCCGCGACCGCCCGGGTGGTCGCGGGGGAGCCGAGGCCGCGCGAGCACGACCAGGTCCTCTGGCTGGCGGCCGAGGACCTCGACTCGGTCGACTGGCTGGAGCCCGACCGTCCGTTCCTCGATGCGCTCCGCCACGTACTCGGGGTGCCCGAAGGGTCCACCGTGCGCGGCATCTTCTTCGAGGAGGAGGACGCCCGCTCGGCCGCGTCGATGCTGGAGCGTGAGGGCTGGACGGCCCGGGTCGGCCGGGAGCGCTACCAGGGCGAGGACGATGACGAGGACCACCCGTGGTCGGTGGAGACCGACGCCCCGGAGCTGGTCCTGGAGCTGCTGGTGGACGAGTACGACGGCTGGCTCGACGTCCCCGAGGAGGCGCCGGACGACTCGATCGCCCCCGAACCCGTCGACCTCCCCGACAACCCCAAGAGGATAAAGCGGCCCGACCTTGGCCCCGACCTAGGATCGAGCTCGTGACTTCTGAGAAGAGCCTGCTGCTCGTCCACGCCCACCCCGACGACGAGACGATCGCGACGGGGGCGACGATGGCGAGGTATCTCGCCGAAGGCGCCCACGTCACCCTGGTGACCTGCACGGCGGGGGAGATGGGCGAGATCCTGGTGCCCGAGCTGGTCCACCTCGCCGCCGACAGGGACGACGCCCTCGGCGAGCACCGCCGGGGCGAGATCGAGGACGCGATGGCGGCCCTGAAGGCGCCCGACGGCCGCGAGGTCGACCACCGCTGGCTGGGCGGGTTCGGCAACTATCGCGACTCCGGCATGACCTGGAGCGAGGACCGCACTCACGCGCTCCCCGATCCCGAGGCCCGCGAGAACGCCTTCTGGTACGCCGATCTCAACGAGGCCGCCGACCACCTCGTCACCATCATCCGCGAGGTGCGCCCGCAGGTGCTGGTGACCTACGACGAGTTCGGCAACTACGGGCACCCCGACCACATCCAGGCCCACCGGGTCGCGACGTACGCCGCCCATCTCGCGGCCGTGCCGACCTACAAGAAGGAGCTCGGCGAGCCCCACGAGATCGACCGGATCTTCTGGACCGCGATCGCGGAGAGCTGGATCCGCGAGGGCCTGCGGGCGGCCCGGGCGGCCGGCGACGAGGACGCGCTCGGCGGGATGGACCCCGAGGGTCCGCTGCCGATGGCCACGCCCGACGTCGACATCGCTGCCGCGATCGACGGCACCGCCTTCGCCGACCAGAAGGTCGCCGCGATGCGCGCCTACCCCACCCAGATGGACATGGAGAAGGGTATGTTCGCGATGACCAACAGCCTCGGCACGACCGCCTGGTCCCACGAGCACTTCCGGATCGCCAAGGGAGACCTCGACGTGACCGACGGGACCACCCTGACCGACCTCTTCGCCGGGTTGTGAGGCTGCTCGGCGGCGTTGCCCGGTGTGGGGCCGGTCTTCTCCTCGGCCTCCTCGTCGGCGTCGCGGCGGTCGCCGTCCACCCCTGGTGGTGGGGTCTGCTGCTCGCTGTGGCCGCTTCCTCGGCGATGCTGCTCGTGCTGCCGCGCGGCGCCTCGAGGATCGCGTACGCCGCGGCCTGGGCGATCGTGGTCGCGCTGGCCGCGACGCCGAGGCCGACGGGCGGATATGCCGTCGCGGGCGATGTGCAGGGATATCTGATCATCTTCTGGGCAGTGCTGATGATCGTGGTGGCCACCGCGACCGTGTCGAGGGTCACGACCCAGGCGGATCAGGACCTCCCCGGGAAGTGACGAACGTCCCAAGATGGGCTACGGGTTCGGCCTAGGGGGGTATAGGTCCTAGGCTCTCCCGCATGTCCAATGAGCCCGAGGCCTTCAAGGCCCCCGAGCCCGCGAAGCAAACTCACGCGGCCGGGTCCAACGCCAGCCAAGCTGGCGCGGACGATGCTGCCATCGAGACGATCATGATCCCGCAGATCGAGATCGACGCCCGTGTCGCCGAGTCCGCGGGGGCCAAGCCGGTCGTGAACGTGCCCGACGACGAACCCGACGGTGCGACCAGGATCGTCCCCGGCGGGGCCGACTTCGGCGATGACGCCGCCGAGGAAACCCTGCTGCGCAGCACGATGCTGCGCTCGGAGCTGCCGAAGCGCGCCGAGCTGCCGAAGGACGAGAACTTCCTCTTCGTCTCGAAGAACCGGAAGTTCGCCCCGGAGCCGGACGCGGTCGACGCCGCCCCCGACCTGGCGAGCGAGGCGGCCACCGAGGTCGCACTCGACGGCCGGGTCCAGGATGCCCCCGACTTCGACGACGAGCCTCTCGAGGAGACCGTCGTGGGCGTCGGGCCGTTCGTCGTGCACGAGCCGGCCCCTGCCGAGCACGCCGCCTTCGAGCCCGGTTTCGAGCCCGGCTTCGAGCAGCCCGACTACGCCCAGCCGGTCGCGGCCGAGAGCAAGCCGCTCGGCACCGGCACCAAGGTCGCTGCCGCGCTCGTGGGTGGCGTCGCCATCCTGGCCTTCGCCGGCTGGGCTGCTGCGTACGCCGTTGCCGGGGAGAAGATCTCCGAGGGCACCACGGTCGCGGGCGTCGACATCGGCGGCATGACGGCCGCCGAGGCGACCCCGCTGCTCGAGGAGAAGTTCGCCCCGGCCCACAGCCAGCCGATCCACGTGGCCGCCGGCGACAGCACCACCGAGGTGAACCCGGCCGAGGCCGGGCTGAGCTTCGACGCCGAGGCGACGATCGAGAGGGCCCACGCCGTACGCAGCTGGAGCCCGCTCAAGCTGTGGCGGCACTTCACCGGCGGTGGCGAGATCGAGCCCGTCATCAAGGCCGACGACAAGCTGATCGCCAAGGTCGCGGCCAAGGTGAGCAAGCGCGCCGGCACCCCCTTCAAGGACGGCGACGTCGTCATCAAGAAGGGCAAGATCAAGACCACCCAGCCGGTCGCGGGCGAGGGCGTCAGCGACGATGCGCTCCGGACCGCGCTCGCCGGCCAACTGCTGGCCGAGGGCGAGCGCAAGGCCGACGTACCGCTCGCGGAGCTCACCCCCGATGTCGACGAGGCCGACGTCCAGGAGGCGGTCGACAAGGTCGCCACCCCGGCGGTCTCCGGGCCGATCACGCTGAAGTTCGAGAAGACCCCGGTGGAGCTGTCCCCGAAGGAGTTCGGCGACGCGATCCGGTTCGACCCCAAGGACGGCGAGCTGCAGGCCTCGGTCGCGCCCGCCAAGCTCAAGAAGGTGCTCAAGAAGGCCCTCGCCGACGACGCCGCGAAGCCGGTCGATGCGACCGTCAAGATGGTCAACGGCGCTCCGAAGGTCATCCCCGCCAAGCCCGGTGTCACCTTCAACCAGAAGGACCTGGAGGCGGTCTTCCTCGACGTCGTCACGGCCCCGGCGAGCGACCGCACCGTCGAGGTGAAGTCGAAGGTCGCCAAGCCGAAGGTCACCACCGAGGAGGCCAAGGCCTGGGGCATCAAGGAGAAGGTCTCCACCTTCACCACCAACTTCCCCTACGCCGAATACCGCAACGTCAACATC
The DNA here is from genome assembly GCF_040643685.1 of Nocardioides sp. NPDC047086. Lineage (NCBI taxonomy): Bacteria > Bacillati > Actinomycetota > Actinomycetes > Propionibacteriales > Nocardioidaceae > Nocardioides > Nocardioides sp. NPDC047086. Next base: position 25,573 of record NZ_JBEYUV010000053.1, read on the forward strand.
GGTCGCGCGGCCGAGCTGGTCAACGGCACCGTGCTCGCGCCGGGGGACACCTTCTCGATGAACGGCATCGTCGGGGAGCGTACGGCCGCCAACGGGTTCACCAAGGGCTGGATGATCCAGAACGGCGTCTTCCGAGAGGACTACGGCGGCGGTGTCTCGCAGATGGCGACGACCACGTTCAACGCGATGTTCTTCGCGGGGCTCCAGGACGTCGAGCACAAGGCGCACTCGCTCTACATCGACCGCTACCCGATCGGCCGTGAGGCGACCGTCGCCTGGCCCTCGCTGGACCTGAAGTTCAAGAACAACACCAAGTACGGTGTCCTGGTCCGCTCCTGGGTGAACCCCGCCAGCGGCAGCAGTCAGGGTTCGGTGACCGTCGAGATGTGGTCCACCAAGATCTGGGACATCAAGGCCCGCACCGGCGATCGCTACGACTTCAAGCCGCCGGGCAAGCAGAAGATCACCGACGGCAACTGCGAGAACACCGTCGGCGCCCAGGGCTTCTCGATCAACGTCTGGCGCGACTTCTACAGCGCCGGATCGGGCTCGAAGGTCGACACCCAGACCTTCAAGACGACCTACATCCCGCAGGACGAGGTCGAGTGCACCGACGAGTCGAAGAAGTCGCCGCCCCCCGCCGACCCCAACTGACCCGAGTCGGCTGGTTCTGACCCCAGCCCTCGCCGAGTCGGCGCGTCATGACGCGCCGGTCGAGCGGCTCTTCGCGCAGAACGAGAAGCACCCCCG
>NZ_JBEYUV010000054.1:0-16455 GCF_040643685.1 Nocardioides sp. NPDC047086
CTTCGGGTTCTTCTTGTGAAGAGGTAATCGGATTACCGCTGCCGAATCGTCATCAACCGTTAATCAGCCGAAAAATTCGGTAACATCCACCGTGGCGGCGACTCGACCGGCGTTACTGACGCCTCGGCGGGTCAGGAGCCGGTGACCTGCACTCGACTGGGAGCAGCGAAGAGCCTGCGACTCTCGCCCCCAGACCAGCCGCCGTCGGCGTAGGCGTTGTGCGCCTCCGGCCCCATGTAGTACACGTAGTTTCCGATGCGGTCCTCGGCATACGCGTATGCGTTGTAGACCCCGGACGGGGAGCCCTTCGGAATGACGAGCTTCGCCGACCAGGTCCCATCCTTAGCCGACCCCGCGGCCCGGGGCACTGCGTCAGTGCAGACCACCGTGTCGACGAGCGGCGTGGGATCTGTCGCGGACAACACTGTCGCCCGCACCAGGCAGAGATCGACACGGCTCACGCCTGCCATGGGGTCCACCCCGCGAACAGCAACCTCTACAGTTCGAGCCGCCGTGGTCACATCGACAGAGGTAGGCGTGAACTTCGTAAGGCTCAGAGTCGGGCTTTGATCATCGGGGTTGTTGTTCGTGACAGCGAGCGTGCCCATGTCGTACCCCGAGCTCATCCTCTCTGCCGCATCTTCTGCATAGATGTTCGCGTGCAGGTTTGCGGCCGGGGTATGGCGCGGGACCGTTAGGTCGTACTCCCACCAGCCGTCACGGGGTCCGCCCGAAACCCAGGTCAGGTGCTGCATGTAGAGCGACGTACCGACGTTGTCACGCTCGTCCACCACATGCCCCTGCACCCAGGTGACACCGATATCGTCGGTGACGCGGACCCGCACCCTGACTTTCACGTCGGCCTTGGTGGTGTCGATCGAACTCGGAGAGAAGGAGACGCTGAGCACCTTCGGAGCAGACTTGTCGGTGCCGCACCCGCCGAGCAGGTAGTCGTAGGTGTCATATGTACAGCGGTTCATGCCGGTGCCACCGGTCAGGTGATCGGTCCCGGCTCCACCTTTGAGCGCATCGTCGTGGCTCTCGCCTTCGAGCTGATCGTTGCCGTCGCCACCGGCGAGCTGATCGGCGCCGCTGCCTCCCCTGATCTGGTCGGCACCGGCGTCGCCCCACAGCCGGTCGGCATCGGCCTCGCCGAGGACCAGGTCGTTGTGGTTGCCGCCGTGCAGCTGGTCGTCGCCCGCTCCTCCGTACAAGCCGTCGGCGCCGTCCCCGCCGTAGGCACGGTCGTTGCCCTTGCCACCCAGGATGCGGTCGCCGCCCGTGCCGCCGTAGAGCAGGTCCCAGCCGGTGCCGCCGTTGACCGTGTCGCGGTAGGCTTCGCCGTAGAGGTGGTCGTGGCCGTCGTCGCCCTGGATCTGATCGCTTCCGGAGCCGCCACGGATGGTGTCGTCCGAGGTCCCGCCGTAGAGAGAGTCGGACGACGAGCCGCCGTAGATGACATCGGCGCCGGCCTCACCGCGGATGGTGTCACGACCGGTGCCACCGAGCAGCTTGTCGGCGCCGTAGCTGCCATAGATCCGGTCGTTGCCGCCGCCACCGTCGACCAGGTCGTTGCCACCACGCGCGTAGATCACGTCGCTGCCACCGCGACCGCAGATCACATCGCGACGCGACGTGCCCTTCAGGACGTCAGCGCCGGACGTACCGACGATCGTGCAGCGTACGCCGGTGGATGTTGTCGCCGCGCTCGCGGGACTCGCCACGAGTACGGTCGCCGAGGCGGCCGTCGCGACGATCCCGGCAAGCAGCGTGCGCCCCGTCAGGAGCACCATTCCTGCCTCCAGAAGATCCTCAGGCCCGCGTCAGCGCGGGCCTGAGGATGGTGCCAGATGCGCTACCGGGTCCGGTAGCGAATTGATGTTCTGTGGGGCGATTGTCGAACGAGGATCAGAACAACAGGGCCGTGCTCGGGTCGGCGACGATCTTGGCCACATCGGCGAGGAAGCGGGAGCCGGCCTCGCCGTCGATGTGGCGGTGGTCGAAGCTGAGCGCGAGGGTGCAGACGTCGCGCGGCTCGATCCGCTCGTCGTCACCGGTGCCGACGATCCAGGGCTGGCGCTTGATCGCGCCGACCGAGAGGATCGCAGACTCCCCCGGGTTGATGATCGGGGCGCCGCCGTCGATGCCGAACGGACCGATGTTGGTGATCGTGAACGTCCCGCCGGTCTGGTCGGCCGGCGGGGTCTTCCCGGTGCGGGCGGTGTCGGTCAGCTCGTTGATCGCGGCACCGAGCTCGACCAGGGACATCCGATCGGCGCCCTTCACGTTCGGCACCTGGAGGCCCCTGGGGGTGGCCGCGGCGATGCCGAGGTTGACGTACTCCTTGAAGACGATCTCCTGGGCGGCCTCGTCCCACCAGGAGTTGATGATCGGCGTACGCCGCATCGCCAGCAGCGTCGCCTTGGCCACCACCAGCAGGGGGCTGACGCGGACCTCGGCGAAGTCGCGGTTCGCCTGGAGTCCGGCGACCAGCTCGGACGTACGGGTCACGTCGATCGTCGTCCAGATGGTCACGTGCGGCAGCGTGAACGCGGAGTCGACCATCGCCTGGCCCATCTGCTTGCGCAGGCCCTTGATCGGCTCACGACGCTCGCCGCCCCCGCTGGTTGAGCCGGGCTCCTGAGGTGCGAAGGAGCCCGTGTCGAAACCAGCAGAGTCGAGGTCCGCGGTCGTGATCACGCCGTCCGCCCGGGCGGGCGTGACGCCGGAAAGATCTATCCCGCGGTCCCGGGCGGCCTTTCGCGCGGTCGGCTTGGCGAGCACACCGCTGCCCGCGGCGGCAACCGGCGCGGACATCGAGCGGGAGCGGCGTACGGCGGTCTCTTCCCGGGCGCCGTAGCCGACCAGGTTGAGGGGCTTGTCGTCGTCGGGAGCGACCGTGTTGGTCTCGACACCGCTCGCTGCGCTCGCGGGCTCGACCGACGGGGCTGACGGGGCTGACGCCTCGGGCGACGGGGCTGATGCCTCGACGGAGTCGCCGATCCGGATGATCGGGGTGCCGACCTGGACCTCGGTGCCGACCTCGACGAGGAGCTCTTGGACGACCCCCGCGTAGGGCGAGGGGAGCTCGACGACGGACTTGGCGGTCTCGATGTCGCAGACCGGGTCGTTGACCTTGATGACGTCGCCCACGGCGACGTGCCACTCGACGATCTCGGCCTCGGTGAGACCCTCGCCGACATCGGGCAGCTTGAACTCGGAGGTCACCATGCGAGGCTCCTGTCGACGGCGTCGAGGACCCGGTCGAGGTCGGGCAGGAAGTACTCCTCCGCCCGGGCCGGCGGGTAGGGCGTGTCGAAGCCGCCCACGCGCAGGACCGGTGCCTCCAGGGAGTGGAAGCACTGTTCGGTGATCCGGGCGGCGAGCTCGGCGCCGAGGCCGAGGTTGACGTGGGCCTCGTGGACGACGACGGCACGACCGGTACGCCGCACCGACTCGTAGACCGGCGCCATGTCGAGCGGCGAGAGCGCCCGCAGGTCGATCACCTCGACCGACTTGCCCTCCCCCGCGGCCGCCTCGGCGGCGGTCAGCGCGGTCTTCACGGTCGGCCCGTAGGCCAGCATCGTCAGGTCGGTGCCCGGCCGCGCGACCCGCGAGGCGAACAGTGGACCTGGGGTCGCATCGACGTCGATCTCGGCCTTGGTCGAGTGGTAGAGCCGCTTCGGCTCCAGGAAGATCACCGGGTCCGGGTGCGAGATCGCCTGCTGGATCATCCAGTAGGCGTCGACCGGGTCCGCGCAGGCCACCACCTTGAGGCCGGGGGTGTGCGCGAACTGCGCCTCCGGCGACTCGCTGTGGTGCTCCACCGCCCCGATGCCGCCACCGAACGGGATCCGGATGACCATCGGCATCGCGACCCGCCCACCACTTCGATAGTGGAACTTGGCCACCTGCGACACGATCTGGTCGTAGGCCGGGTAGACGAACCCGTCGAACTGGATCTCCACCACCGGCCGGTAGCCGCGCAGCGCGAGCCCGACCGCCGTGCCGACGATCCCCGACTCCGCCAGCGGCGTGTCGACGACCCGCGCCTCGCCGAAGTCCTTCTGCAGCCCGTCGGTGATCCGGAAGACGCCGCCGAGCCGGCCGATGTCCTCCCCCATCAGGACGACCTTGTCGTCGTCCTCCATCGCCCGCCGGAGCCCGGCATTGAGCGCTTTGGCCAGCGTCATCTTCATCGCGAGGCCCCCTCGAGGTCGAAGGACGAGAGGTACGCCGCGTAGCCGTCACGCTGCTCCTGCAGCTCCGGCGGCAGCTCGGTGTAGACGTTGTCGAAGAGGCGTACGGGATCGGGCTCGGGCAGGGCGTGGATCCCGGCGCGCAGCCGCTCGCCGAACTCCTCGGCCTCGGCCTCCACCTTGGCGAAGAAGGACGTCGAGGCGCCGCCACCGCGGCGCAGGTAGGCCTCGACCCGGGCGATCGGGTCCTTGAGCTTCCACGCCTCGACCTCGTCGGAGACCCGGTAGCGGGTCGGGTCGTCGGTGGTCGTGTGGGCACCCATCCGGTAGGTGTAGGCCTCGATCATCGTCGGCCCACCACCCTCACGGGCCCGCTTGAGCGCCGACTTCATCACCTCGTACGTCGCCAGCACGTCGTTACCGTCCACGCGGATCCCGGGGAACCCGAAGCCCTGGGCGCGCTTGTAGAGCGGCACCTTGACCATCTGCTCGACCGGCTCGGAGATGGCCCACTGGTTGTTCTGGCAGAAGAAGACGACCGGGGCGTTGTAGGAGGCGGCGAAGACCATCGCCTCGTTGACGTCGCCCTGCGAGGAGGCGCCGTCGCCGAAGTGGGCCACGACCGCCGTGTCGCGGGTCGGGTCGCCGGTGCCGACGAGGCCGTCCATCTGCACGCCCATCGCATAGCCGGTCGCGTGCAGCGTCTGGGCGCCGATGACGATCGTGTAGAGCCCGAAGTTGTGCTCGTTGGGGTCCCAGCCACCCTGGTCGGTGCCCCGGAAGAGCCCGAGCAGCTGCATCGGGTCGACGTCGCGGCACCAGGCCACGCCGTGCTCGCGGTAGGTCGGGAAGACGAAGTCCTGGGGTGCGAGCGCACGAGCCGCGCCGATCTGCGCCGCCTCCTGGCCCAACAGCTGCGCCCACAGGCCCAGCTCACCGTGGCGCTGCAGCGCGGTGGCCTCGACGTCGAGGCGGCGGGTCAGCACCATGTCGCGGTAGAAGCCGCGCACGGCCTCGTCCTCGGGTCGGTCGGGTGAGAACTCGAAGTCCGGGTGCGAGACCCGTTCTCCCTCGGGGTTCAGCAGCTGCACCATGTCGGTGTGGCTGGGACTCGGATCCAGAAATTCAGTCATCACGCTTCCTTCACACGGGGTGGGGTTGCCACCGCTGGCACGCACCCGCGCACGGGCTTGTGACCCGCGACACGTGGCACTCACCAAGGTACTCGGCCGCGGGGAATTGTGGTGGTCGCTGTCCTCGACCCCCTCCTGGTGGTCGCGATCCTGGTGCTGTGGCGGCGGCCGTCCTCGGCGTACTTCAGCGCGGTCGGCGCCGCGAGACAGCGTCAGCGCACCAACTACTACGCCGGCTGAAAGAGAACTTTCTTTCAGCCGAGCGACTCACGCCCGTGCGCCTCGTCCCAGCCGGACAGGTCGGGGCCCGCGGGGACGATCTGCGTGGGGTTCAGGTCGGTGTGGACGATGTAGTAGTGCTGCTTGATCTGCGGGAAGTCGAGGGTCTCGCCGATCCCAGGGGTCTGGTAGAGGTCGCGCGCGTAGGCCCACAGCGCGGGGAACTCGACGAGCTTCTGCCGGTTGCACTTGAAGTGGCCGTGGTAGACCGCATCGAAGCGGGCCAGCGTCGTGAAGAGCCGGATGTCGGACTCGGTGAGCTGGTTGCCGACCAGATACCGCTGCCCCGAGAGCCGCTGCTCGAGCCAGTCGAGGGCATCGAAGAGGCGTGAGTACGCCGCGTCGTACGCCTCCTGGGAGCCGGCGAAGCCACACCGGTAGACCCCGTTGTTGACCTCGGTGAAGACCCGCTGGTTCACCTCGTCCATCTCCTCACGGAGCGCCCGCGGCCACAGGTCGGGCGCATCGTCGGCGAAGAAGTCGGTCCACTCGTGGAAGAAGTCGTGGGTGATCCACGGGAAGTCGTTGGTGACGACCTTGCCGGAGGCCTCCTCGACGATCGCCGGCACCGTGATGCCGCGCGGGTAGTCGGGGTAGCGCGCGAAGTAGGCCTGCTGCAGCCGCTCGATGCCGAGCACGGGGTCGACGCCGCCGGGGTCGAGGTCGAAGGTCCACGACCGGGCGTCGTGCGTGGGGCCGGCGAGGCCGAGGGAGATGACGTCCTGGAGCCCGAGCAGGTTGCGGACGATGATCGCCCGGTTGGCCCACGGGCAGGCGGCGGCCGCGACCAGCCGGTAGCGGCCCGGTTCGACAGGCCACAGCGGCACGTCTCTCGGCCCGAACTCGGGTGTCCGCGCGTCCCGCGTGATCCGGTCCGGGATGTAGTTCATGTCCCGGTTGAACTCGTTGCCAGGTTGCACGTAGGTCGCCTTTTCCTGCATGAACTCACCTTAACCTTGTGGTTGAATCTTGAAGCGAATCAGAGGTACGTCCAGGCGAGCCCCGCAGCCTCCAGGATCACCCAGAACCGCAGCGCACGGGAGATGAGCACCGTGAGCGTGAAGATCGGCAGGTTGAACCGCAAGGCGCCGAACAGCACCGCCATCACCGCCAGCGGCGGGAAGCCGGAGAGGCCCGACGCGGCCAGCAGTGCGGTGGCCAGAGCCGGGCGCCCCGAGGTCCGGGCGTACCAACGGTCGTAGGAGTCCTGCCACTTGGGCGACTCGAGCTTCTTCCTGATCCAGGGGATGTTGGTGGATCCACGGCCGGCGTAGTACCAGACCACCTTGCCGCCGGTCTGGCCGAGTCCGGCGACGAACCCGAGCAGCGCCGGCCACCAGTCAGAGTTCTGGGCGACGACGGAGAGGTACGCCTCGGCGTTCATCACCGGGATGAGCGCCGAGCCGAGACAGAAGAGGAGCGTGCCGAACAGGAGTCTCATCGAGGCACGGGCAGGCCGATCCTGAGGAGCCGTCCCAGCGAGACGCACTTCATGACCAGCAGCGCCGTGGCGATCGCCAGACCCACCCACATCCAGCCGGTGACCAGCAGCAGGATCGCGAAGAGCCCCGAGTTGACCGCCTTGCCCGGGTGGGACCAGTTCCACCGCCACAGCGTCCGGTCGATGACGTAGAAGTAATTCGGGCTCTTGATCGGCCAGGCCAGGTAGGAGATCGACAGGAAGCAGTCGATCACCATGAACTCCACCAGGTAGACGAAGATCGCCGGCGACAGGTCCGGCTGCAGGAACGCCAGCCCGACGTAGAACGCCGCCGCGCAGAGACGGTCGGAGAAGATGTCGAGCACCCCGCCGATCCGCGTCTCCTCGTCGCGCCATCGGGCGACCGCCCCGTCGAGGCTGTCGCCGACCCAGTAGACGACCAGTGCGATGACCAGGAGCTTCAAGCTCTCCTGGTATGCGGCGCTCGCCGCCAGCGTCACCGACGCGATGGTGCGTACGAACGTGATCACGGTCGCCGACGTCCACAGTCGTTCCGACTCGGGGCGGGCGCGCTCCTTGGCGTCGGGGACGACGGCAGTTTCGATCATGGTTCGGAGCATAGAGTGCCGATAGACGACGACCCGGCGAAATCAGCCCGCAGGTCAGCCCGCGTCGCGCACCAGCGAGGCCACGAAGTCGAGCTTGTCCAGGACGGCCGGCGGGATCACGAAGGGATACAGGTCGTCGTGGCCCATGGACCGGTTGATCACGTTCAGCGCGGCCGAGAGCGGCACCCAGATGTCGGTGACGACCTGCCGGAACGGCATCTCGGCGGGCACCGGGTCGGCGAGCCCGTACGCCGCCGCCGACCCGAGCGTGTCACTGATGTGCAGGTAGTGGGCCCAGGTCTCGGCGAAGTCCTCGAAGGGGTGCATGGTGGCGTAGGTCGAGATGTAGTTCTCGGTCCAGTCCGCCGGCGGCCCTTCGGAGTAGTGGCGCTGCAGCGACTCCTCGTAGGAGACCGACTCGTCGCCGAAGACCTCGGTGCACCGTTCCATCAGCTCGGGCCCCCGGACCAGCTGCCACTCGTAGTAGTGGCCGATCTCGTGGCGGAAGTGGCCCAGCAGGGTGCGATAGGGCTCGTCGAGGGTGGCCCGGACGTGCTCACGGTAGGCGTCGTCGGACTCGGCCAGGTCGATCGTGATCACGCCACCGTCGTGTCCGATGACCACGTCCGGTGTGGACGCGATGCCGTCGCTGGCCAGCAGGTCGAAGGTGAGTCCCTCGACGGGGTCCTCGGCCTTGGTGCGGATCTCCAGACCGAGGGTGTCGAGCTCGACCACGAGGTGTCGTTTCGCCTGCTCGGCCAGGGAGTACTGCTGCTGGACGAACTCGGGTGCGGCGTCGTTGGGCCGGGTCCGGGTCAGCTCGCAGGCGAAGCACATCCCGCCCTCGATGCGGGCCAGCCAGGTGCATCCCGTGTCGAGCGTGTTGGCGCAGACCCACCAGATGTAGCCGTCGGCATCGACGTACCTGCCCTCGGGCGAGACCGGGACGATCTCGCGCTCCTCGCGGGAGTAGGCGAGCCGGGTGCCGCACGAGACGCATGCCGAGTTCTCGAAGTAGAGACGGTTGCCGCACTCCCGACAGGTGAACGCTTCCATGGTTCCATCATCGGCCGTCGCCGGCCGTCCCCCAGCTCTCGACGCGCCACTCGCCGTCCTCGCGGACGAGGACCACGACCATCGACTCGTCGGGGACGGGGCCGTCCTCGGCGGTGTAGGAGACCCTGACGGTGACCCGGGCGGCCTCGCCGTACAGCTCGGGCTCACCGAAGACCATGGTCCGGCTCACCGCGCGCGGATTGGGGTCGGCGTAGGTCCGCTTCCCCTCGGCGGCGTCGATCATCGCGCGGGCGCCGCCACCGTCGAGGAGCTCGTCGCCCTCGTCGGAGGCGAGCTCGTAGAGGGTGGCGGCCGAGGTGGTCTCCATGAACTCACGGGTGACCTCGGCCGGGGTCGAGCCGCGCGCCAGCAGCCAGAGGGTGAGCGCGATGACGGCCGCGGCCACCACCAGCACTCCGGAGATGCGTACTCCGCGACGCCAGCGGCTGCCGCGGGTCACGATGCTCGCCCGCTGCGGATGGCCCCGTGGATCAGATACAGGCACGAGCAACACCGTAACTTCACTCCTGCTGGTCGGGGGCCACATCGACAGAGACGGTCAAGGTCGAGGTGGTGGCTTCGGTATAGATGACCCCCTTCACCGGAGGCACATCGGCATAGTCACGTCCCCAGGCGACGCTCACGTAGCGATCGTCGGCCCTGGTGTCGTTCGTCGGGTCGAGGGCGAGCCACTGGCCCGTCCCCGCGCCGCCGAGATCCGCCCCGAGGTGGGGCAGCCACACCTCCACCCAGGCATGAGAGGCATCGGCTCCGACGAGCCGCGGCTTCCCCGGCGGAGGGGTGGTGGCGAGGTAGCCGGAAACATAGCGGGCCGCGAGCCCGTGCGCTCGAAAACAGGCCAACATCAGGTGAGCGAAATCCTGACAGACACCGCCCTTGGCCTCGAAGATCTCCGGGATCGTCGATGTGACCGTCGTGGCCGTGTCGTCGTAGTCGAACCCGGCATGGATCCGGTGCATCAGATCCTCCGCCGCCTCCACGATCCCACGCCCCTCCGTCAGCGAGACGGCACCGAAGTCGTACGCCTCCCGGGTGTGTTCCACGAGCGGTGAGGCCACCGCCAGGTCGGCCGCCCGCCAGGCTCCCGGCAGGCTCGGGTCGACCAGCGGCCGCGCCCGCTCCCACGGCTGATCGAAGCCCGTCTCGTCATAGACGGGCGTGCTGACCTCGATCTCGGAGGCCGCCGTGATCTCGAGCAGCTGATGCGGCTCCAGGACCTGGAAGTACGTCACCGTGTTGCCGTAGAAGTCGACGTCGCTCGACTGGTCCGCGGGCGCAGGAGTGATCCGCACCTCGGCCTTCTCGACATGCTGGTGAGGCAGTTCTCGCGGGGTCACGTTGGCGATCCCGAACGAGTTCGTCACGTCCTCGTCGTAGGAGTAGGTCGTCGTGTGGCTGACCCGGTATCTCACCCGCGGGATGCTATCCCGATCCAACCGCCACGTCGCCGGGGTCGATGAAGGCTCGTCCCTCGAACTCGCCATCCTCGTCGATCCACCGCACGCGAAGCGCCCCGCTCTGCGAGACCTCGACGATTCGACCCCGATGGCCACGAGTCGGCGGCCCAGATGCGCTGCCAAACACCGCCAGCCTCCAGGAATTGTTGGACGGGTCCCAGTCCTTGTCCCCGAGCACCGGCCCCAGCCAAATGACCGGGGCACCGACGACGTACGGCGACGGTTCCGGATCGTCCACGATTCCGTGGGTGATCCCCTGCCAGCCAGGACTTTCGCGGACAGCCCGGACGAGGTCGTCGAACTCCGCATCTGAGACCACCCGAAGATTTTTCAGCTCGTAGACCGCATCAGGGCTGTACCAGCCGTCCTTGTCGAGCCACGACACCAAGGCCCATCCGTCAGGCAGGTCATCCACGACAACCCCTGGCAACACCAGCGGGCCACCTTCGACAGCAGGAAACGTACCCGCCCAAACGACGCGGCGACCCTGCGGCGGAGAAGGGAACGATCCCTGCTGCTGGCGATCAGAAGTACTAGCCATGTCGCCAACCTACGACGCCGAGCAAAGTCGCCACTTCCTCGCCACACCCGTACCTTTCGGGTACGCGGTAACCAGGCCATTGTCCCCGACGATGACGACGACGGTCGCCGCGCCACGAATACGATGAACGTATTTGGTCTTGCCGTCGCCACCGTCCAGTTCTGTGCCGCGATTGATCGTCTTCTTGATGCACGTCAGAGCGTCAGGCCAGTTGGGCACCTCGTGCTTCAACTCTACGTGCACGGCACCCCAAGTCGAACCGTTACCGCACCTGATGGCAATGGAACCGTCAGAAGTCTGGATGGTCCAGAGGCGGTCCTTTACATGTCTAGGGGGCACGTTGGCGGACTCGTTGCCGACGGACCGCGCGCCGCACCCATAAACTGCGTCGGTTGCCTGAGCGTTGGCCGGCACGGAGGCGGCTGCCCACATCGACACCATGACGACGAGCGACGTCGCAACCCGCCCAATCAGCCTCAGCATGATGCGATCCCGTCCCAGCGATCCGGACCAGTCTGGTTGAGGTGGCGGTCGGTCCACGACGAACCGGCGGCGATCTTGTGACAGGCGCTGTCTGTAGCGAATGCCCAGAGGACCTTGACCCGGACGCTGACCGGGCAGCCGTTCTTGACCTTCACGTTCTGGTACGGCCCAGCCGGGTTCGAGTACGTAGCGGTCACACATGCCGGCACAGGCGCTGCGGCCAGCAGTGCCTCGCCCGCGATGTCGTCCTCCGCTATTGCTGCTGCTCGCTTGGCGGACACGCCGTGCGCGAGCAGCACCTTCACGATGTCCTGCTTGTGCCCCGCCGGCTGCTCAACCGCACGTACGGCATCTAGCTCCGCCCAACCCGCGGACGACGCGGCAGCAGGAGTTGCGGCGTTGGCCGTCGGCGTCAGCGCCAAGACGCTTGCGCTTGCGCTTGCGGCGGCGGTGACAGCGACGCACGCCGCTGCATGTACCAAATTCACTTGAATCTCCCCGTTTGAAGTGAGTTTGCCCGAGAATGTCGCCGGTTTGTGCGGCACGCATCCTGACGAGGTCACCACGTTACGTAGCCCACGTAATCGTCGCTACTGCAATTCCCCCGGAGCATCGCCGGGCTCTCAGCCACCCGCTCGTGGTGACGGCCGTGCTCTTGCTCAACTGAGCGATTGCGCGGGGAGGGCGTTGAGGGGTTGCGGGGCGGGGCCGGTGGCGAAGTGGACGTCGGTGATGGCGTCGGCGAGACGGACGAGCTGGGCATGGACCTGGTCGAGGAAGGACTCCAGGTTGGGGCGGCCGACGCCACCGATGGCGACCAGGCCGGCGACCTCGGTGCGGTCGAGCATGTCGGTGATGTCGTCGAGGAGCCGCTCGGGGCGGGACGAGCCGGTCGAGCCGGGAAGCTTGGTGAGGTGGAGCCGCAGCTCGTCGAGGCAGAAGGCCAGGGAGCGCGGGTTGTCGCGGTCCATGATCAGCAGGTCGAGCACTCCCCCGGTGCGTACGTAGCCCCGGTAGCGGCGGCGGTGGGTGACCGCGGACTCGGCCGAGACGAGCACCGCGTTGAGCACCGCGCGGTCGACCTCCAGGCCGCGGCGGACAGTCGTGGTGGCGCGCAGGAGCCGGCAGATCTGCATCGCGCGCTCCAGGAACCGGCCCAGCCGGATCGAGTGGTAGCCCTCGTCGCGGATCATGCTCGCCACGATCCCCTGCATGGCGAGGATGCCGTGCAGCATCTCGGCGCCCGACTCGGCGATCTGGTGCGAGTGCGGGTTGACCCGGAGGTCCTCGGCCGCGCGGTCGGTCGAGGAGAAGATCCGCCACATGTCGGGGCTGAGCTGGTCGCGTACGCCGCTGAAGGCCTGTCGCATCCCGGCCAGCGACTGCGCCGCCGACCCCGGACGGTCGGCGTCGAGCAGCATCGAGCGGAACTCGGCGTCGATATCGGCATCCGGCCGGCCGTGCCCGCCCAGCCGGTCGAGCGCGCTGAGCATCACCTCGAGGCTGATCCCGCCGGACGTACGCGGCCTGGTTCGGAAGTCTTCGGCCAGCACGTGTGTGGCCAGGATGAGCCGGATCAGATCCTCGGCGCGCTCCGCGTAGCGACCCGACCAGTACATGTCCTCGAGCGCTCGCGGGACGAGCACGGTGACCGAGCGGGTGTGGGTCATCGGGAGCACGTCGGCCAGGCCCTGGTCGGCGTCCTGCGGCGACTCCTTGAGCACCCAGACGTCCTTGCTGCACGGCGGCAGCCCGGTCTCGTCGGCCCGGATCGAGGCCAGGCCGCCGACCAGCGGACGGTAGGCCGAGCCGTAGCGGAGCGAGAACGCACGCAGCGTCAGCGGCCGCCCGACCGCGCCGCGCCCCTCGGCCCAGGTCGGGGCCTGGGAGAGCGTGATCTGTTCTTGGCCGACGTGGCGGTAGGGGTCGGCGGCGATCGTGGCGCGCAGCTCCTCGGGGGTCCCGGTGACGATAGTGCCTTCCAGCGTGCGCACGACGAGGTCACCGGTGTCCAGCCGCCGCTCGGCCTCCGCGCGCTGCGCCGGGTCGCCGCACCACCAGGTGCCGAGCGATGCCAGCCGCAGCGGCTCCCCGAGCAGCGCCTCGCAGGCGGCGGGGAGGTAGGGGGCGAGCCCCGGGTTCTCGAGTACGCCGGCCCCGAACCCGTTGACCACGCGCACGCTGCCGCGGCGTACGGCCTCGATCAGGCCGGCGACGCCGAGCTGGCTGTCGCCGCGGAGCTCGAGCGGGTCCGACCAGGTCGCGTCGACCCGGCGCAGGATCACATCGACCCGCTCCAGGCGGTCGCCGTGGCCACGCATCAGGACCTCGCCGTTGCGCACCGTGAGGTCGGCACCCTGGACCAGCGGGAAACCCAGCGTCGAGGCGAGAAACGCCTGGTCGTAAGCGGTCTCGGAGTGGGTTCCCGGGGAGAGGACGACGACCCGGGGGTCGGCCTGGTCACCGGGCGCGGACTCGAGGAGGGCGCTGCGGAGGGCCGCGAAGTAGGGCTCCATCCGGTGCAGTCCGGCGTCGCGGTGGAGCTCGGGGAGCACCCGGCTGATCACCCGGCGGTTCTCCATCGCATAGCCGATCCCGGAGGGGGCCTGGGTGCGGTCGGCGAGCACCCGCCACTCGCCGTCCGGGGTGCGGCCGAGGTCGGTGGCGGCCAGGACGAGCGGGCGCGGGTCGTGGTTGCTGGGGCGGGCGGCGACGCGATGGAAGCCGTGGTGGCCGAAGACCACCGCGGCAGGGACGACCCCGTCCTGGAGGAGACGCTGCGGGCCGTAGAGGTCGACGAGGATCGCGTTGAGCAGCTCGGCGCGCTGGGCCAGGCCGACCTCGAGGATGCGCCACTGCGCCGGGTCGATGACGAGCGGCACCGGGTCGAGCCGCCAGGGCTCGGGCTTGGCGCCGGGGCGCAGGTAGGTGACCCCGTCGTCGGCGAGGAACCGCTCGACGTCGTGGCCGATCCGGCTCAGCGTGGCCGGCGTGATCGAGACGGCCGTCTCGGCCATCGGCTTCCACGCCGGGCGCAGGGTGCCGTCGGGCCCGACGACCTCGTCGTACGGCTGGTCGGTCGCGCCGAGGAGGCCGAGGGCATCGGCGTACTCGCGAAGGACGGTCACCGCACCGCCCGTCGCAGATCCAGGGTGTGGGGGTTGTCGGGCGTGGTGGCGCGAGCCGCACGCTCACGCATCTCCGCGACGTCCAGCCGGCCGGAGCTGTGGCCGCGCGCCTCGAACCTGCTCGCGCGGCGCGCCTCGGCTTCGTTGGCGTTCACCGGCGGGTGGTCGTAGCTGCGGCCGCCGGGATGGGTGACGTGGTAGGTGGCGCCGCCGAGGCTGGTCTCCGAGGCGATGTCGACGACGTCGAAGTGGAGCGGCGCCTGGACGTCGATGCTCGGGTGCAGGCTGGACCACGGGCTCCAGGCCTTGAATCGGACGCCCGCATAGTGGGTTTCCGGGACAGTGGTGGGGGTGAGCGGCACCGGAACACCCTGACACGTCACCAGGTGCCGGTCGAGGTCGATCCCTCTCGCCGAGATCTGGACGCGTTCGACCGAGGAGTCGACGTAGCGTGCGGTCCCCGACCCGGTGGCCTCCTCGCCGAGTACGTTCCACGGCTCGATCGCCTGGCGCAGCTCGAGCTCGATCTCTCCTACGCGCGCGACGCCGATCCGAGGAAACCGGAACTCGGCGTACGCCGCGAGCCACCGCGACTCGAACGGGATCCCGTGGCGGCGCAGGTCGGTGACGACCTCCTCGATGTCGCGCAGGCAGCCCTGAGGGAGCAGGAAGTCCTCGTGGAGGGCGCTTCCGTGGCGAACCAGCGGCGCCTCGTACGGCTCCTCCCAGAACCACGCGACCAGGCTCCTGACCAGGAGCGACTGGAGGAGGGCCATCTGCGGGTGCGGCGGCATCTCGAAGCCGCGGAGCTCGAGGAGCCCGAGGCGCCCGCGGGAGGAGTCCGGGGAGTAGAGCTTGTCGATGCAGAACTCGGCGCGGTGGGTGTTGCCGGTCAGGTCGGTGAGCAGGTGGCGCAGCGCGCGGTCGATCAGCCACGGGCGGGGTTCGGGGTGCTCGCGGGTGATCCGGGCGACCTCCTGGAGGGCGATCTCCATCTCGTAGACCGCCTCCGGGCGGCCCTCGTCGAACCTCGGCGCCTGGCTGGTCGGGCCGATGAAGCGGCCGGAGAAGAGGTAGGAGAGGGAGGGTTGCGCTGCCAGTAGCGGATCAGGCTGGCCAGCAGGTCGGGGCGCCGCAGCAGCGGGCTGCGCTCGGGACTGCGGCCGCCGAGGGTGAGGTGGTTGCCGCCGCCGGTGCCGGTGTGAAGTCCGTCGAGGTCGAACTTCTCGGTCGACAGCCGGGCCTGACGGGCCTGCTCGTAGAGCGTCGAGATCAGCTCCCGCTGCTCCGCCCAGCTCGCCGTGGGCTGGATGTTGACCTCGATCACGCCCGGGTCCGGGGTGACCGTCAGCCGCGCCAGGCGGGAGTCGGGCGGCGGACCGTACCCCTCGAGCACGACGCTGGTGCCGGCGCCCGCGACGGCCTGCTCGATCACCCGGAGCAGGGCGGCGTAGTCGTCGAGGCGGTCGGTCGGCGGGAGGAACACGTGGACCAGTCCGTCGCGCTCCTGGATCGCGAGCGCGGTCGTCGGCGCCTCGTCGGGATCGGTGACGGTCACCTGCGGGATCTCGGGGTCCAGCGGCTCGCCCGCGGTCAGGTACGACGGCTCGCCCGAGAACTGCGGGTCGTGCCAGGAGACCGAGTCCAGCGGCAGCCGCAGCCGCAGCCGCAGCCGCAGCCCGATCGTCGAGGTTCCCGGCGCCAGCACCAGCCGCCCGCGCCGGAACCGCCACTGCGGGCTCGTCCACACCCCGTCGTCGGTGTTGATCGGGATCACCCACCCGACCGGCTCGGTGACCTCCTTGTCGAGCTCGGTGACGTTCAGATCACCCCGGTCGACGGCGTCCTCCGGCTTCGGCCCATCGGGCCGCCGCACCTCCTGCGCGATCTTCGCCAGCGGATCCTCGTACGCAGGGAACACCTGCTCCGCGGGAAACCCGAGGAGCTCGGCGACTCTTCGCGCCACGGCGACCGTGTTGGTCTCGACACGGGCTCGCTGGCGCTCGCCCGGCTCGACCAGCGGTCGTTCGTCGGTCGAGCCGCCGGAGCCGCAAGGCGGAGGCGTGTCGACCAGCGGTCGTTCGTCGGTCGAGCCGCCGGAGCCGCAAG
>NZ_JBEYUV010000054.1:16553-25997 GCF_040643685.1 Nocardioides sp. NPDC047086
GTCGACCAGCGGTCGTTCGTCGGTCGAGCCGCCGGAGCCGCAAGGCGGAGGCGTGTCGACCAGCGGTCGTTCGTCGGTCGAGCCGCCGGAGCCGCTAGGCGGAGGCGTGTCGAGACCAACACGGTCGTTCTGCGCCCAGGGGTCGGCGAAGAGGGTGTGGTCGCTCCAGAGGGGCTCTCCGTCGGTACGCCACTGCAGATCGATGTTCCAGCGCGGGAGGGGCTCGCTCGCCGGGGTACCACTTGCCCTGGCCTCGGTGGACGATGCCGCCTCGGCCGTAGACCTGGCGCAGACGTTCGGTCAGGTCAGCGGCGAGCTCGCGCTTGTGCGGGCCGTCAGCGTCGGTGCTCCACTGCGCGGAGGTCTGGTCGTCGAGAGAGACGAAGGTGGGCTCGCCGCCCATGGTCAGCTCGACACCGGCCGCCTGGAGACGCTGGTCGACCGCCTCACCCAACGCATCGATACGCGCCCACTCCTGACCGGTGTAGGGCAGCGTCACCCGCGGGTCCTCATGGACCCGGGTGACCTCGTTGGCGAAGGAGAAGGTGACCTCGACCGGGTCGGTGGCACCCTCGATCGGGGCCGCGGAGGACGGGTGCGGGGTCGCCGAGAGCGGGATGTGGCCCTCCCCCGCGAACAGTGCCGACGTCGGGTCGAGCCCGATCCAACCGGCCCCGGGGACGAAGACCTCGCACCACGCATGCAGGTCGGTGAAGTCCTCGGTCGGACCCGACGGGCCGTCGAGCGACTCCTGGTCGACGGCCAGCTGCACCAGATAGCCGGAGACGAACCGCGCGGCGAGGCCGTACTGACGCAGCAGGGACACCAGCAGCCATGCCGAGTCGCGGCACGAGCCGATGCCCAGGCGCAGGGTCTCGTCGGGAGTCTGTACGCCGGGCTCCATCCGCACCGAGTAGGCGACGTCCGAGTTGACCGCCTGGTTGAGGCTCGCCAGGAAGTCGACTGTACGGAGGCCGTCCGCGGGCAGCTCCGGCAGCCGCTGCCGCCAGGCGTCGGCCTCCGTCGCGGACTCCACGTCGCGGAGGTAGGGCGCCAGATCGGCCTTCAGCTGCGACTCGTAGTCGAAGGGGAAGGTCTCGGCGTACTCCTCGATGAAGAAGTCGAACGGGTTGATCACCACCATGTCGGCGACCAGCCCGACGGTGATCTCGAGCTTGTCGGTCTTCTCCGGGAAGACGAGCCGCGCGAGCCAGTTGCCGAACGGGTCCTGCTGCCAGTTGATGAAGTGCGCCGCCGGCGTCACCGACAGCGAGTAGGCCTCGATCGGGGTCCGGGTGTGCGGCGCCGGGCGCAGGCGTACGACGTGCGGGCCGACGCTCACCGGCTGCGCGAACTCGTAGGTGGTCCGATGTTCGAGCGCAACCTTGATCGACATGGGCCAAGCCTGACCGATCCAGGTTGCACAGGGGTAACGAACCGCCGGGTCGGTGGCGGCCGTCCCGGATCCGGGCCGGTGATCCGGGGCGGCCGCTGGCGGGATTCAAGGTCCTATGGGAATTGAAGTGTTTACCACGACGAGAATCAGACGGGTTCAGAAACCATTGATTGGTAAACGCATTTCATCTCGACTAAATGCCGATTCCCGCTTCCATGAAATCTCCCAATTACCCCGTGGGGTAATCACTGAATGGCGATCCGACCCGGTGATGCGAGAACCGATATCGCGACGATTTCCGGCCGTGGCCGCCGTCCGATGACCGCCACAGAGACCTCAGGAGCCCCAACAGCATCAGCTTTTCGCTACCAAGGAGGCCGAATGAATCCGTTTCCAATGAAGATCGGCCCTAGTCGTCCATTAAATGAGATCGGATGAGTTTACGGCACGAAATGCGCCGAAGGAATAGAAATCAATAAGTTCCAGAAAGTTCTTGACTTGGTGCTTAAAGTCGCCTCAGGATTCATTCGTCACGACTTCAGACCAAACAAAGGAGATTTCGTGAATTCTCGGACTCGAATCGCTGCTGTCGTCGCTGGGCTCGCGCTCGCCACGGTCGCCGCACCGGTCATGGCCAGCCCCGTCCCACCTCCCATTCCTGACCCGCCGGTCCCGGGCACTCCGGGCACTCCGATCCCGGACGATCCCGGCACCCCGGACGTTCCCGGCACGCCGGACGTTCCCGGCACCCCGGACACCCCGGACGTCCCCGGCACGCCCGAGACCCCGGATGTTCCCGACACCCCGGACGTCCCTGACACGCCGGACGTTCCCGGCACCCCGGACACCCCGGATGTTCCCGGCACGCCCGACACTCCGGACGTTCCCGAGACCCCGGATGTCCCGGGCACCCCGGACGTCCCAGGAACCCCTGACGTTCCTGACGTTCCCGACGTCCCCGACGTTCCCGAGACCCCGGTCCCGGACGTCCCCGAGGGTCCCGGGATCCCTGACCTTCCGGACGGCCCCGCCCCGGACAGCTCTGCGGACGCTCCTGCCGCGGACACTCCTGTCCCGGACGTACCCGTCCCGGACGTACCCGTCCCGGATGTTCCGGTCCCGGACGTCCCGATCCCCGATGTTCCGATCCCGGACGTCCCGATCCCGGGCCTGCCTGAGATCCCGGGCGTCACGGACAGCCTGCTGGGCATCATCAACAGCCTGCCGGTCGTCGGCCCGATCCTGACCGACCTCCTCAGCACGATCCTCGGGAAGCTTCCGATCCCGCTTCCGTAGAGGCATTCAGCGCCACCCAACGAGCAGAGGTCCAGCAGCATCGATGCTGTTGGACCTCTGCTATTTCGGCCGGGCCGCGCCCGGCTTCCTCAGCCCTTCGGGAACGACCCGGCGAGCTCGATGAGGCGGGTGTTGGCCTCGGCCTCGCCGATCGAGACACGTACGCCCTCGGGCGGGTAGGGGCGGACCATCAGGCCGACCTCGTCGGCGGCCGCGGCGAACTCGGCGCAACGCTCGGCGGAGCCGAAGGCGAACCAGACGAAGTTGCCCTGGGCGTCGGGGATGTCCCAGCCGGCGGCGCGGACGCCCTCGACCACCCGGGTCCGCTCGGTGACCACGTCGTCGACGCGCACCAGCAGCTCGGCCTGCCGCTCGAGCGAGGCGACGCCGGCGGCCTGAGCGACCACGTTGACACCGAAGGGCAGCGCCATCGCCCGCAGCGTGGCCGCGATCGGCGCGGGTGCGAAGGCGTAGCCGACCCGGAAGCCGGCCAGCCCGTAGGCCTTGGAGAACGTACGCAGCACGACCACGTTCGACCGGCCACGGTAGGTGGCGATGCCGTCGACGGCGTCGTCCATGCGTACGAACTCGGCGTAGGCCTCGTCGACCACGACCAGCACGTGCTCGGGCACCTTCGCGAGGAACGCGTCGAGCTCGGCCTGGGTCACCGAGGTGCCGGTGGGGTTGTTGGGGGTGCAGACGAAGACGACCTTCGTACGCTCCGTCACGGCCGCCGCCATCGCGTCGAGGTCGTGGTGGCCGTCGTCGGTGACCGGCACCTTCACCGCGGTCGCACCGGCCGCGAGCACCGCGATCGGGTACGCCTCGAAGCTGCGCCAGGCGAAGACGACCTCGTCCTCGGGACCGCAGTACGCCGAGACCAGCTGGAAGATCAGCGCCACGGCGCCGGTCGAGAGGGCGAGCTCCTCGGCCGGCACCTTGTAGGCCGTCGCGAGCGCCTCGTAGAGCTCGGTGTTGCCCGCGTCGGGGTAACGGTTGACCCGCCCAGCCGCCGCAGCGGCGACCTCCACCACACCGTCCAGCGGCGGGTAGGGGTTCTCGTTGGAGGAGAGCTTGTAGGTCACCAGTCCGGGCCGCTCGACCGGCGGCTTGCCCGCGACGTACGCGGGCATAGCGGCGACACTGGGACGGGGCTGTGGGGTGCTCATATCGTGAGATCCTAGGCTGTGCCCCTACGTGGGGATGACCTCGCCGCCGTAAACCACGGGGACGTCGCGACCGACCACGATGTCGAGCGGGTTGGTGACGCAGCGGACGGACCCGCCACCGAGGTGGAGCTCGCTCATCTCGACGATCCGGATCGTGAAGCCCCAGCCCTCGAGGATCGGCCGGATGCGATCCGGGCAGGCCGGCATCACGATGGTGCGGCCGATCACGATCGAGTTGGCCGCGAACGTGCTGAGCGCCTCCTCCTCGGTGATGAAGAGCGGCTCAGGGACCAGGTCGACGAGCGCCTGCGCCGACTCGGGAGCCAGCGCGTCCGGGCAGATGATCGCGCGGCGCTCGTCGAGCGGGCAGAAGGCCAGGTCGAGGTGGTACATCCCCGAGTGGGTCGTCCGTACGCCCAGGACGCGCACGCCCATCTCGGTCGCCAGGGTCTTCAGCGCCATCTCGTCGGTGCGCGGCCCGGTGCCGGCGACCAGGTAGCCCGCGAACGGGAAGACGTCACCCGCCTCGAAGGTCGGCCCGACCCCGTCCTTGCCGACGTACGCCGTCCCCCACCCGTTCTCGGCGAACCACTCGACCGCGGAGCGGGTCTCGTCGCGGCGCTCGGGGAAGCGCATGTGGGAGAGGAGCACGTGCTTCCGGCCCTCCGCGAGGGTCGCTGCGAAGCCGAGGTTCATCGCGTAGACCATGTCGGGGCTGTCCTCGCGCGGCGCGATGACGTCGACGCGGCCACCGAGCTCCTCGATGGTCGCCTTCAGGGTTTCCCACTGCGCGCGAGCGCGGACCGGATCCGGCTGGATCGCGGTGTCCATGAACGGGTTGATGGCGTAGTCGATGCGGTAGTGCGTCGGCTCGGTCATCAGGTAGTGACGGCCCCAGGTCAGCGATGTGCTCACGCGTACCCCTCTCGGTCTCATTGCTCTGCGGCTGATTCCAGCCAGATCGTCGGATTGCATGATTGACTGATTGTCAGACAATCCTGTGCGGATAGGTTAGAGCACGAACGGTCATCACCGGAAGCCGACGCAGGTAGGACAATGGGCCCATGTTCGAGTCGCTCACCCTGGACGAACCCGCATCGACGGTCGACCGCGTCGCCGACGAGCTCCGCCGGGCGGTGTTCGAGGGAGAGCTGGAGTCGGGCACCCCGCTGCGCGAGCACGGTCTGGCCGAGTCGCTGGGCGTCGGCCGCTCCACGGTCCGCGAGGCGCTGACCATCCTCGTCGCCGAGGGCTTGGCGACCCGCGCCCCCAACAAGGGCGTCGCCGTCGCCACCCCCGAGGCCGCCTCGGTCCGTGACGTCTGCGCCGCCCGCTGGGTGCTCGAGGGAGCCGGGGTCCGCAACTGGCGGGACGCGTCCGACGAGACTCGCCGGGCCGTGCACGAGTCGCTCGATGCGTACATCACGGCGGTCCACTCCGAGCGCTCGACCTACCGCGAGCTCAACGAGCGCCACCTCGCCTTCCACCTCTCGCTGGTGGCGCTCACCGGGTCACCGCGGCTGGTCGCGATGCAGGAGCACCTGGTCGTCGAGCTCAAGCTCTCGCTCGCCCAGGTCGACCGCATCCGCCGCAACGCCCACGACCAGGCCGAGGACCACGCGGCCCTCGTCCGCCTCCTCGACGCCGACCGCATCCACGACGCCGAGCAGTTCCTGCAGAAGCATCTCTCCGACGCCGCCCACGACATCTGCAAGGCGCTCCGCCTCGAACAGTGACTCGGGGTAACACAGTCGCCACACCTCGCGCGCGCCCCTTATGTACGTCCCGCGGAGCCTGCCACACTCACGAGCATGCGCATCGTGACCTGGCTCATCACCAACGCCATCGCCCTGGCCGTGGCAACCTGGCTCGTCGGCGGGATCTACTTCGACGGCCCGACCGGCGGCATGGAGGAGATCAAGCACAAGCTGCTCCCGCTGCTGATCGTCGCACTCGTGCTCGGCCTGGTGTCGTCCTTCGTCAAGCCGATCGTGACCTTCTTCGCGTTCCCGTTCATCCTGCTCACCCTGGGCCTGCTCCTGCTGGTGATCAACGCGGCGATGCTCGGCCTGACCGCGTGGATCCTCGGCCCGACCGGGATCGGTTTCCACGTCGACGGGTTCTGGGCGGCGGTGCTCGGCGGCATCATCATCTCGATCGTCGGCTGGGGCGTCGACCGGGTGTGGCCGGAGAGCGACGGGTGAGCGACGGGTGAGGTCCAGATTCCACATCTGCCACGAGTTCTTGGCCGAAATGTAAAACTCGGGCCATGAAGATCGCGGTCGTCTGCCTGGGCAACATCTGCCGTTCTCCGATGGCGGAGGTGGTGCTGAGGGATCGTCTCGACGCCAGGAGGCTCGATGACGTGGAGCTGGTCTCGGCCGGCACCGGCGGCTGGCACGCGGGCGAGAAGATGGACCGCCGAGCGGCCGCGACGCTGCTCGAGGCGGGCTACGACCCCGAGCACCACCGGGCCCAGCAGTGGCCGGTCGGGGACCCCGATACGTACGACCTCGTGCTCGCGATGGATGCCGACAACCTGGCCGATCTGGCTGGTCAGGCACCGGAGGGCGGACTGCGGATGTTCCGTGATTTCGATCCCGAAGGCCCCGGGGACGTGCCCGATCCCTATTACGGTGGTGCCGAGGGATTCCGGGAGGTGCTGGCGATGGTGGAGCGTACGAGTGATGCGATCGTTGCATCCGTGGCCTCCGTGAGGCCCAGTTCGTGACCCGTCAGCCCGCGGTCGCCCGTCGCGCCGAGCAACTGCTCGGGGCGGCGGTGGTGAGCACATCTCCGGTCGCGGGCGGTGACATCTCGACAGCCACCAAGATCCGGCTCAGCGACGGCTCGCTGGTGCTGATGAAGGCGCTCTCCCCGCCGCGGGACGACTTCGTCGCCGCCGAGGCCCGCGGGCTCCGCTGGCTGGAGGAGTCGGGGGCCGTGAAGGTCCCCGAGGTCCTCGCCGCCGAGCCTGACTGCCTGGTCCTGCGCTGGATCGAGCCCGGACGTCCCAACGCCGAGACCGCCGAGGAGCTCGGCCGCTCGCTCGCGCGTCTCCACAGCGCCCCGGTCTCCGGCTTCGGCGCCGACAGGGACGGGTTCATCGGCCGGCTACCGATGCCCAACAAGCCCGCGGACACCTGGGCCGAGTTCTATGCCGTACGCCGCCTGCTCCCCTACCTCAGAGCCGCCCGCGACCGCGGCGCCATCGACGCCGCCGGCGCCGAGCGTGTCGAGCAGGTCGTCGGGAAACTGCCGTCGCTGATCCCGGAGGAGCCGCCCGCCCTGCTCCACGGCGACCTCTGGAACGGGAACGTCCTGTGGGACCGGAGCAGCGAGGCCTGGCTCATCGACCCGGCGGCATACGCCGGTCATCGCGAGGTCGACCTCGCCATGCTCGCGCTCTTCGGCCTGCCCCATCTGGAGCGGATGATGTCCGCCTACGAGGACGCGACCCCCCTCGCCGAGGGCTGGGAGGACCGCCAGGGCCTCCACCAGCTCTTCCCGCTGCTCGTCCACGCGGCCATGTTCGGCGGCGGCTACGGCGCCCGCGCCGCCACCGTCGCTGCCCGCTACCTCTGATACCGAAAAGCAGAAAACCCCTGGTCACCCAGGGGTTTTCTGTATGGCGGTGACGGTGGGATTTGAACCCACGGTAGGTCGCCCTACACAACATTTCGAGTGTTGCACCATCGGCCGCTCGGACACGTCACCGCCGAATAAGTTACAACCTCGGGTGGTCTTCGCCGAAATCGGGGGCGCCTCGCTGGGATCCGAAGAAGTCCTCCAGCAGCGCGCGCTGCTCCTCGGCCATCAGCCCGGCGACGACCTCGGGCCGGTGGTTGAGCCGACGGTCGCGTACGACGTCCCACAGCGACCCCACCGCACCGGCCTTGTCGTCGAAGGCGCCGAAGACGATCCGCTCCACCCGGGCCAGGACCGCGGCGCCTGCGCACATCGTGCACGGCTCCAGCGTCACCACGAGCGTGCAGCCCTCCAGGCGCCACTCGCCGCGCGCCTTGGCCGCCTCGCGCAGCGCGACGACCTCGGCATGTCCGGTGGGGTCGGCCTCGGCCTCTCGTACGTTGCGGCCTCTCCCGATCACCACGCCGGACGGGTCGACGACGACCGCGCCGATCGGCACGTCACCGGTCGCCAGGGCAGCACGACCCTCATCGAGAGCGGCCCGCATCGGGGCCTCCCAGCGGTCGGCTGGGGTCACGCCGGCATGAGGCCGACGGCGTCGTCGAAGGCCTCGCCGCAGCCGATCGCCCGGGCGATCTCGGAGAGCGTCTCGTCGGGGTAGAGGTCGTCCTCGAACATGTCGTCGAGCAGCATGCCCATCTCGACCGCGCTCATCCCGAAGTCGGCGAGGATGCCGAGGTCGCCAGCGGGATCGGGTTCCTCCTCGTCCTCGTCCTCGACCTCTTCCGGCAGCGGAAGACCGAGCACGTCGAGAGCCGACGCCGCCAGCTCCCACTCGTCGGCCGCGGTCACGTCGGAGAGCAGCACCTTGGTCGCCGCCCCGAAGACCCGGACGATAACGAAGAAGTCCTCGTCGATCGCCGCCATCGCGATCGCGCCACCATCGCCCGGGAAGCGGTGGAGCGCGTGGGTCAGAGTCTCGACATCGGTCAGCAGGTCGTGAGCGAGTTCGCGCACGACCCAGGCGCCGTCCTCGCGATACATCGCGACGGCGAAGTCAACACCCTCGATCTGCTCCAGCTGATCAGACACACGACCAGAGTGACACCGAAACCGCCTCTGGTCTAGGGGGAATTGATGACCTGAGACTGAACCGATCGTAGGGTTCAGCCCATGGAGACCCTCGTTGTGGACCACCCGCTCGTCGCCCACAAGCTCACCACGCTGCGCAACAAAGACACCGACTCGTCGACGTTCCGTCGTCTCGCCGACGAGCTGGTCACGCTGCTCGCCTACGAGGCGACCCGCGGCGTGAGGGTCGCCCCGGTCGATATCGTCACTCCCGTCGCCCCGACCCAAGGCGTACGCCTCACCGACCCGCAGCCGCTAATCGTACCCATCCTCCGGGCCGGGCTCGGGATGCTCGACGGGATGATCCGGCTGCTGCCCACCGCGGAGGTCGGCTTCCTCGGCATGGTCCGCAACGAGGAGACCCTCGAAGCGACGACGTACGCCGAGCGCCTCCCCGCCGACCTCTCCGGCCGCCAGTGCTACGTGGTCGACCCGATGCTCGCCACCGGCGGCACCCTCGCTGCGGCGATCGACTTCCTGGTCAAGCGCGGCGCCGACGACATCACCGCCGTCGTACTCCTGGCCGCACCGGAGGGCGTCGCCGCCCTGGAGAAGGAGCTCGAGGGCATCGACGCCCCGGTCCGGGTCGTCACCGCGGCGATGGACGAGAGGCTCAACGAGAAGGGCTACATCGTCCCCGGCCTCGGTGACGCCGGCGACCGGCTCTACGGCGTCGCCGGCTGAGCTGCCGCCAACCGCCGCTGGTCGAGCCGCGAGGCCGACTGCGGCCGAGCGTGTCGAGACCAACACGGTCCCCTGTCGCGCTCGATGGGCGCAATTTTGTGTAGACAACCCACCCCCAAG
>NZ_JBEYUV010000055.1:0-23361 GCF_040643685.1 Nocardioides sp. NPDC047086
GTCGAGACCAACACGGTGCGATCTAGCGCGGAGCTCACCGTGTTGGTCTCGACACGCCTCCGCCTAGCGGCTCCGGCGGCTCGACCAGCGGGGGCAGGGGTCAGATCTTGCGCAACCTCACATACCGCACCGAGTGGTCGCGGTCCTTGCGGAGGACGAGGGTGGCGCGGGAGCGGGTGGGCAGGACGTTCTCGCGGAGGTTGGGGCCGTTGATCTCGTTCCAGATCTCGGTGGCGCGGGTGACGGCCTCGTCATGGCTCAGCGCCGCGTACTTCGTGAAGTAGGACGACGGGTCGCGGAAGGCGGTCTCGCGCAGCCGCAGGAAGCGCTCGACGTACCACTGCTTGATGTCGCGCGAGTCGGCGTCGACGAAGACGGAGAAGTCGAAGAAGTCGGAGAGACCGAGCGAGATGGTGCCGTCGGCCCGGACCCGGGAGGGCTGCAGGACGTTGAGGCCCTCGAGGATGACGATGTCGGGCTTCTTGACCAGCACCGTCTGGTCGGTGACGTCGTAGGTCAGGTGGGAGTAGATCGGTGCGCGCACCTCGTCCTCACCCGACTTGAGGTCGACGAGGAAGCGGAGCAGGGCCTTGCGGTCGTACGACTCCGGGAAGCCCTTGCGCTCCATCAGGCCACGACGCTCGAGCTCGGCGTTGGGGTAGAGGAACCCGTCGGTCGTGACCAGCGCGACGTTGGGGTGCTCGGGCCAGTGGGCGAGCATCTGCTGGAGCACACGAGCCGTGGTCGACTTGCCGACGGCGACGGATCCGGCGACACCGATGACGAACGGCGTACGTTCCGGCATCGTCTTGCCGAGGAACAGCTCCTGCTGGTCGTGGAGCTTGGCCGAGGCGCTCACGTAGAGGCTCAGCAGCCGGCTCAGCGGCAGATAGACCTCCTCGACCTCCTTGAGGTCGATCTGGTCGCCCAGGCCCCGCAGAGACTCGATCTCTGCCTCGGTCAGCGGACTCTCGGTCTCGGTCGCGAGCTCGGCCCACGCGCTTCGGTCGAGCTCGACGTAGGGCGAGGAGCCGCGGTCATCGCCGTGTGGCCCGGGGTGTGACATGGCAACGATTGTTACGCACATGCGCCGCCGCTTCCTTATGGGGCCCACGAGAGCCGTAGGATCATCCGCCATGTGCGGCATCGTTGGGTACGTCGGAGACCGGTCGGCGCAGGACGTCGTGATCGATGGCCTGCGGCGGTTGGAGTACCGCGGCTACGACTCGGCCGGGATCGCGCTGATCTCGGCTGACGGGGCCCTGGCGGTGGACAAGAGGGCCGGCAAGCTCGCCAACCTGGAGAAGGCGATCGCGGGCACTCCGTTGCCGGCGTCGACGACCGGGATCGGCCACACCCGCTGGGCGACCCACGGCGGTCCGACCGACGACAACGCCCACCCGCACGTCGGCCGCACCGGTCGCGTCGCGGTCGTGCACAACGGGATCATCGAGAACTTCGCCGAGCTGCGGGCCTCGCTGGAGACCGACGGCCACGAGTTCACCTCGCAGACCGACACCGAGGTGGCCGCCCACCTGCTCGAGCGTGAGGTCGTCGGCGGGGCCGACCTGACCATCGCGATGCAGAAGGTGTGTTCGATCCTCGAAGGTGCCTTCACCTTCGTCGCGATCGACGCCGAGGACCCGTCCCGGGTCGTCGCCGCCCGGCGCAACAGCCCGCTCGTGGTCGGCCTCGGCGAGGGGGAGTCCTTCCTCGGCTCCGACGTCGCCGCCTTCATCGAGCACACCCGCGAGGCGATGGAGCTCGACCAGGACCAGGTCGTCACCATCACGCGCGAGGGCGCGACGGTCACCAACTTCGACGGCACCCCCGCCGAGGGCCGCCGCTTCCACGTCGACTGGGACCTGGCCGCCGCCGAGAAGGACGGCCACGACTGGTTCATGCGCAAGGAGATCCTCGAGCAGCCTCGTGCTGTCGCCGACTCGTTGCTGGGGCGGCGTACGCCTTCGGGGTCTCTGCACCTCGACGAGATGCGGCTCGACGACGACGAGCTGCGCGAGGTCACCAAGATCATCATCATCGCCGCGGGGACGTCGTTCTACGCCGGGATGGTCGCGAAGTACGCCATCGAGCACTGGTGCCGGATCTCGGTCGAGGTCGAGCTGGCCTCCGAGTTCCGCTACCGCGACCCGATCCTCGACAACTCCACCCTGGTGGTGGCGATCTCGCAGTCGGGCGAGACCGCCGACACGCTGCAGGCGATCCGGCACGCGCGTTCGCAGCGCTCCAAGGTGCTGGCGATCTGCAACACCAACGGCTCCACGATCCCGCGCGAGTCCGACGCGGTCATCTACACCCACGCCGGCCCGGAGATCGGGGTCGCCTCGACCAAGGGGTACGTCACCCAGCTGGTCGCCTGCTACCTGCTCGCGCTCTACCTGGCCCAGGTCAAGGGCACGATGTACGGCGACGAGATCGACGGCGTGATGACCCAGCTCGAGGCGATGCCCGACGCCGTGTCGAAGGTCCTGGAGACGGCCCCGCAGGTCTACGAGCTCGCGCGCGAGTACGCCGACCGCCGTGCTTTCCTGTTCCTGGGCCGTCACGCCGGCTATCCGGTGGCCCTGGAGGGCGCGCTCAAGCTCAAGGAGCTCGCCTACCTGCACGCCGAGGGGTTCGCCGCCGGCGAGCTCAAGCACGGTCCGATCGCGCTGGTCGAGGAGGGCCTGCCGATCTGGTGCATCGTGCCCCCGCGCGGCCGCGACTTCCTGCACGACAAGATGCGCTCCGGGATCATGGAGGTGCGTGCCCGCGGCGCACGCACCATCGCCCTGGTCGAGGAGGGGGACGACTCGGTCGACTCGGTCTCCGACACGATCATCCGGCTCCCGAAGGTGCCGGTGCTCCTGCAACCGCTCGTCGCGGTCGTACCGATGCAGCTCTTCGCCTGCCAGCTCGCCACCGAGCTCGGCTACGACGTCGATCAGCCGCGCAACCTCGCCAAGTCCGTCACGGTCGAGTGATGGCGCTGCGCTGATGGCCGTGGTCGGAGTCGGGATCGACGTGTGCGACCTGGGGCGCTTCGAGGAGTCGCTGCAACGTACGCCGCGGCTGCGGGAGCGTCTGTTCACGCCCGCGGAGGCGGCGAAGCCGATGGCCTCCCTGGCCGCGAGGTTCGCCGCCAAGGAGGCGCTCGCCAAGGCGCTCGGCGCGCCACAGGGGATGGAGTGGCACGACGCCGAGGTGATCTCGGAGTCGTCCGGGCAGCCCCGGTTCGAGCTCCGCGGCACGGTGCTGGCGCAGGCGAGGAAGCTCGGCGTCGCCACCGTGCACCTCTCGCTCTCCCACGACGCCGGGATCGCCTCGGCGATGGTCGTCCTGGAGGACTGACCAACGGCCCATCCACGCCGAAACCATGACGCGTAGGCTTGGGCCATGCGGCGTGCGCACTCGGTTGAGCAGGTCAGAGCGGCAGAGAAGGCCTTGATGGCGAGCCTGCCAGAAGGCGCCCTGATGCAGCGTGCGGCGGCCGGGCTGGCCTACGCGGTCATCGGTCACCTTCGCGAGCGGGGTCTCGGCGGCGCCTACGGGAAGCGCGTCGTCCTGCTCGTCGGGAGCGGGGACAACGGCGGCGACGCGTTGTACGCCGGGGCGCTGCTTGCGCGCCGCGGGGCTCGGGTCGAGGCGTGGTTGTTGTCGGAGCGGGCGCATGCGGGCGGGGTCGGTTCCCTGAAGGCGGCAGGGGGGACTGTCTCCTCTGGCGTGGTCTCGACAAGCTCGACCACCGCGGATGTCGTGGTCGACGGGATCGTGGGGATCGGCGGGAAGCCCGGGCTGAGGCCCGAGGCGGAGGAGGCGCTGGGCCTGCTTGCCGGGGTTCCGGTGGTCTCCGTCGACACGCCGAGCGGGGTCTGCGTCGACACCGGTGAGATCGACAGGGCTCATGTGACCGCCGACCTGACGGTCTCCTTCGGCACCTACAAGCCGTGCCATCTGCTCGACCCGGCCGCTTCGGCGTGCGGAAAGGTCCAGCTGGTCGACATCGGGCTGGATCTGCCGGCTCCGGCCATCGAGAGTCTCGAGGCCGCCGACGTGGCGGCGCTGGTGCCGAGACCGGCGCCGGACGGGCACAAGTACACCCGCGGCGTCGTCGGGCTCCGCGTCGGCAGCGCCACCTATCCCGGCGCCGCCCTGCTGGCCGTCTCCGGCGCCAACACCGGGCTTGCCGGAATGGTCCGCTACGTCGGAACGGCGGCCGAGTGGGTCAAGCGGCACCACCCGGAGGTCGTCGGCGACGGCCAGGCACAGGCCTGGGTGGTCGGCTCCGGCAGCGCCGACGGCGCCAACAGCGCGCTCGCGTTCGCCCGGGCGAGCGGCGTACCTCTGGTCATCGACGCCGACAGCCTGCGTGCGCTGAACGGGCCGCTCGGGGTGCCCGCGATCCTGACTCCGCACGCAGGCGAGCTCGGGGCGCTCATCCGGGAGGATCGCGGCGACATCGAGGCCCGCCCGCTGCACTACGCACGGCTCGCGGCCAAGCGGTTCGACGCGGTGGTGCTGCTCAAGGGGCGGCGCACCACGATCGCCTCGCCGGATCCCGACACGCCCGTACGGGTCAACACCACGGGTACGTCCTGGCTCGCCACCGCGGGGTCGGGAGACGTGCTGGGCGGGCTGATCGGCTCGCTGCTCGCGGCCGGGCTCGACCCCATCGACGCCGCCTCGGCCGGGGCCTGGCTGCACGGCGCGGCTGCGACCCTGGCGAGCGCCGGTGGGCCGGTCACCGCGAGCGGCGTTGCCGCGGCGATACCCGCCGTTATCCGATCCCTTCCTGCTGTCTGAAGTTAGCGGCAACTATCCTTGACACCATGTCACCGAGCCCAGCGCCTCGGGCTCCGCTTCGGCGAGCCGAGATCGTCATCGACCTCGCCGCGATCCGACACAACGTCTCGCGGCTGCGGGAGCACCTGCGTATGCCGATCATGGCGGTGGTGAAGGCCGACGGCTACGGACACGGTCTGGTCGAGTCCGGACGGGCCGCGCGCGAGGGCGGCGCGGACTGGCTCGGGGTGGCTTCCGCCGACGAGGCGCTCGCGCTCCGCGAGGCCGGCGACACCGGCCGGCTGCTGGCCTGGCTGATCATGCCGAGCGAGCCCGTCGAGGAGCTCGTGGCCGCGGACATCGACATCACCGCCTATACCGTCGCCGACCTGGAGAAGTTCGCTGCTGCCGGCGACACCCTGGGCCGTACGCCGCGGGTGCAGCTCAAGGTCGACACCGGACTATCCCGGGGCGGCGCGGCCTTCGGGGACTGGTCGAACCTGGTCGGGCTGGCGCGCATCCTGGAGGCGGAGGGAGCGATCCGGGTCACCGGGATCTGGTCACACTTCAGCGCCAGCGAGAACACCGCCGACCCGGCCAACGCCCTCCAGGAGAAGGTCTTCGGAGAGGCGCTCGCGGTCGCCGAGGAGGCAGGCCTGCGGCCGGAGGTGCGTCATCTCGCCAACTCCGCGGGCGCGCTGCTGCGCCCGAGCGCTCGGCTCGACCTGGTCCGGGTCGGGATCGCGACGTACGGCATCGACCCGGCGCCCGGTGTCGAGGGATCCCCGTGGGCCGAGCTCGGACTCGTCCCCGCGATGACGGTGCGGGCCGAGTTGGCGCTGGTGAAGCCGATCGAGGCCGGTGCGGGCGTCTCCTACAACCACATCTGGGTGGCCGAGCAGCCGACGACGGTGGGGCTGATCCCGGTCGGCTACGCCGAGGGCATCCAACGTCGTGCCGGAAATCGTGCCGAGGTGTGGGTGGCTGGCGCCCGGCGACCCGTGCGCGGCACCATCTGCATGGACCAGATCGTGGTCGATCTCGGGGACGCACCGGTCGAACGCGGTGCCGAGGTGGTTCTGTGGGGCACCGGCGCCGATGGTGAGCCGACCGCCCAGGACTGGGCCGAGGCGAGCGAGACCATCGCCTACGAGGTCGTCACCAGAATCGGAGGACGGATGAAGCGGCGTTATGTTGACACAGACGTCGACACCGAGCAGGGAGACGACAGATGAGCAGCATCGCAGCACGGATCGGCCAGATCGCGGCAGGGACGCTGGGGGCGGCAGCGGTCGCTGCCGCCGCCCGCGGCGCGGTGGTGGTCAGAAAGCGCCGCCGCGCGATCGAGGAGCGCCCCGAGGACCGGACCCCGCTCGGTACGCTGCGGTCCTGCCCGATCACGGTGGTGACCTCCGACGGCGTGCCTCTCCATGTCGAGGTCGACGAGGTCGACCCCGCTCACACGCACCCCGGCGGGGCGAACGGGGTGACGCTCGTCTTCGTGCACGGCTACTGCCTCAACCTCGACTGCTGGCACTTCCAGCGCGCCGCCTATCGGGGCCTGGTGCGGTCGGTCTTCTACGACCAGCGCAGCCACGGCCGAAGCGGCCGCTCCTCGCTCGGCAACGCCACGATCGACCAGCTCGGTGACGACCTGCTCCGGGTGCTGGACGCGGTCGTGCCGGAGGGGCCGGTGATCCTGGTCGGCCACTCGATGGGCGGGATGACGATCGCCGCGCTCGCCGAGGACCACCCCGAGCTGTTCGCGCCCTACGACGAGGGCGGCCGGATCATCGGCGCCGCCCTGATCTCGACGACCGCCGGTGGACTCGACCCGAGCCGGCTGCTGATCCCGGTGCTCCCGGCCAAGCTGTCCGGCGGGATCGCCAACAGCACCATGCGGACCCTGGCTCGCGGTCACGGGATCGTCGACCGGTTCCGGGCGATGGGGGCCTCCGTCGCGACGGTCTTCACCGACGTGTTCGCCTTCGGGGACGAGGTGCCCGAGACGTACGTCGAGTTCGTCGATGGGCTGCTCTCGCAGACGCCGTTCGAGGTGGTCGCGGAGTTCTTCCCGAGCTTCCGCGCACTGGACAAGTTCGCGTCGATCGCCACGCTCGGCCGGGTGCCGACCACGATCATCTGCGGCACCGCGGACCGGCTCACCTCGATCGGCCACAGCCGCAAGCTGCACTCCTACATCCCCGGATCGCGCCTGGTCGAGTGTGAGAAGGCCGGCCACATGGTCATCCTCGAGCGGCACGGACAGGTCAACGCCGAGCTCGACCAGCTGCTCGCCTCGGCCACCCGGGATGCGGCTTCGGCATGACGCTCGTCTTCGAGCGGGTCGGGCCGGAGGCCGCGGCCGAGGTGCTCGGCATCGTCCGGGCGGCCTTCTCCGCCCGCCCGCCGCTGGACCCGCCCGCCGAAGCACTCGGGGAGACCGAGGGATCGATGAAGGAGCGCCTCTCCGGGTTCGGGGGCGTGCTGGCGCGGTTCGACGGGGTCGCTGTCGGGACTGTGGTCATGGACCCCGCCGACTCGACCATGTGGCTGCGTCGGTTCGCTGTTCTGCCTGATCAGCAGGGTCATGGGGTGGCGCACAAGATGGTGACGTACGCCGCCGGGGTCGCGGTCTCCGAAGGCTTCGGTGACCTTGCCGTGATCGCGCGTGAGGAGCTTCCGGAGACGTTGCGGTTCTGGGAGCGGCAAGGATTTCGAGAGGTGTCCCGGGAGTCTCCGGCGGTGCGGCTGCATCGTCCGCTGAACGAGTACGTCGTCGAGGCGCTCGACGCCGACGCCATGTTCGAGCTCGGCCGGCGGGTCGCCGACCTGGTCTCTGCCGGCGACGTGCTCGTCCTCTCCGGCGGTCTCGGCGCCGGCAAGACCACCTTCACCAAGGGCCTCGGTGCCGGGCTCGGGGTACGCGGCGAGATCACCTCGCCGACTTTCGTGATCGCCCGGGTGCATCCCTCCACGGTCGGCGGCCCGGAGCTCGTCCACGTCGACGCCTATCGGCTCGGCGGGATCGAGGAGCTCGACGACCTCGACCTGGACACCGATCTCGACGACGCGGTGACCGTCGTGGAGTGGGGCGAGGGACTGGCCGAGGGGCTCTCCGAGTCGCGGCTGGAGATCCGGATCGTACGTGCCGAGGCCGACGAGGCGCCGTTGGATCTGGTCGAGGCGCCCGACGGAGCGGATCCTCGGCGGGTGGAGATCGTCCCGGTCGGGGCCCGCTGGCGCGGCGTCGACCTCGGCGCGCTCTAGGGTGTGAGTTGTGCTTCTCGCCTTTGACACCGCCACGCCCCAGGTGACTGTGGCGCTCCACGACGGCGACGACGTCGTCGCCGAGGTCGTCTCCGACCGGACCATGAAGCATGGTGAGCAGCTCGCGCCGATGATCTCTGACGTCCTCGCGGAGGCCGGGATCGTACGCCAGGATCTGACCGCCATCGCGGTCGGCGCCGGCCCCGGCCCGTTCACCGGCCTGCGGGTCGGGCTGGTCACCGCCCGGACGCTCGGGTTCGCGCTGGAGATACCGGTCTATGCGGCCTGCACCCTGGACGTGCTGGCGGTGGAGGCCGTGGTCTCGACAAGCTCGACCACCAAGGACATCGAGGGTGGGTTCGTCGTGGCGACGGACGCGCGGCGCAAGGAGGTCTACCTGGCCTCCTACGACGCCGACGGCGTACGCCTCGAGGGGCCGGTCGTCGCCCGCCCCGCCGAGGTCGCCACCTCGGTGCCGGCCGTCGGGGAGGGGGCGCTGCTCTATCCCGAGGCGTTCCCGACGCCGTTCGGCCCGGTGCGCCCGTCCGCCGGCTGGCTGGCGCGGGCGGTCGCCGAGGAACGGGTCGAGCTGATGGATCCCGAGCCGCTCTACCTGCGTCGGCCTGATGCAGTCGAGCAGGCTGCCCAGAAGAAGGTCCAGAAGAAGGTCCAGAAGAAGGCCCAGAAGAAGGTTTCGCAGTGACCGTACGCTCGGCGGGCCCGGACGACGTCGACGCGATCGCCGACCTCGAGCTCGAGGCATTCCCCGACGACGCCTGGACCCCCGAGTACCTGCAGGTGGCGATCGACGGGAAGATGCCGACGGTCCGGATCCTCGTCGCCGTCGATGATGCGGGAGCGGTCATCGGCCATGCGCTGGTCAGCGTCGTCTACGAGATCGCCGAGCTCCAGCGGATCGCGACCGTTACCGAGCAGCGCCGTCGAGGAATCGGTGGGTCGCTCCTCGCGGCGTCGATCGACCTCGCCCGGAGCGAGGGAGCGGAGCGACTTCTCCTCGAGGTGCGTGAAGGCAACGTCGCGGCCATCGAGTTCTACGACCAAGCGGGATTCGTCGAGATCGACCGCCGCGAGCGCTACTACCGTGATGGGGCGACCGGGATCGTGCTGGCGATGGAGCTCACCGGCTCGGCAGCGACATCTGGCTGAGGCGGCATCGGCGGAAAATGTCGGTGGTCTGTGGTGCGATCAATGCCATGGCCTTCAATCGCAACGGGTTCGAATCGACGACAGCCGGCATCGCCCTGGCGAGGACGATCGGGCGCGACGGCTTGCGTGCGCCCACCCTCAAGGTGGTCGCCGAGGAGGCGAACATGGCGATGTCGACGCTGCACAAGTGGTTCGCCGGGCGGGAGAACATGCTGCCCCATGCCGCGGCGGGATTTGCCGGCATCTACTGGGAGCAGGTCGCTCAGCGGGTGAATGCACGGGGATGGGCAGGCTATCTGCCTTCGACCTGGGACGAGATGTTCTTTCTCAGGGCCTGGCTGGGAATCGAGGAGCTCGCTCGGACGAACGACGATGTCGGCGAGGCGGTCCGGGACCTGTGGCACAACGTCAGGTTCTGGCTCCGCAGCTCGATCGGCCGGGAACTCTCGGACTTCGAGTCGGGCGGGCTGGTGATACTGCTCCGCGGGCTCTGGGACTCCCTCTGCTCCGCCGATCCGATCGATCCTGATCTCGCGCAACAACTCTGGGCTGCCGCTTACTCAGCGCTCCATGACGATCTGGACAGCGCGCAAGCCGCCTGAGACGTAGGGCCTCCGACCGAGTGCTTCTCGGGCGGGGCCACGTGAGTCCCGGGGCGAGTGAAAGTTCGTTCGTGGGGTTGTCGCGAGTGAAAGTTCGTTCGTGGGGTTGTTGCGAGTGAAAGTTCGTTCGTGGGGTTGTTGCGAGTGAAAGTTCGTTCGTGGGGTTGTTGCGAGTGAAAGTTCGTTCGCGCGGTTGTTGCGAGTGAAAGTTCGTTCGTGGGGTTGTTGCGAGTGAAAGTTCGTTCGCGCGGTTGTCACGAGTGAAGATTCGTTCGCGCGGTTGTCACGAATGAAGATTCGTTCGCGCCTCTGAGCGGAATGAAAGTTCGTTCGCCCACCGAAGCGAGGGCGGCCCCCGCCCGGGTCAGCGCATGTCGGCCAAGGTGCGTCGGCCAAGGTGCGTCGGCCAAGGTGCGTCGGCCAGGTGCGTGTGTTGAGCGTGTAACCCAGGCTGCTCCTGAGCCCGAGATCGACGTGGAGGCAGAATGGGCTCATGACTTCCGGTGCCCTCGTTGATGAGCCCCTGGTCCTCGGGATCGAGACGTCGTGCGACGAGACCGGAATCGGGGTCGTGCGCGGGCACACGCTGCTGGCCGACGCGGTGGCGAGCAGCGTCGAGGAGCATGCTCGGTTCGGTGGGGTCGTGCCGGAGGTCGCCAGCCGGGCCCACCTGGAGGCGATGGTCCCGACGATCGAGCGGGCGTGCGAGGAGTCGGGCATCAAGCTGAACGACGTCGACGCGATCGCGGTCACCTCAGGGCCCGGCCTCGCGGGCGCCCTCCTGGTCGGGGTCGCCGCGGCCAAGGCGCTCGCCCTCGGGCTCGACAAGCCGATCTACGGGGTCAACCACCTGGCTTCGCACGTCGCGGTCGACCAGCTCCAGCACGGTCCGCTTCCCGAGCCGTGCGTTGCCATGCTCGTCTCCGGCGGCCACTCCAGCCTGCTCAAGGTCACCGACATCACCGAGGGCGTCGACCCGATGGGCGCGACCATCGACGACGCCGCGGGCGAGGCCTTCGACAAGGTCGCCCGTCTGCTCGGCCTCGGCTTCCCCGGTGGGCCGGTGATCGACCGGACCGCCACGTCGGGCAGCTCGATCGCGATCGACTTTCCCCGTGGGCTCACCGGCCGTCGCGACCTGGAGCGTCACCGCTTCGACTTCTCCTTCTCCGGCCTCAAGACCGCGGTCGCCCGCTGGATCGAGGCCAGGGAGCGCAGCGGCGAGCCGGTCCCGGTTGCCGATGTGGCCGCCAGCTTCCAGGAGGCGGTGGTCGACGTCCTGGTGCGCAAGGCCCTCGACGCAGCCTCCTCGGAAGGCATCGAGGACATCATCATCGGTGGCGGGGTCGCCGCCAACAGCCGGCTCCGGGTCCTCGCCGAGGAGCGTGCCACCAAGCTCGGCATCCGTGTCCGAGTCCCGCGCCCGGGCCTGTGCACCGACAACGGCGCGATGGTGGCGGCTCTGGGGGCGGAGATGGTGGCGAGGGGACGTACTCCTTCGGCGCTGGACCTCCCGGCCGACTCCTCCCAGCCGATCACGACCGTCCTGGTCTGACCCTCAGAAGGGCCGCACCAGCAGACAGGTCCCCTCGCCGGCGACCCTGGTGAGCACGATCGTCGCCTCCTCGGTGCCGGACAGCGAGAGTCGCTTGCGGAGCTGCTCGGGGACGACCTGCACGCCGCGCTTCTTGATCGTCAGCTTCCCGATCCCGCGCTCGCGCAGCGCCGCCTTGAGCTGCTTCTCCCGGTAGGGGAGCTCCTCGAGCACCTGATACCCACGGGCGAAGGGCGTCTCGAAGGAGGCGGAGGAGGTGACGTACGCGATGTGCTCGTCGACCAGATGTCCCTGCACCCCGGCAGCGACGGCGGTGACCAGTCCGGCGCGGATGACCGCCCCGTCGGGCTCGTAGAGGAACTCGGCGACCGCGCCGACCTCGGCGCCGGGATCGTCCTCGGAGGTGAGCGTCGCCAGGCCGCGCTCGCCGATCACGGTGGCACGCCGGTGCGTGCTCGCCAGCGACCCCGACCACAGCGCGGCCTCCTTGACCTCGCCGCGGTCGCTGACCCACTCGGCCTCGACTTTGTCGGGTACGAGATCGTGCGGGATCCCGGGGGCGACCTTCACACACGCATCACGCATGAAGAGCGTCTCCACCCACGACCACGGCGGCGTCCACCCCTCCGCGGAGAAGACGCGGCCCTTGGCGCCGCGACGCGCCGGATCGGCGTACGCGACGTCGAAGGGGGAATGGTCGACACCTGTTGCGTCGGCGACGGTGACCGCACCTGGCAGCTCGAGAGCGTCGAGGTTCGCCTGGGCGACGGCGACCCGCTCCGGATCGTGGTCCACGCCGGCGGCGGTGAGCCCGGCGCACGAGGAGGCGATCAGGTCGCCGCCGATCCCGCAGCCCAGGTCGATGACGCTCGCCGCGTCGAAGGCACGCAGCCGCGCCGCCCGGTGGTGGGCGACCGCGAGGCGGGTCGCCTGCTCGAGGCCGTCGGGGGTGAAGTACATCCTCGGCGCGAGGTCGCCGAACTTGGCGGCGGCCTTCCGGCGCAGGTCGACCTGGGTCATCGCCGCCGCGACACGCTCGGCCGACTCGTCCTTGCGCAGCGCCGTCTGCACCGCCAGGGCAGAGTCCTCACCCGCGGCAGTCATCTCGGTGGCCCGCGCCAGCAGCCGTTGCCCGTCATCGGTCAGCAACCAGGCGAAGGCGTCGAGGTCCATACTCCGATCCTCTCAAGCGGCGTTCGGGACCCGAAGTTCCCATTACCCTCCGGGGTGTCACTGATCTAGGATCCGTCACGTGTGCCGTCCCTCACGTCGAATCCTGGAGAGCCTCGGGGCACTCGCAGCAGTGCTGACACTGCTCTCAACGACACTGCTGTCGCTGCTGTTCGCCGCACCTGCTTCCGCGGATACGGTGACCCCGGCCCGCGACTGCTCGCGGGGCAACGGTTACCACGACCTGGACGGTGAGTACTCGACCACGGCGTCGGCGCCCGCCGGCTATCTGATCGCCTCCTACTGCGTGGAGAGCGGTGGCCGCCGGGGCAGTTCGGAGGTGCACACCCTGGAGCCGCCGCAGCGCACCACGACCGTCTGGCACAGCGAGGGGCGTCCACTGAGGGGGTACACGGTGACGTACGTCAGGACCTCGGAATCTGGTCAGCCGGAGCCGGAGCCGGAGCCGGAGCCCGAACCGGAGCCGGATGAGAGCTCCGGATCCGAGAATGACCAGGACGGGTCGGCCGCGCCCTCGGCCACACAGGACGCCGAGGAGGAGCAGGGCTCCGCCGACGGCGACGACAGGACGGCCGCGCCGGGCCCCGCCGAGCAGAGCGAGCCGAACGAGAGTACGTCGTCAGCAGCCCCCGAACCGAAGCCGAGCCGCAAGCCCTCTTCTGGTGGGCCCGCGACGTCGGAGAGCCCGTCTCGGATGACCGCCTTGAGCGATGGCGAAGAGCTCAAGGTCACCTCGCTCGCCGAGAAGAACGCCGACAACGACGAGACCCTGCGGGAGCTCGTGGTCGCCGGCAGCATCGTCATCGTCGGTCTCCTGGCCGGCATGATCGCACTCGTGGTGAGGCTCCCCGGGCAGCGATAGAGCAGGCTTGCTGGCACTCATTGCAGTCGAGTGCTAACGTCTGCACTGGCACTCTCCCCCTGAGTGTGCCAGCGCTTGCGAGTCGGGTGCGACCCCCGCGACGGCGCATCTGGCAGATCGCAAGCACAGACGTAGCAACACCCACCGAAGTCTGACTCCGTAGAAAAGAAATGGGGAGGTCGACACAGTGTCGGTCAACATCAAGCCTCTTGAGGACCGGATCGTCGTCAAGGCCGTCGAGGCCGAGCAGACCACCGCCTCCGGTCTGGTCATCCCGGACACCGCCAAGGAGAAGCCCCAGGAGGGCGAGGTCCTGGCGCTCGGCCCGGGTCGCATCGACGACAAGGGCAACCGCGTCCCGATCGACGTCGCCGTGGGCGACAAGGTCATCTACAGCAAGTACGGCGGCACCGAGGTGAAGTACGCCGGCGAGGAGTACCTCATCCTCTCGGCTCGCGACATCCTCGCGGTCATCGCCTGACGTCATCCGTCTCGCATCGACGCGGCCGGGCCGACGGGGTTATCACGTCCTGGGCCCCGGCCGCGTTCTGCGTACAAGGGAGTAAATACCAATGCCGAAGATCCTGGAGTTCGACGAGAACGCCCGCCGCGCCCTCGAGCGTGGCGTCGACGCCCTCGCCAACGCCGTCAAGGTGACGCTGGGCCCCAAGGGCCGCTACGTCGTCCTCGACAAGAAGTGGGGCGCTCCGACCATCACCAACGACGGTGTCACCGTCGCCCGTGAGGTCGAGCTGGACGACCCGTTCGAGAACCTTGGTGCTCAGCTCACCAAGGAGGTCGCGACCAAGACCAACGACATCGCCGGTGACGGTACGACCACCGCGACCGTCCTCGCCCAGGCGATGGTCCACGAGGGTCTGCGCGCGGTTGCCGCCGGCGCGAACCCGATGAGCCTCAAGCGCGGGATGGACGCCGCCGCGGCCGCCGTCGGCGACGCTCTGCGTGCCGCCGCCCGTGAGGTCGTCGACGAGTCCGACATGGCCTCGGTCGCCACGATCTCCTCCCGCGACGCGAAGATCGGCGAGATCCTCGCCGAGGCCTTCGCCAAGGTGGGCAAGGACGGTGTCATCACCGTCGAGGAGTCCAACACCACCGGCACCGAGCTCGAGTTCACCGAGGGTATGCAGTTCGACAAGGGCTACATCTCTCAGTACTTCGTGACCGACCAGGAGCGGATGGAGGCCGTCATCGACGACCCGCTGATCCTGCTCGTCCAGGGCAAGATCAGCTCCATCCAGGAGCTCCTGCCGCTGCTGGAGAAGGTCATCGCCGCCGGCAAGCCGCTGTTCATCATCGCCGAGGACGTCGAGGGCGAAGCCCTCTCGACCCTGGTCGTGAACAAGATCAAGGGCACCTTCAACGCGACCGCCGTCAAGGCGCCCGCGTTCGGTGACCGCCGCAAGGCCATGCTGCAGGACATCGCGATCCTCACCGGCGCGCAGGTCGTCGCCGAGGAGGTCGGCCTCAAGCTCGACCAGGTCGGTCTCGAGGTGCTCGGCACCGCTCGCCGCGTGACGGTCTCCAAGGACAACACGACCATCGTCGAGGGTGGCGGCGACGCCGCTGCCGTCGAGGGTCGAGTCAACGAGATCAAGTCCGAGATCGAGCGCACCGACTCCGACTGGGACCGCGAGAAGCTCCAGGAGCGCCTCGCCAAGCTCGCCGGTGGCGTCTGCGTGATCAAGGTCGGCGCTCACACCGAGGTGGAGCTCAAGGAGAAGAAGCACCGCATCGAGGACGCTGTCTCCGCGACCCGTGCCGCCATCGAGGAGGGCATCGTCCCCGGCGGTGGCTCGGCCCTCATCCACGCGGTGAACGTGCTGGAGAAGGACCTCGGTCTCGAGGGCGACGAGGCGGTCGGCGTACGTGTCGTCCGCAAGGCCGCCGACGAGCCGCTGCGCTGGATCGCCGAGAACGGTGGCGACAACGGCTACGTCATCACCACCAAGGTCCGCGACCTCGGTGTCGGCCAGGGCTACAACGCCGCCACCGGTGAGTACGGCGACCTGGTTGCCCAGGGCGTCATCGACCCGGTCAAGGTCACCCGCTCCGCGCTCATCAACGCCACCTCGATCGCGGGCATGCTGCTCACGACCGAGACCCTGGTCGTCGACAAGCCGGAAGAGGAAGAGGCGCCCGCGGCCGGTCACGGCCACGGTCACGGCCACTGACCTCGAGTCGCCACAGCCGGCGTCCCGCTTCGTGCGGGGCGCCGGCTCTCGTTTCGCTGGTCGAGCCGCGAGCGCCAGCGAGCGTGTCGAGACCAACACGGTCCTGTCCGCGCTCGATTCGACTGTGTTGGTCTCGACACGGATTCGCTCGTTCCCTTCGACAAGCTCAGGACATCGCCTCACGAATCCGGCTCGACCGACGGGGCTCTCAGCGAACGACCAACTCGTCGAGCGAGACGTCGTCCGAAAGCACGTTCATGTCCACGTACGCCTCGTCCTCACTGCCCACACCGTCGAGCCGGTCCCGGTTGGAGTACTGCCAGATGGCCCAGGACCGTCCGTCCGGCACCCGGGGCGGCCACGCGACCGAACGGAACCAGATCGGGTTCTCGGGATAGGCGTCGACCAGATAGGCACGGTAGGCCGACGGCGTGGTGTAGATGACCGGCGCGATGCCGTAGTGCGCCTCGAGCGTGGACAGCAGCGGATCGAGGATGGCGCGGACCTCGGTGGCGGGCGGCAGGTTCCCCTTGAAGGAACCGTAGGGCTCCAGGTCGACGACGGGCGCGAGCGTGCCGGCCGCGCGGGGCACCGTGGCGATCATGTTGTGCGCCTGGTCGGCGCCCGGGCTCTCGAAGCTCATGAAGTGGTAGGCACCGGTCGCGATTCCGGCTCGCCGGGCCTCGGCCCAGTTGGCGGCGAAGCGCGAGTCCACGTGCGCAGAACCCTCGGTCGCCTTGATCCAGGCGAAGTCGATGTCCTGATCGGCGACCCGTGGCCAGTCGACGGTGCCGTTGTGGTGGGAGACGTCGATGCCGCGTACGTCGTACTGGGCCGCGAACAGACGGGTCGGCATCACGACGCCGGTGTAGACCAGCGTGGTGGTGACCAGGGCGAGGCAGGCGACGACGGCGGAGCCGATCAGCACGCGTCGACGACGGGCGGGGGCGAGGGGCACCCGCCGAAACGTACCGGTTCTCACAGCTGGGCGAGGAGCTTCTCCATGATGTCGATCTCGACCGACTGGGTGGCCTCGACATCCATCGCCATCTCGATCGCCAGCGCGTCGCTGCCCTGGGAGGCCATCGGCTCGGCCATCTCAAGGGCGCCCTGGTGGTGCTGGATCATCCCGGTCAGGAAGAGCCGGTCGAACTCCTCGCCACGGGCCTTGCCGAGCTCGCTCATCTGAGCCGGGGTGAGCATGCCGGCCATGGTGTGCGCGGGGTCCGAGGCACGCGGCACCCGCAGCCCGCGGGTGTCGAGCCATCCGCTCATCGCCACGATCTCGGGGCCCTGTGCGGACTCGATGCGCTTGGCCAAGGACACGACCTCGGGGTCGACGCCGTGCTCGCGCGCCAGCCGGGTCATCTCCAGCGCCTGCGCGTGGTGCGGGATCATCATCGTCACGAAGTCGGCATCGGTCTGGGACCACGGGTCGGTGGCAGCGGCCGAGGGCGAGATCGTCGCCGCGGCCTCACCCGGCGCTCCGCCCTGGACCACCGGCGCCGACTGGGTGGCCGCGTCCGGGCTGGGCGAGTGCGCGCCGTGCGTGCCGTGCTCGCCGTGCGCGTCGTCAGCGGAACCTCCGCACCCGCCGAGCGACATCGCCGCGAACACGGCCCCCGAGATGATGACGCCCAACCGCCTACCGGGCATGTGTCTCCTTCCGAGATCCCGCAGAGGTGAACAATTTATTCATATTCGATGCCTCCCGTGTACGACTTTTACTAAAGTTGAGAAGTCCTGCCCGGGCCATACCCCACGGCCGACTCGGAAGGCTTGCGATCATGAGGCTTAGACGACCCACCCAATACCTTGCCCCCATCGCGGTGGTCATGGTTGTCGCAGGAGGGCTGGCCGTCGCCGCCCCGTCCTCCGCAGACGAGTCCCACACCCACGGCACCGAGACCACCGAGTCTCCCGAGGCCCAGACGAGCTGCACCGCTGAGGAGAAGCAGGCGATCACCAAGCTCGGTGACAACTTCGCCTCCGCCTGCGTCGCCGGCAACGACCTCGCCAACCTCGGCGCCAACAATCCGGTCGTACCCGTCGGGGAGTCCGACGGCACACCCAACATGCACCTGATCGCCAACATCCCGAAGTCGGGCGCCTTCACGCCCGCCAACGCGCTCAACAGCGATCTCGCCTTCCAGGGGCACTACGCCTTCGCGGGCAACTACAACGGGTTCAACGTCATCGACATCAAGAACCCGAAGAAGCCGCGCCTCGTGAAGCAGTACGTCTGCCCCGGGTCCCAGAACGACATCTCCGTCTATGACGACCTGCTGGTCCTCTCCGTCGACTCCAGCCGCAGCAACAACACCTGCGACAACGTGGCGCAGTCGGCCGAGATCAAGGAGTCCTGGGAAGGCATCCGGGTCTTCGACATCAGCAACCCGCGA
Source organism: Nocardioides sp. NPDC047086 (assembly GCF_040643685.1). Classification (NCBI taxonomy): domain Bacteria; kingdom Bacillati; phylum Actinomycetota; class Actinomycetes; order Propionibacteriales; family Nocardioidaceae; genus Nocardioides; species Nocardioides sp. NPDC047086. Next base: position 18,024 of record NZ_JBEYUV010000055.1, read on the forward strand.
GACCCGCAGTACGTCGCCGCGGTCGAGACCAAGTGCGGCTCCCACACCCACTCGCTGGCACCGAGCAAGGACCGGCGATCGGTCTATGCGTACGTCTCCTCATACGGGCCTCGCGAGACCTACCCCGACTGCCAGCCTCCGCACGACAAGATCAGCATCGTGAAGATCCCCACGCGGGCGCCCGAGCGGGCCGCGGTGGTCAGCGAGCCGGTGCTGTTCCCCGACGGCGGCTACACCAACACCGCGGGCTGCCACGACATCACCACCTACCCGTCGAAGGACATCGCGGCCGGTGCCTGCATGGGCGACGGCATCCTGATGGACATCTCCGACCGCGAGAACCCGGTGGTGACCGAGCAGGTCACCGACACCACGAACTTCGCGTTCTGGCACTCGGCCACCTTCAACAACACCGGCACCAAGGTCGTCTTCACCGACGAGCTCGGTGGTGGCGGTGCGCCGACCTGCAACCCGGAGACCGGGATGGAGAAGGGCGCCAACGGCATCTACGACATCGAGGGCGGTCAGCTCGTCTTCAAGTCCTACTACAAGATGCCGCGCACCCAGTCGAACACCGAGAACTGCGTCGCCCACAACGGTTCGCTGATCCCGGTCAAGGGCAAGGACATCATGGTCCAGGCTTGGTACCAGGGCGGTGTGTCGGTCTACGACTTCACCGACTCGGCCAACCCGAAGGAGATCGCCTGGTTCGACCGCGGTCCGTTCGAGGACACCTCGACGATCGCCGGGCCCTGGTCGACCTACTACTACAACGGCTACATCTACTCCAACGAGATCCAGCGCGGCTTCGACGTCTTCGACCTGCGCGACCCGCGGGTCGCCTCGGCCAAGAAGGTGCGCTTCGACGAGCTGAACGTCCAGGCTCAGCCCTCCTACTGAGCAGAGCCGAGTAGGCGCATCTGACCCCGTGTCTCGCGACGCGAAGCGAGCGAGAGGGGTCGGATGCGCCGACGCGGCGATTTCAAGGAATGACCAGCTGGTAGCAACCTCCCGGTCATCAGGAGACGCCATGGTTCACGGCGATGAGCAAGACGGCTGCGGACGACGACTGTGTTGGTCTCGACACGCCTCCGCCCAGAGGCTCCGGCGGCTCGACCAGCGGTCCCCCCGTCGGTCGAGCCGTGAGCGCCAGCGAGCGTGTCGAGACCAACACAGTCACCTGGCTGATCGCAGCCTTCCTCGGGCTGCTCCTCGTGAGGTTCCTGTGGAGCCTGGCGAGGAACGAGAACCTCCTCCCCGGCGAGGTGATCGACCATCTGCTCCACCCGGACGTCCTCGCAGGGGTCTGGCTGACGATCCGGCTGACCGCGCTGGTCTTCGCGGTGGCCTGGGCGATCGGGCTCGTGGTGCTCACGATGGAGAGGTCGGGAAACCTGGTACTGGGCGGGATCTCGGCGGCGTACGTCTGGGTCTTCGGCAGCATCCCGGTGCTCGTCCAGCTGCTGCTGTGGAGCAACATCGCGCTGATCTTTCCCGACATCACCTTCGGGATCCCGGGTGTGCACATCGACGCGGTCCGGCTGGTCACGCCGGTCCACGCGGCGATCGCGGGGCTGGCGCTGGCGATGGGAGCCCAGGCGGCACGGGCGCTCCCGAGCGGTGACCGGCTCACCGTGCTGGGCGACCTCCTGGTGGCGACGCTCCAGGCGACGAGCCTGGTCTCGGTGCTCTCGATCACCGACCTGCTCGGCGTCGTCCAGGCGCTCGAGGAGCGCAACCACCTGATCATCCCGCTGCTCGTGGTGGCGGCGATCTGGTACCTCCTCCTGGTCACCGTGGCACGTGGCGTGATCCGTCTGGCCAGGCTCGCTCGCGCGACGGAAAAGATGCGCCGGGGGTGAACGCCAGGGTAAAAGTCGACGACCATTGCAACACCTGGCAACGCAAGTCTTTGTAGAGTGCAGCGCGTGACTTTCGAGCAGGCCTGGCAACGGTGGCGCGATGAGCGGGAAGCCGGGCTGAGAAGTCCCGAGGGTTTCCTGGCGATCACCGGCCTGCACTGGCTGGGTCCCCGGCCGGTTCGATTCCCCGGAATCCCGGGCGTCTGGTCGACCGGCCCGGAGGGTGCTGTCGTCGAGCTGGGCGAGGGTGAGTGGCTCGAGCTCGGCGGTGCCACCCTCGCGGGGCGGTACGTCTTCGGTCACGTCGATCCTGTCGGCGTGATCGCGTCCTTCGACGCCGGGACGGTCGAGCTCGCCGACCGCTTCGGCACCCCGGTGCTGCGGCCGCGGCAGCCCGACGGGCCGTTCCTGCGCGACTACACCGGCACGCCGACGTACGCTCCGGACCCGTCGTGGCGGGTCAGCGCCGCCTTCACCGCCTACGAGACGAGCCGCCCGATCTCGGTCGGCTCCGTGGTGGAGGGTCGTTCGAGCATCATCGACGCCGTGGGGGAGGTCGCGTTCGAGGTCGGTGGTCGCCCGCAGCGGCTGATCGCCTTCGACGGTGGCGACGGCGAGCTGTGGCTGCTGTTCACCGACGAGACCAGCGGCGTGACGACCTACGCCGCCTGCCGTCAGCTGGCCGTCGAGCCGCCGGCCGGAGGCACCGTCGTCCTCGACTTCAACCGCGCCGCCAACATGCCCTGCGCCTACACGATCCACGCCACCTGCCCGCTCCCGCCCGCGAGCAACCACATCGACGTGCTTGTCGAAGCGGGCGAGCAGACCCCGCCACGACCACCCGCGGACTGAAGGTTTAACCGTGGGTAACGGACCAGAAACAGGGAAACAGGCAGACTAGGGCGCATGGCGGGGACGATGTTGTGGAGAGTGCGTACGACGCTTCCGGACCGACCGGGCACGCTGGCGGTGCTGGCGCAGCGCTGTGGTGAGGCCGGGGTCAACATCCTGGGGATGCAGATCTTCCCAGGGCTGGCCCAGGTCACCGACGAGTTCGTGCTGCGTACGCCCGAGGGCTGGGGCGAGAAGGAGATCTGCGACCTGATCTCCGCCGCGGGTGGCGACGGGATCGTCATCCAGAACGCCACCGAGGCGGCTCTGGCCGACCAGCCGACGCGCTACGTGCAGGCGGCCCGGCACGTCCTGGAGCGGCCGATGTCGTTCCCGGAGGTGGTCGCCCAGCTCTTCGACGCCGAGGCCGAGGCCCCGCCAGGGGTCGTCCACGACACCATGGAGCTGCGGGTCGCCGACGTCGACGTCCAGCTGCACCGCACCGCCCCCTTCACCGCGACCGAGCACGCCCGCGGCTCCGCGATGGCCGACCTGGTCAACGACGTCCTCGACCGCAGCCGCGAGTCGGCGGCGATCGGCACCACCCCACCCGTACGCCGCCTGGGCACCGGGAGCACCCCCGACCTCGTCGTCACCGGGGAGACCGTCACCGCCCTGATCGACGGCGTCGCCGTCGGTATCGGCGAGGTCCTGGCCCCGACCGAGGACGACGAGAACGTACGCGTCGTCAACCTGCGCGTCGACCCGGTCTGGCAGCGCCGCGGCATCGGGACCAGGCTGCTGGTCGACACCGCCAAGCTCGCGCACATGCTCGGCGCCGACGAGATCCTGCTCACCACCCAGTCCGACAACCAGGCGGTGCTGCCGATGGTTCTCGCCGCGGGGATGCGCGGCCGGATCCGGATGGCCGGCGACCTGCTGACCGTCAAGGTGCCGGTGCGGGACCTCAAACCGTTGCGGACCTAGATTCATCGCGATGACTCCTGGCGTTTTCGGCCACGCGGGAGCCTGAACGTAGAATCTCTTCATGGAGATCCCGGAGAAGTTCGCGACGCTCGGCCTCACCTACGACGACGTACTCCTGATGCCTGGATACTCGGATCTGGCGCCGTCCGACATCGATACGACCTCCCGGCTGACCCGCGAGATCAACCTGCGGGTGCCGCTGATCTCCGCGGCGATGGACACCGTGACCGAGTCGCGGATGGCGATCGCGATGGCCCGCCAGGGCGGCATCGGTGTGCTCCACCGCAACCTGTCGATCGAGGATCAGGCCTACCAGGTCGACCTGGTCAAGCGCACCCAGACCGGGATCATCTCCAACCCGGTCACCATCGGCCCCGACGCGACGCTGGAGCAGCTCGACAAGCTCGCCGGTGAATACCGGATCTCCGGGTTCCCCGTCGTCGACGTCGACCAGAAGCTGATCGGCATCATCACCAACCGCGACCTCCGGTTCACCCCGGTCGCGGAGTGGGCGACCACGAAGGTCAACGAGGTGATGACCTCCAAGGACCTGATCACCGGTCCCGCCGAGATCTCGCGCGAGGAGGCCACCAAGCTGCTGCGTCAGCACAAGCTCGAGCGGCTTCCCCTGGTCGACACCGACGGCCGCATCACCGGTCTGATCACGGTCAAGGACTTCGTGAAGTCGGAGCAGTTCCCCGACGCCTCCAAGGACGCGCAGGGCCGCCTCCTCGTCGGCGCGGCGATCGGCTACTTCGGTGACGCCTGGGAGCGGGCCACCACGCTCATCGATGCCGGTGTCGACGTGCTCGTCGCGGACACGGCCCACGGCAACGTACGCATGCTGATCGACATGGTCCGCCGGCTCAAGACCGACCCGGCGACCAAGCACGTCCAGGTCATCGGCGGCAACGTCGCCACCAAGGAGGGCGCGCAGAGCTTCGTCGACGCGGGCGCCGACGCGGTCAAGGTCGGCGTCGGGCCGGGCTCGATCTGCACCACCCGCGTCGTCACCGGTGTCGGTGTCCCGCAGATCTCCGCGGTCTACGAGGCGAGCCTGGCCTGCAAGCCGGCCGGCGTCCCGGTGATCGCCGACGGTGGTCTGCGCTACTCCGGCGAGATCGGCAAGGCCATCGTCGCCGGTGCCGACACCGTGATGCTCGGCTCGATGCTGGCCGGCACCGAGGAGACCCCCGGTGACACGGTCCTGATCAACGGCAAGCAGTTCAAGGCCTACCGCGGCATGGGTTCCATGGGCGCGATGTCCTCGCGCGGCAAGAAGTCCTTCTCCAAGGACCGCTACTTCCAGGCCGAGGTCACCGACGACGACATGATCGTCCCCGAGGGTGTCGAGGGCCAGGTCGCCTACAAGGGCTCGCTGGCCACCGTCGCCCACCAGCTCACCGGCGGCCTGCACCAGACCATGTTCTACGTCGGCGCGCGCACGATCCCCGAGCTGCAGAGCCAGGGCCGCTTCATGCGGATCACCTCGGCCTCGCTCAAGGAGAGCCACCCCCACGACATCCAGGTCACGGCCGAGGCCCCGAACTACCACCTCTGAGCCTGCCGTCGAGCCGAGTCGGCTCGTCCTGACCGAAAACCGCCCCGGCGAGTCTCGCCCGCCCTACCGGGGGCAGCAGCCCCGTCCGGGTCAGCAG
>NZ_JBEYUV010000056.1:0-20217 GCF_040643685.1 Nocardioides sp. NPDC047086
GCGAGGATTTCGGTCAAGATGAGCCGACTCGGCGAGGATTTCGGTCAAGATGAGCCGACTCGGCGAGGATTTCGGTCAAGATGAGCCGACTCGGCGAGGATTTCGGTCAAGATGAGCCGACTCGGCTTCATCTGGGCGTCTCCTGGGGGTCACCGACGAGGCTTAGCGTGACCCGATGCCGCCGCCTCCCCGACCGCCGCGCATCGCCGAGATCCACGGGCTGCGGGGGCTGGCGCTGGTGCTCGTGGTGGTCTTCCACCTCTTCGGCGACGGCCGGGTCTCCGGCGGCGTCGACGTCTTCCTGGCGCTGACCGGGTTCCTGGTGACCCGCTCGCTCGTCCGCCGGGTCGCATCCGCCGAGCTGCACCTGGCCGACCACTACGGGCGTACGTTCCTGCGGCTCTCGGCTCCCATGCTGGTCGTGCTCGCCGGGACGGCGGTGCTGATGGTGGCGGTCATGCCGCGGTCGATGTGGGGCTCGACGTTGCGGGAGATCGCTGCCTCGGCGGCGTACGTCCTGAACTGGGAGATGATCCGGACCCAGCTCGCCTACGGGGCGGCCGGGCCGAGCGCGAGCCCGCTGCAGCACTTCTGGTCGCTGGCGGTGCAGGGACAGTTCCTGCTGGTCTGGCCGGTGGTGGTGCTGGTGATCTGGCGGATGGCGCGGGCACGGCTCCGGCTCGTGATGGCACTCGTCGTGGCGGTGGCGACGGTCGCGTCGTTCGTCTTCGCGTGGCAGCTCGGGGTGGCCGACCAGCAGGTGGCCTACTTCCACACCGGGGCACGCTTCTGGGAGCTCGGCGCGGGGGCCCTGCTCGCGCTCGGGCTCGATCGTCTCCGGCCACCGGTGCCCGCGCGGCCGGTGCTCGCCTGGGTCGGGCTGCTGCTCGTCGCGAGCTCGGGGTTCGTGCTCGACGGCGCGGCGCTCTTCCCGGGGCCGTGGGCGCTGTGGCCGGTGGGCGGGGCGCTGCTGGTCGTTCTGGGCTCCGGCTCGACGACGCCGATGGGGCCGCAGCGGTTCCTCTCGCTCAGGCCGCTGCGCTTCGTCGCGGACATCTCCTTCCCCCTCTATCTGTGGCACTGGCCGCTGCTGGTGGCGTGGCTGAGCTGGACGTACGCCACCCGGACCACGCTCCTCGCCGCGGCGGTCGTGCTCTCGGCCTCGGTGATCCTGGCCTGGCTGACCCACCGGTTCGTCGAGGTGCCGGTCACCCGCGTCGGGCTGTGCTTCGGTGGCCTCCGGCGGCTCGTGACCGTCCCGGTAGTGATCGCGCTCGTCGCGGGCACGACCATGGCCGGTGCCACCGCGGTCGAGCGCCAGGACGCCGCGGCCACGGCGGCGGCCGTCGCCGCCGCGAAGAAGTACGCCGGCTGCATCGGCGCGGCCGCCATGGATCCCGCGACCGCCGGCTGTCAGGGTCCGGACCGACTGCTCGACGCCCGCCTCGGCTACCAGGCACCCGACGGGTCCGGCTGCTGGTCCAACGAGGAGCGGCCGGTGCGGTTCAGGGTCTGCACGCTCGGGCCCGCCCGCGGCTACACGCGGCGGCTGCTCGCGATCGGCGACTCGCACAACCACCAGCTCGTCCCCGCCTACCGCGAGATCGCCGAGCGGCGCGGCTGGCGCATCGACGTCGCCAGCCGCGCCGGCTGCCACTGGAACGCGCGCGATCGTGTCGGTACGCCCCGGACGTCCGTCGAGCTGTGCCGGCAGTGGAAGTCGCGGCTCGCGACGTATCTCTCCGAGGAGCGGGGGATCGACGCGTACGTCGTCATCCACTCCAGCCAGGTCTCGGTCGAGGCCGTCGGTGACGAGACGCCCGGCGAGGCGCTCAGCCATGGTCTCGCGGAGGCGTGGGCGACCCGGCCGGACCCGGCCGTGCCGGTGATCGCGATCCGGGACAGCCCGATCTTCGAGGGCAGCACCAACCGGTTCGCGCGCGTGGTCCAGCCGTGCATCGACGACGCCGGCCTCGCGGCGGGGTCGAGCTGCGCTCGCGACCGGGACCGGGTCGTACGCGACGACGGCAGCGCCGGTGCCACCCGGCTGACCCCGAACGCCCATCGCATCGACCTCACCGACTACTTCTGCGAGCCCGACACCTGCTCCCCCGTCGTCGGCAACCTGCAGGTCTACCAGGACGGCTTCCACATCTCACCGCTCTACGCCGCCACCCTGGCCCCGTATCTCGGCGACCGGATCGCGACGGTCCTGGGTTAGGCGACAGCTGGCTCCGGCTCTTCCTCGCGCGGGAAGTGGGTCTGCTTGAAACGTACGGCCATCCGGGTCGAGGGCCCCATGGCGGCGGCAGCGACGACGACGATCACGCCGATGACGATCCAGCCGGCGCCGCTGTAGAAGTCGGGGTGCCAGCCCATGGCGAGGAAGGTGAACAGGGCGGGGGCCCACGCGCCGCCGAGTTGGCGGCCGATGCCGGCGACGCCTTCGTACTCGCCCCGTCGGTCCGGGTCCATCAGCTCGGCCTGGAAGGCCCAGGAGGCGGAGCCGATGGCGAGCTCGGCACCGGTCACCGCGACGTGGCCGAGCCAGACCAGGAAGATGGTGAGGAACCCGCGGGTGTCATGGGTGACCAGCGTGATCGCGCAGGCGGCGACGAAGAACGCGCTGCTCCACCACACCCGACGCAAGGCGTCGCGGACGTCGTGGACGCCCTTGGACGTGTAGGCCGGGAGGATGATGCACAGCACCGTGTTGGTCGCGAAGAGCCAGGCCAGCAGCCAGCGCGGGGAGTCGGTGTACTCGACCAGCCAAAGCGGGATCACGGTGTGCAGCAGCACCTGGTTGCTCCACAGCGTGCCGGTGAAGGTGGTCACCAGGAGCCAGCCGACGTTGCGCAGCGCGCCGGGACCGGGCAGCTTCTCGGTGACCACGCCGGCCGCGCGGCGCTCGTCATGAGGTGCCCTCGGCAGCCGGCTGATCCAGACGGAGTTGGCGATCCCGATGGCCAGCGCGAAGAACGGCACGCCCCACTTGAGGACCGTGTCGGTGTCCAGCGCGAGCGCGATGCCGGCGATCAGGGCACCGATCGTGAAGCCGAGGTTGAGGCTGGAGTACATGAACGCCTGGGTCGCGACCCGCTCCTTGTCGGGCAGCACATCGAGGACGTACGCATTCCGGCCGGCGCCGCCCGCGTTGTTGACCACCTCGAAGACGACGATGACCGCCAGGTAGGCCCAGAAGCCGTGGATGAACGGCATCGTCGCGAACATCAAAGCGCTGATCAAGGCGCTGATCGCCCAGATCCGCTTCGGGCCGATGAAGTCGGCCAGCCGGCCCATCGGGTAGGCGGTGAGGAAGCTCGCGATCCCGGCGACCGTCAGGCCCACGCCGATCTGCGCCGGGCTCAGGCCGACGAAGGCGACCAGGTAGAACGCGGCCGCGGTGTTGAACGTCCCGTCCCCGGCTGCGAAGAGCAGCGACTGCGTCGCCAGACGCTTCGACAACGGCGTCGGCGGGATGAGGTTGTCGATGAAACCGGGCAGGGCGGGCACCGGCCAATTCCACCACCGCAACGGGGTGCTTGCCGACTGGTTTTTGCCGAGGCGTCAGCCCCGTCGGCCGAGGCGTCGGGCGCGTCGGCCGAGGTGGCATCGGGGTGACGCTTCGGCCGACGTACGTGACGCCTCGGGTCAGGCGAGGTGGCGGGAGGCGAGGGCGTCGACGGCATCGCGGGCGGTGGCGGCGATGGCGAGGTCGACGTCGTTCTGGATCCGGGCAGTGCGGTCGGAGTCGGTCAGGACCGCGATGGCGACGCGGCCGCCGGGGTGGGTGACGACGGCGATCTCGTGGCGCAGGGTGAGGAAGCCGCCGGTCTTGCCGGCGAGCCGGATGTCGTCGGCGAGCAGGTCGGCGGCGATCCGGTGGGTGAAGACCTGCTTGCCCATCAGGCGTCGCAGCAGCTCGGTCGCCTCGGGCTTGGCGATCTCGTCGCGCCAGACACGCTCGAGCAGGTCGACGCAGGCACGCGGCGAGCCGACCGTGGCGCGCTCGACGTCGAGCGAGTCGATGACGTGCCGGCCGCCGGGCCGCCGGCCCTCGACCGCGAGCTGGGTGGCGAGGGCGAAGTCGGGGCCGGCGACGCGGGTGGCGTAGTCGTACATCGGCTGCATCCGGTGCCGCACTCGCAGCCCCTCGACACCCCACTCGGCGAGCTGCTCGTCGACCTCGCGCGGCGGGACGAGGTCGAAGAGCGCGTCGGCGGCGGCGTTGTCGCTGAGGCCGAGCATCATCAGCATCAGGTCGGCGACCGAGCAGGTCGCGTCGTGGGCGAAGGCCGAGATGCCGTACGGCCCGTAGCTCCGCTCCGCCGCGGTCAGCGTCACCATCGCGCCCCCGTCGATCTCGCCGCGGGCGATCCGGTCCGCCACGACCAGGGCCAGCGGCACCTTCGCCACCGACGCCAGCGGCATCGGCCGGTCCACGCCGACGCCGACCTCCTGGCCGGTGTCGACGTCTCGGGCGAGGAACGCGATCCTGACCTGGAGCTCCCGGAAGCGTTCGGCGGCCGCTTCGGCGAGGTCGATCAGGCCCCGGTCGCTGCCGACGAGCGGACTCATCCGCGCCCCTCCTCGGGTGCGCCGACGCACGCGCCGAGCAGCGCGAGCGCCTGCTCCCGCACCCGGCCGGCCGTCAACGGCCCGGGCGGTGGTGGCTGCTCGACCAGGCGGTGGCCGCGCGGCACCGGGTCGACGAACGGCGACCAGCTCAGTCCGTACGTCACCGCCTCGTGCCGCGCGCAGATCAGGCTCGCGCGCCCCGCCATCGTCTCGGCCACCGCGATCCGGTGCGGTGCGCGGCGCAGGGTGGCCGGTCCGATGCCAGCCCGCTCCGCGTGCCGTCGCAGCCGGCCGGCGGGGTCATCCAGGTCTCGCGGGAGGGCCAGCACCTGCGTACGCTCCCCGCCGCGGCGCGGTCGCAGCGCGCTCAGCGGCACCGGCCCCCGGGAGGGCCCGGGAGCGGTAGCGGCGCCCAGCGGAGTGAGCCACGTGGCCGCGTCCGGGTCGCACGCCTCGACCGACCAGGCGGCCGACCCCGGCTGCTCGTCGCCGTCGCTCGCGAGGCGTACGTCGACGCCTTCCGCCTCCAGCAGCGCGACCATCCGCGCGAGCGGGGCCGGATCGCAGCCGGACGGCACCGCGACGACGAAGCTCTGCCGGTCGTGCCGGCGGACGCTTCGCAGCAGATGGTCGGCCTGATCGACGAGGTGTCTCGCCCGCGGGAGGAGCGCGTGGCCGGCAGGCGTGAGCGCGATCTGGCGCCGGGTGCGGTCGATCAGCTCCACCCCGAGCTCCCGCTCGAGAGCTCGCAACCGACGGCTGAGGAGCGGCTGGTCGACACCCAGCTCCAAGGCGGCCTCGGAGACGCTCATCTCGTCCGCGACCGCGGTGAAGCCGCGCAGGTGAAGCAGTAGGTCCACGCGTACAGGATGGCTGATCGGCCCCAGCTCGTCCCATGTCGGCGATGCATACGTGCATGCCGGATCGTCCTTGGACGCCGTCGCTGCGGCGACGTCACGATGCCTGCATGACCCACCCGATCCTCAGCCGCCGCACCCTGCTGGGCGGAGCCGCCACCGCGGCCGCGCTCGCCGCGACCGGAGCCGGCAGCTCCGTGGCGTACGCCGCCGACAGCCCCTCGATCGCCGCCCTCGAGCAGAAGCACCAGCGCCACCTCGGCGTCTGGGCTAAGAACGTGCGGACCGGCCGCGTCATCGAGCACCGTGCCGACGAGCGCTTCCCGATGCTGTCGACCTTCAAGACCCTGCTCGTGGCCTCGATCCTGCGCGATCACCCGGCGCTTACGCTCCAGCGGCGGCTGACCTGGGAGGCAGCCGATGTCGTCGTCAACTCACCGGTCACCTCGCTCACGACGCGCAACGGCCTGACCGTCGCGCAGCTCGCCGAGGCGACGATGACGCGGTCCGACAACACCGCCGCCAACGAGCTGCTCCACCTCATCGGCGGGCCGGCCGGCATCACGCGTTTCGCCCGCTCGCTCGGCGACACCGTGACCAGGCTGGACCGCTGGGAGCCCGACCTCAACAGCGCGATCCCGGGCGACCCGCGCGACACCACCTCGCCGCGTGCGATCGCGCAGACCTACACCGAGCTCGTGCTCGGCAACGCCCTCGACCGCGCCGACCGGGACCGGCTGCTGACCTGGATGCTGGCCAACCAGTCGACCGTCACCCGCTTCGGCGCCGGCGTTCCGGCCGGCTGGCGGCTCGCCGACAAGACCGGCGGCGGCGACTACGCGTCGCGGAACGACGTCGGCGTCACCTGGACCCCGGACGGCGCCCCGATCGTCATCGCCGCCCTCACCCGCTCCGACGACCCCGCCGCCGAGCCCCTCGACACCCCGCTCGCGGACATCGCGGCGACCGTCTGCGCGGAGCTCGGCTGACCCGCCGAGGCGTCACCCGCGTCGGCCGAGTGGGCACCGGAGTGCCGACTCGGCCGACGTACCTGACGTCTCGGCGGGGTCAGGCGCCGTAGACCTTCTCCGGCTCCGGCGCCTGCGCAAGGAGCTTGCGGAGCGCGGGGCCGACCTCGGTGGCCTCCCAGCGGGCGCCGGCGTCGGCGGAAGGGCCGTGGGCCCAGCCGTTCTCGACGGTGATCGTCGGCCCGTCGATCTCGATGACCCGGCCGGTGATGTCGCGGGCGTCCTCGGAGGCGAGCCAGGCGACGATGGGACTGTTGTCCTCGGGCAGCGCCATGGCGGAGGTGTCGAAGGCGCCCTCGGTCATCCGGGTCTTGGCGACCGGCGCGATCGCGTTGACGGTGACGCCGTAGCGCGACATCTCGGCGGCGGCGACGAGGGTGAGCCCGGCGATCCCGGCCTTGGCGGCGGAGTAGGTCCCCTGCCCGATCGAGCCCTGGAGGCCGGCGCCGGAGGAGGTGTTGACGACCCGGGCGTCCGGCTGCCGCCCGGCCTTTGACTCAGCCCGCCAGTAGGCCCCGGCGTGCCGAAGCGTCGCGAAGTGGCCCTTCAGGTGCACCCGGATCACCGCGTCCCACTCCTCCTCGGAGGTGTTGACGAGCATCCGGTCGCGGACGAAGCCGGCGTTGTTGACGAGGATGTCCAGACCTCCGTACGTCTCGACCGCCTGTCGCACCATCGCCTCGGCCTGCGCGAAGTCGGCGACGTCGGCGGCGTTGGCGACCGCCTCCCCACCTGCGGAGACGATCTCCTCGACCACCTGCTCCGCGGGCGACTCACCGGTGCCCTCGCCCGCCAGCGAGACGCCGAAGTCGTTGACGACCACCTTCGCTCCGTGACGGGCGAGCTCGAGCGCGTGGGCGCGGCCGATGCCTCGCCCCGCCCCGGTGACGATCGCGATCCGGCCTTCGAGCAGTCGTGCCATGGTGACGTCCCTTTCCAGTCTTGCGTTCAGAAACCAAGCAACTGCTAGGCTACCAAGCAATCGCTAGGTTAGGAACGGACCATGGGCATCTCCACCGAGATCACCGACGAGCAGATCGCCGTCGTCACGATGAACCACCCGCCGGTGAACGCGCTGCCGGTGAAGGGCTGGTTCGAGGTCGCCGACGCCGTCACGACCGCCGCCGACCAGGGCGCGCGCGTCGTGATCCTGCGCGCCGAGGGGAAGGGCTTCAACGCCGGCGTCGACATCAAGGAGATGCAGCAGATCGAGGGGTTCGAAGGCATCCTCGGCGCCAACCGCGGCTGCTACGCGGCCTTCAAGGCGATCTACGAGTGCCCGGTCCCCGTGATCGCCGCGGTCAACGGCTTCTGCCTCGGCGGAGGCGTCGGGCTGGTCGGCAACGCGGACACGATCGTGGCCAGCGACGACGCGTTCTTCGGCGTACCCGAGGTCGACCGTGGCGCCCTCGGCGCCGCCACCCACCTGAGTCGGCTGGTGCCCCAGCACATGCTGCGTACGCTCTACTTCACCGCCCAGACCATCACCGCCCAGCGCCTCCACGAGCTGGGCTCGGTGCACGCGGTCGTGCCAAGGGAGGACCTGGACGAGGCCGCCCTCGAGGTCGCCCGACAGGTCGCCGCCAAGGACCCGCAGGTCATCCGCGCCGCCAAGGCCGCGCTCAACGGCATCGACCCGGTCGACGTGAACGCCTCCTACCGCTTCGAGCAGGGCTTCACCTACGAGCTCAACCTCGCCGGTGTCGCCGACGAGCGCCGCGACGCCTTCGTGAAGGACGGCAAGTGATGCCCAGCCGGCTCGTGATGCCCACCCGGCTCGTCATGACGCGCCGACTCGACGCCGGATCTCGTCAAGATGAGCCGACTCGGCAAGATCAGGAGACTCGATGAGCACCGCACAGACCTTTCGTACGCCGCTGACCGATCTGACCGGCGTCGCCCACCCGATCGTGCAGACCGGCATGGGCTGGGTCGCCGGCCCGCGCCTCGTCTCGGCCACCGCCGACGCGGGCGCGCTCGGCATCCTGGCCTCGGCGACGATGACCCTCGACGAGCTGGAGAAGGCGATCCTCGAGGTCAAGGGCCGCACCGACAAGCCGTTCGGCGTCAACCTGCGCGCCGACGCCTCGGACGCCCCCGACCGCTGCCGGCTGCTCATCGACCACGGCGTGAAGGTCGCGAGCTTCGCCCTCGCCCCCAAACCCGAGCTCATCGGCATGCTCAAGGAGCACGACATCGTCGTGATGCCGTCGATCGGCGCGGCCAAGCACGCCAAGAAGGTGGCGAGCTGGGGCGCCGACATGGTGATGATCCAGGGCGGCGAGGGCGGCGGCCACACCGGCGCGGTCCCGACGACCCTGCTCCTCCCGAGCGTCCTGGACGCCGTCGACATCCCCGTCGTCGCCGCAGGCGGCTTCTTCGACGGCCGCGGACTCGCCGCGGCCATGGCCTACGGCGCCGCCGGCATCGGCATGGGCACGCGCTTCCTGCTCACCGCCGACTCCGCGGTCCCCGAAGAGGTCCGCCGGCGCTACCTGACCTTCGGCCTCGACGGCACCGTCGTGACCACGAAGGCCGACGGCATGCCGCATCGACTCCTCCGCACCGAGTTCATCGACACGCTCGAGAAGGAGGGCCTCACCGCGAAGCTGCTCCGCACGCTCAAGCGCACCCGGCAGTTCAAGGAGATGTCCGGACTCCCCTGGCGCACCCTCGTCAAGGACGGTCGCAACATGGTGCACGGCGGCGACCGCACCTGGGCGGAGGTCGTCCTGGCCGCCAACACCCCGATGCTGCTCCGCGCCGGCCTCGTCGAGGGCGACACGAACGCCGGGATGCTCTCCAGCGGCCAGGTCGTCGGCCTCCTCGACGACCTCCCCACCTGCGAAGAGCTCGTCGACCGCATCGTCGCCCAGGCCGCCGACCGCCTCAAACACCTGGACGCGACCCGCGTCTGAGCCTCAGGGTGGACCCATGGCCATCGAGGTTCGCCCCGCGACGGTGTTCGAGGACGTACGCACTCTGGTCGGTCCCAAACGACCCGACGCCAGCGTCTGCTGGTGCCTGAGCTACCGGATCCCCTCCACGATCAACAACCAGATGCGCGGCCAGGAGCGCGGTGAGTACATCCGCACACTGCTCGCCGACGGCCCGCTGGGCGTGCTGGCCTACGAGGGCGACGAGCCGGTCGGCTGGGCCGCCGTGGCCCCGCGCGCGGACACGACCTTCGCCCGCAACCGGAAGATCCCCCACGTCGACGACCTGCCGGTCTGGTCCGTGTGGTGCATCCGGGTCCGGCCGGGCCATCGCGGCAAGGGCATCTCGCACACGCTCATCGAGGGGGCCGTCGACTTCGCCCGCGACCGCGGCGCTCCGGCCGTCGAGGCCTACCCGCTCGACAACCAGGGCGCGAAGGTCGACCTGACGATGGCGTACGCCGGGATCCGCAAGAACTTCGAGGCGGCCGGCTTCACGCACGCCGCCGACACCACCTCCGTCCTCGCGGGTCACCCTCGGGTCCTGATGCGGCGCGCCCTGGGATGATGCTCCGGTTGACCACGATCGGTACACTGACCTGCGTGAACACCGAGACGAGCCGCGTACGCATCGCGCTCGTCGCACTTTTCACGCTGATGCTCCCGGCGCTGATGAGCGTCGATCCCGAGCAGGCCCTGCTGACCATCGCCGTCTCGACCGCGCTCGCGGCCGTCGCGGTCGGATCACTCCACGGCATCAGCGCGTTCGCCCTGGTCAGGGCCCGTTCGACGGTCCCTCCGGACGTGTCCGACGGACCTCGTCATCTCGCTGCCCGGGTCACCGACCCGGTCTGCTCCCCGCGCCGTCCGCGCGCTCCTGAGCAGGTCTGACACTCGCCCACCGGCGAGCCCGTCAGGCCTACCCACTCACCTCAGGAGCACACCCATGTCCGTCCTCGCCCCGTTGTCGCACGCCCTCGCCGCCGTCCTCGCCGGCGCCCACCATGTCCTGTCCTTCGCTGGCGACAACGCCAGCTGGCTGCTGGCCATCGCCGCCGTCGTCGTCCTGGTGAGGCTCGCCCTCCTGCCCTTGACGATCCGCGGCGTACGCACCGCCCATGCTTCCGCCCGGGCCCGCCCGCAGCTCCAGGCGCTGACCAAGAAGTACCAGAAGAAGCAGACCTCGAAGGGCAGCGCCAGCCAGGCCGACATGATGGCGATGATGGAGGAGCGCCGCAAGATCAACGAGGAGCACGGCGTACCCCGCTTCGCCATGCTCGCCGCCTTCGCCCAGCTGCCGATCTTCCTGGCGCTCTACCACCTGCTCTCCGACGTCAGCCGGAGCAACTCGGTCGGCGCGATGAGCGACTCGCTCGTCGCCTCGCTCGGGAAGGCGACCTTCCTGGGCGCGCCGCTGACCGGGCACGGCTACCTCTCCGGAGACACGAGCCACCTGGTGATCACTCTGGGACTGGCCGCCACCGCCGCCGCGGTCAGCTACCTCAGTCAGCGAATGTGGGTGCTCCCCAACATGGTGCGTGCCGACATGCCCGAGTCGATGATCCGGATGCAGGAGCTGATGCCCGTCATCTCCGCCGGCGGCATGCTCCTCGCCGGCAGCAGCGTCCCGCTCGCCCTGCTCGTCTACTGGGTCATCAGCGGCCTGTGGACCGCCGGGCAGGCCGCGGTCATCCACCGCTGGTTCCCCACCCCCGGCTCCCCCGCCGCCGAGCGCCGCACGCTCAGGTTGCAGCCGGCCTGACCGGTCGGTCCCGGGTCCTCAGAGACGCTCGATGATGGTGACGTTGGCCTGGCCGCCGCCCTCGCACATGACCTGGAGGCCGTAGCGGCCGCCGGTGCGCTCGAGCTCGTTGAGGAGGGTCGTCATCAGCCGGGCGCCGGTGGCGCCGATGGGGTGGCCGAGGGCGATGCCGCCGCCGTTGACGTTGACCTTCTCGTGCGGGACGTCGAGCTCCTTCATCCACGCCAGGACGACGGAGGCGAACGCCTCGTTGCACTCGAACAGGTCGATGTCGTCGACCGTCAGACCGGTCTTGGCCAGGGCGTGACGCGTGGCCTCGATCGGGCCGGTGAGCATCCACACCGGGTCGTCGCCACGCACGGAGAGGTGATGGATCCGGGCGCGCGGGGTGAGGCCGAAGGCGCGTACGGCCTGGGCGGAGGCGACCAGCAGCGCCGAGGACGCGTCGCAGATCTGGGAGGCGACGGCTGCGGTGATCCGACCGCCGGGGGCGAGCGGCTCCAGCGAGGCCATCTTCTCGAGCGAGGTCTCGCGAGGACACTGGTCCGTGTCGAAGTCTCCGACCGGCACGATCTCCCGGTCGAACCGCCCCTCGGCGATCGCGGTCTTGGCGCGCTGATGGGAGGCCAGCGCATAGCCCTCCATGTCCTCGCGCGAGATGTCCCACTTCTCCGCGATCATCTCGGCGGAACGGAACTGGGAGACCTCCTGGTCGCCGTAGCGCTTCACCCAGCCGGGCGACTCGGCGAACGGGGTGGTGAACCCGTACTGCTGACCCACCAGCATGGCCGCCGAGATCGGGATCGCGGACATGTTCTGCAGCCCGCCCGCGACCACCAGGTTCTGGGTCCCGGACATGACGCCCTGCGCCGCGAAGTGCACCGCCTGCTGGGAGGAGCCGCACTGCCGGTCGATGGTCACGCCAGGTACGTGATCGGGCAGCCCGGCCACCAACCACGCGGTCCGCGCGACGTCGCCGGCCTGCCCGCCGATGGTGTCGCAGCAGCCCATGATCACGTCGTCGACGGCTCCCGGGTCGATCCCCGTGCGGTCGACGAGCGCGGCGAGCGAGTGGGCGCCGAGGTCGGCCGGATGCATGCCGGCGAGCGCGCCCCCGCGCTTGCCCACCGGCGTACGAACGGCGTCGACGATGAATGCCTCAGACATCAGATCTCCTCTTCATAACCGCTGGTCGAGCCGCCGGAGCCGCTAGGCGGAGGCGTGTCGAGACCAACACGGTCCGTCGGCGCTCGATAGGACTGTGTTGGTCTCGACACGCTCGCTTCGCTCGCGGCTCGACCGACGGTGTCAGGCATGTTGGCTGCTTACCGAGACGACCTCGCCGGTCATGTAGGACGAGTAGTCGCTGGCCAGGAAGACCATGACGTTGGCGATCTCCCAGGGCTCGGCGGCGCGGCCGAAGGCCTCGCGGGCCTTCAGCTCCTCCAGGAGCTCCGGGCTCGTGACCTTCTCCAGGAACGGGTGCATCGCCAGGGACGGCGAGACCGCGTTGACCCGGATGCCGTGCGGCGCCAGGTCGGCGGCGGCGGAGCGGGTCAGCGCCATCACCCCGGCCTTGGCAGCGGCGTAGTGCGCCTGCCCCTCCTGCGCCCGCCAACCGATCACGGAGGCGTTGTTGACGATCACGCCACGCTTCCCGGCGGCCACGAACCGCTGCCCGACCGCCCGGACGCACCGGAACGTCCCGGTCAGGGTGATGTCGAGAACCTTCGACCACTGCTCGTCGGTCATCTCCAGCACCGACGCGGTCCCACCGAGACCGGCGTTGTTGATCATCACGTCGACACCGCCGTACGGCTCGGCCGCGTCGAGCAGCGCCTGGACCTGGTCCTCCTGCGTGACGTCGCAGGTCACGCCCGTGATCCGGTCCGCCCCGAACTCCTCCCCGAGCGCGTCGACGGACTCCTTGAGCCGCCGCTCGTGGGTGTCGGAGACGACGACCGCCCTGGCGCCCTCCTCGAGCACCTTGCGCACCACCGCCGCCCCGATCCCCGCGCCGGCAGCCGCGGTCACGACGACGACCCGCCCCTCCAGGAGCGAGTGGCCGGGGACGTACGCGGGGGTGGGCTGTTCTGGCTTGTGCGTGCTCATGCACGGGCCTCTCGTGGCAGGCCGAGCACACGCTCGGCGATGATGTTCCGTTGGATCTCGTCGGAGCCGCCGTAGATGGTGTCGGCGCGGCTGAACAGGAAGAGCGACTGGAACCGGTCGAGCTCGTAGCCGGGACCGGTGGTCAGTCCGGCGAGGCCGATGACGTCCATCGCCAGCTCGCCGAGGTCGCGGTGCCACCGGGCCCACAGCAGCTTGGAGACGCTCGCCTCGGGGCCGGAGGATCCGGAGTCGTACGCCGAGAGGGTCCGCAGCGCGTGCAGCCGGAGCACCTCCAGCCCGACGTGGGCCTGGCTGAGTCGCGCGGCGATGCCGGGGTCGTCGATGGAACCGTTCGCTCGCGCGGCCTCCTCGACCGTCTCCAGCTCGCGCGCGAACCCGACCTGCTGGCCGATCGTGGAGACCCCGCGCTCGAACCCGAGGGTCGCCATTGCGACCTTCCAGCCGTCGCCGGGCTCGCCGACCACCAGGTCGGCCGCCGTCTCTGCCCCGTCGAAGAAGACCTCGTTGAACTCGGAGGTGCCGGTGAGCTGCTCGATCGGGCGTACGTCGACACCGGACTGCGCCATCGGCACCAGCAGGTAGGACAGCCCGTGGTGGCGCTCGGAGCCGGGCGTCGTGCGGCAGACCACGAAGCACCAGTCGGAGAGGTGGGCGTTCGACGTCCAGACCTTCTGACCGTCGATGATCCATCGGCCGCCGTCGAGCCGGGCGCGGGTGCGCACCCCGGCCAGGTCGGAGCCGGCACCGGGCTCGGAGTAGCCCTGGCACCACAGCTCCTCGACGGCGACGATCTTGGGCAGGAACCGATCCCGCTGAGCGGGAGTGCCGTGCGCGATCAGGGTGGGGCCGAGCAGCTCCTCGCCGAGGTGGTTGATCCGCACCGGGGCGTCCGCCCGGGCGTACTCCTCGTGGAAGATCACCTGCTGGAACAACGGCAGGCCGCGCCCGCCGTGCTCCTCGGGCCAGCCCAGACACGTCCACCCGTGCGAAGCCAGGTAGCGGTTCCACGCCAGTCGGGCCTCGTACGACTCGTGATCACGGCCGTTCCCGCCGGTGCCGCGCAGCGCGGCCCACTCGCCGACCAGATGGTCGGCCAGCCACTCGCGCACCTCGGCACGGAACGCCTCGTCCTCGGCGGAGTAGGTCAGGTCCATGCCGGACAACCTACCAAACCAAGCACTTGTTTGGTAGCGTCTGCGGCATGAGTGAGGACGTCGTGACGTACGAGACCCACGGACCCGTCGCGGTAGTTCGGCTGAACCGCCCCGAATACCGCAACGCCCAGAACTCGAAGGTGACCTACGCGCTCGACGAGGCATTCACCCGAGCGACCAACGACGACGACGTCAAGGTGATCGTCCTCGGCGGCAACGGCAAGCACTTCTGCGCCGGCCACGACATCGGCACCCCGGGCCGCGACATCGACGAGAGCTTCGAGCGCAAGGCCGTGATGTGGTGGGACCACGTCGGCAAGGAGGGCGTCGACTCCCGCTTCGCGCGCGAGTCCGAGGTCTACCTCGGCATGTGCCGCCGCTGGCGGGAGCTGCCGAAGCCGACGATCGCGATGGTGCAGGGCGCCTGCATCGCCGGCGGCCTGATGCTGGCCTGGTCCTGCGACTTCATCGTCGCCTCCGACGACGCCTTCTTCTCCGACCCGGTGGTCAAGATGGGCATCCCCGGTGTCGAGTACTTCGCCCACCCGTGGGTCACCAACCCCCGCGCCGCCAAGGAGATGCTCTTCACCGGCGGCCGCTTCTCGGCCTCACAGGCGGAGCGTTGGGGCATGGTCAACCACGTCGTAACCCGTGACGACCTCGAGACCGAGACCCTCGAGTTGGCGGGCCGGATCGCCGAGATGCCGCGCCTGGGGCTGGCGCTGGCCAAGAAGGCGGTCAACCAGGCCGAGGACCTGATGGGCATGCGCGCCGGGATGGACTCGGTCTTCGGGCTCCACCACGCCGCGCACGCGCACAACGCGGAGGTCGGCAAGGACTCGCTCGCTGGGCTGGACGCGAGGTCGATGAAGTCATGAGCACCTTGGAGTTCACCGAGGCCGAGGTGGCCTTCCGGCTCGAGGCGCGCGAGTGGCTCGCCGCCAACAACCCCGGCCGGCTGCCGTCGATGGACACCGCCGAGGGCGCCGCTGCGCACCGGGAGTGGGAGCGCACCCTGGCCTCCGGCCGCTGGTCGGTGGTCACCTGGCCCGAGGTCTACGGCGGACGGGACGCGTCGCTGACCGAGTGGGTCGTCTTCGAGGAGGAGTACTACCTCTGCGGGGCCCCGACGAGGATCAGCCAGAACGGCATCTCGCTGCTCGCACCGATCCTCTTCGGGCACGGGACCGAGGCGCAGAAGGAGCGCTATCTGCGTGACATGACCGACGGCACCCTGGTCTGGGCCCAGGCCTGGTCCGAGCCGGAGGCCGGTTCCGATCTGGCCTCGCTGCGCGCCACGGCCACCCGCGTCGACGGTGGCTGGAGGCTCAACGGACAGAAGACCTGGAGCAGCCGAGCGCCCTTCGCCGACCGCGGCTTCGGACTCTTCCGTTCGGATCCCTCCGCGGAGCGGCACCGGGGCCTGACGTACTTCCTCTTCGACCTGCACGCCGACGGCGTCACGGTACGCCCGATCGACCAGCTCGACGGTACGCCGGGGTTCGCGGAGATCTTCTTCGATGACGTCTTCGTGGTCGACGACGACGTGCTCGGCGGGGTCGGTGACGGCTGGAAGGTCGCGATGTCGACCGCGGGCAACGAGCGGGGTCTCTCGCTCCGTTCGCCGGGGCGGTTCTGCGCCGCCGCCGACCGTCTTCTCGACCTGTGGCAGACCGACCCGCAGCCGCATCTGCGCGACCAGGTCGTGGACGCCTGGATCGGCGCCGAGGCCTACCGGCTCTTCACCTGGGGCACCGTCACCCACGTCGAGGCCGGCGGCTCCGTCGGTGCCGAAGGTTCGATCAACAAGCTGTGGTGGTCCGACCTCGACCTCTCCCTGCACGAGACCGCGCTGTCCCTGCTGGGCGCAGACGCGGAGCTCGCCGGTCCGTGGGTCGACGACTACCTCTTCTCGCTGTCCGGCCCGATCTACGCCGGCACCAATCAGATCCAGCGCAACATCGTTGCCGAGCGCGTGCTCGGACTCCCGAGGGGTGGCCGATGAGATTCGGACGTACGCCGGAGCAGCATGCCTTCGCCGAAGCACTCGACGACCTCCTCGGCGCCGCGGAGGTCGCGGTCGCCGCCCGCGCCTGGGCCGCCGGCGACCACTCGCCCGGGCTCAAGCTCTGGCAGCGCCTCGCCGAACTCGGGGTGTGCGGCCTGCTGATTCCCGAGGACCTCGGCGGCATGGGAGCCACCGCCGCCGACCTCGCCGTCGCCTTCGAGCGGCTCGGCTACCACGGCGCCCCCGGTCCGTGGATCGAGTCCGTCGCCGTCGCGCCCCGACTCCTCGCCGGTACGCCGGACGCGGACGTCCTCCCGCGGCTGGCCTCCGGCGAGGCGATCATCTCGGTTGCCCTCGCAGCACGAGCTCTGGATGCCGACGTCTGCGAGCGGACGTACGCGCTGAGGAACCGTGTTGGTCTCACTGAGTCCAACACTTCGGGGTCTCCGCCTAGCGGCTCCGGCGGCTCGACCAGCGGGGTCCTCCCGCTGGTTGAGCCCGGCGAGCGCCAGCGAGCCGGTGTCGAAACCAACACGGTGCCTTCCGCAACCCTCAACCACGCGATCGTCGGCGCCGAGCAGCAGTCGGTCGACCCGACGCGACGACTCTTCGACGTCACTCCGGGTGACGAGATCGCCGCGGTTGACCCGACGGCGCTCGACCTGGGCACGCTCGCCTGCTCGGCCCAGCTCCTCGGCGCGGGCCTGCGCCTGCTCGACGACACGGTCGCCTACGTGAAGCAGCGGACGCAGTTCGGCCGCCCGATCGGCGAGTTCCAGGCGGTGAAGCACCTGCTCGCCGACGTACGCGTCGCCCTCGACTTCGCCGCCCCGCTGGTGCACAACGCCGCCATCGAGCTCGACACCGAGGCGCCGACTGCGGCCCGGGCGGTCTCGGCCGCGAAGGTGGCGGCCGGGGACGCGGCGTACCTCGCCTCGCGCACCGGGCTCCAGGTCCACGGCGCGATCGGCTACACCCGCGAGTTCGACCTGAGCCTGTGGATCCTGAAGGTGCGCGCGCTGGTCGGCGCCTGGGGCACCCCGGCCGAGCATCGGGCCCGGATCCTCGAGTCGCTGGTGGAGGGTCGATGAGGTTCGCGCTCACCGAGGAGCAGACCGACCTGGTCGCGACGGTCCACACCCTCATCGCCAAGCGGGCCGCGTCGATGGACCTGCGGGCGGCGATCAGTGCGCCCGAGGGCTGTGACACCACCCTGTGGCAGACGCTCACCGAGCAGATCGGGGTGACCGCGCTGGCGGTCCCCGAGGCGTACGGCGGGGTCGGCTGCTCCTACATCGAGGCCCATCTCGTCCTCGAGGAGCTCGGCGCCACCCTCACCCCCTCGCCGTTCGTCGGCACGCTGCTGGCGACCCAGGTCCTGACCGCCGCGGGGACTCCTGCCGCCGGTGAGCTGCTGGAGCGGATCGCCGGCGGCGCCTCCGCCGCCGTGGTGACGCCGGGGTCCGATCTCGTCATCGACGCGACCGGCGCGGAGATCCTCCTCGTGCTGCGCGGTGACCAGGTCCACGCGGTCGATCCGGCGGCGGCCACGATCAGCCCGACCCCCGCCCTGGACCCGACCTGGAGGTTCGCGACGGTCACGATCGACCACGCGACAGGCGACCCGGTCGGCACGGTCGACCCGGCGTACGTCACCACCGTCGGTGCGACCATGATGACCGCCCTCCAGGCCGGCGCCGCCCGCGAGGCGCTGGAGCGCACGGTCGCCTATCTCAAGGAGCGCCACCAGTTCGGCCGGCCGCTCGGCTCCTTCCAGGCGCTCAAGCACCGCTGCGCCGATCTCCTGGTCCAGGTCGAGACCGCCCGGACGATGAGCTGGGCGGCGGCCTGGGAACTCACCCAGGCAACCCCCGACGTACGTCTCATCCAGGCCGCCAAGACCTGGTGCGCCGATGCGTTCTCGCAGGTCGCCGCCGAGATGATCCAGCTCCACGGCGGGGTGGCGATCACCTGGGAGCACGACGCCCACCTCTACTTCAAGCGCGCTCACGCCACCGCCCAGCTCTTCCGAGGAGACACGTGAACAAGACCCCGCTCGACAAGACATTGCCCCTCACCGAGGTCACCAGCAAGCTCGAGTCCGGGATGACCATCGGGATCGGCGGCTGGGGCTCGCGCCGCAAGCCGATGGCGCTGGTCAGGGAGATCCTCCGCAGCGACATCACCGACCTGACCGTGGTCGCCTTCGGCGGCCCCGACGTAGGTCTGCTGGCCCGTGCCGGGAGGATCCGCAAGCTGGTCTACGGCTTCGTCAGCCTCGACTCGATCCCGCTCGACCCCAACTTCACCCGCGCCCGCGAGCGCGGCGAGATCCCGGAGACGAGCGAGTACGACGAGGGCATGTTCGTCGCCGGCCTCCGCGCCGGGGCGAACCGGCTCTCGTTCCAGCCGATCCGGGCCGGCCTCGGCAGCGACGTGATGGCGATGAACCCCGACCTCAAGACGATCAGGTCGCCCTACGGCGACGAGGAGTACGTCGCCGTCCCCGGCCTTCGCCTCGACGTCTCGCTCATCCACCTCAACCGCGCCGATGCGGCCGGCAACGGGCAGTACCTCGGCCCCGACCCCTACTTCGACGACCTCTTCGCGATGGCCGCCGACACCACGATCATGTCGGTGGAGCAGATCGTCTCCACCGACGACCTGACCGCCAAGGCCCCGCCGCAGACCCTTCTGGTCCCCCGGATCTTCGTCAACCACGTCGTCGAGGCCCCCGGCGGCGCCCACTTCACCACCTGCGAGCCCGACTACGGCCGCGACGAGGAGTTCCAGAAGTCGTACGTGGCGGCCGCCAAGGCCGACCCCGAGACCGACAACGCCTGGACCGAGTTCGAGGAGCGTTACCTGTGACCGCCAATCCGGTGATCGAGCCTGTCGAGATCAGCCGAGCCGACATCTGCGTCGCCGCCGTCTCCGACGCCTTCCAGGGCTCCGGCGAGGTGCTCGCCCACGCCGTCGGGATCATCCCGGCCATCGGCGTACGCCTGGCCAAGGCCACCCACACGCCCGAGCTCGCGCTCAGCGACGGCGAGGCGTTCATGATGGCCGAGGCTCCTCCGCTGCTGAAGACCGCGGCGGCCGGCGGCACCCCCGAGGCCTGGGTGCCGTTCCGCAGCATCTTCGACATCGTCGCCAGCGGCCGCCGGCACTCGATGATGGGCGCCAGCCAGATCGACCGCCACGGCAACCAGAACATCTCCTCGATCGGCGACTGGCGCCGGCCGAAACGCCAGCTGATCGGCGTACGCGGGGCACCGGGAAACACCGTCAACCACCGCGTCGACTACTGGGTCGCCAAACACTCCGCCCGGATCTTCGTCGACCGCGTCGACGTCGCCAGCGGCGTCGGCAACGACCGCGCCACCGGCACTGCCGGGCGCTTCCACGATCTCGGTGTCATCGTCACCAACCTCGCCGTCTTCGGCTACGACGACGCCGGGCTCGTCAAGGTCGTCTCGATCCACCCCGGCGTGACCCCCGAGGAACTCCAGGAGGCCACCGGTTTCCCGATCGACGCCACCGACGCACCCCTCACCCGCGAGCCCAGCCCCGAGGAGCTGGCGATCATCGAGGCGGAAGACCCCAAGGGCCTCCGCTTCAAAGAGGTCTCTTAGCCGCCTGACCCCGCTGGTCGAGCCGTGAGGCCGCCCGACCCCGCTGGTCGAGCCGTGAGGCCGCCTGCGGCCGAGCGTGTCGAGACCAACACGGTGCGATCGAGCGCGGAGCTCACCGTGTTGGTC
>NZ_JBEYUV010000057.1:0-19506 GCF_040643685.1 Nocardioides sp. NPDC047086
GCGGCGGCTCTAATTCACCACACCCCGCGCCGTGTGGCCTCGACATCCCGAGCCGACTCGGCAGGGTTTTCGGTCAGGACGAGCCGACTCGGCAGGGACTCAGGCGGTGACCAATGCCCGCAGGCGCTCGTCGCGGGGCCAGGCGCCGGCCCAGACGAGGGCGGCGGTGGCGATGGCGAAGACGGTGTTGAAGGCCGGCTGCCCGAAGACCAGGTTCACCGTGACCGCGCCGCCGAGGTAGGCGGTGATCAGGACCGTCCCCATCGCCCGGGTGACCGGGACGTGGTAGGCCACCAGCGACAGGCCGAGGACGACGCCGCAGACCACCGGGAACCAGCCCGGGGCGCCGACCTTGTCGTTGAAATCCATCACCGGCTCGACCCGCAGCAGGTGCGTGACGATGTCGAAGCCGAGGAACAGGGTGACCAGGACAGTGATGACCCAGCCGGCTCGTTGTGCGTTGGTGCTCATCTCGATCTCCTCAGGAGGTGGGTGGTGATGCTCTTACCCACGCGTCGAGCGCGCACCGGCGATCTCGACATCGCCCTTCACTATTTCTTCAGAGCCTTGTTCTTCAGAGCCTTGGCGGCGACCCGCAGGTCGGCGACCAGAGCGTCGTACGTCGCCTGCCTCTCGTCCTCCGCCCTGAGGACGGCGGAGGGGTGGGTCGTCGCGAGGACCCAGGGGTCGAAGGTCTCCGTGGCGATGGCCTCGGGCCACTCGAGGAGGTGGCCACGTGCCTCACCGACGCGGAAGGACGAGCCGTCGTGTACGTCGCCCCCGGCTCGATCCCGGCGTCGGCCCCTCACCCATCACGCCCTGGGTGGCGTCGCGATAGAGCTCGCAGCCGCGGCAGTCCTGGACTGCGCTGCGGAGATCGGCGAGGCTCGGGGACTCCGGAACCCACTCCGCGGCACTCACGAGCCCAGCGGATCGTGGCCGACGTTCATCAGCCGGCGCCGCCAGTGCGCATCGCCGGCGGTCGGCTCAGCGGACGGTGTCTCCCCGGTCCGGTACCCACCCCGGCGGCGGGACACACGGCCTCAGCCCAGAAGCGCCCGAGCCTCCGGTGACTCGTAGAAGCTCGAGAGCCGGCGACGGATCAGCTGCTCGAGGACACCCGCCTCGGCGAGCGCCTCGATCACCGGCGGACCGAAGCGGAGCGCCTCCTCGATCAGGTCGTCGCGGCCCAGGCCCCACTCCTCCAGGAGCCGGTCGAGGGTGAAGCCGCCGTAGGTGTCGAAGAAGAAGTCGACACCCGTGTCGACCAGGGCCTGCAGATACTCGGAGTCCCGGATGTCGAGCCAGACCTGGTAGAGCCCGACGAAGAGCGCGACCAGCTGCTCGTCGTCGACCAGGTCGGCGAGCTCGCGCACCGGACGGGTCGCGAGCGCGTCCCAGACCTCCAGCAGCGCGTCGTGCACCTCCTCGTCGGTGACCGAGCTCGCGGCAGTGTCGGTGAGGTAGCCGAGCAGCGCGCCGGCACCACGCTCGGCCAGCTCGCGGGCGCTCTGGTCGACGGCCGCGCCGACCGGGGTGCCCTTCACCGTGTCCGCCATCCGGCCGGCGACGCGTTCGGCGATCGAGAAGCCGAGGGAGCCGCCCGGCAGGTTGTCGGCGAGCCGGCGGCCGGTGTCGACGGCACCCCGGGCCGTGCCACGCACCAAGGTGCCGACGCCGGCCTGGATCCCCGAGTTGTCGGCCAGGCTGCGCAGGACCTGCTGGCGCAGCGTACGCATCTCGACGAGGGCCTCGACGAGCTCGGCGATCCGCGGCCGGCTGACCACCTTGCCCAGCTGGGTGTCGTTGGCGGGATGCGCCTTCAGCCTCGTCGCGAGCGCCCCGGCGACCTCCGGGATCGCGCCCGGGAGCCGGAAGGTGCTGACGTACTTCAGCGCGACCTCCTTGATCAGGTCGCGCGGCATCACCTGATCGAGCGTCAGGTCACTGGCAGCACGCAGCGCGAAGTCGATCTCGCCGGTGACGAGATCGAGGAAACGTACGCCGCGCAGCGCCGCCATCTCATGGGCGACTTGGGCATCGAGGAGTCGTCGAGCGAGGTCCGGCTCAGTCATGGACGACATTGTCCACGGCCGGCACCGCCCGACGGCTCATTCCCACTCGATGGTGCCGGGAGGCTTCGAGGTGATGTCGACGGTGACCCGGTTGATCTCGCTCACCTCGTTGGTGATCCGGGTGGAGATGCGCTCCATGACGTCGTAGGGCAGGCGCGCCCAGTCGGCGGTCATCGCGTCCTCGGAGGTGACCGGGCGGAGCACCACGGGGTGGCCGTAGGTGCGGCCGTCGCCCTGGACGCCGACCGAGCGGACGTCGGCGAGCAGCACCACCGGCATCTGCCAGATGTCGCGGTCGAGACCGGCGCGGGTCATCTCCTCGCGGGCGATCGCGTCGGCCTCGCGGAGGATGTCGAGCCGCTCCTTGGTGACCTCGCCGATGATGCGGATGCCCAGGCCGGGGCCGGGGAACGGCTGGCGCTGGACGATCTCGTCGGGCAGGCCGAGCTGGGAGCCGACGGCGCGCACCTCGTCCTTGAAGAGCTCACGCAGCGGCTCGACCAACTCGAACTCGAGGTCCTCGGGGAGACCGCCGACGTTGTGGTGGGACTTGATGTTGGAGGTGCCGGCACCGCCACCGGACTCGACGACGTCGGGGTAGAGCGTGCCCTGGACGAGGAAGGCGACCTTCTCGTCGCTGTCACCGAGGATCTCGACCTCGGCACGCTCGAAGCAGCGGATGAACTCGCGCCCGATGATCTTGCGCTTCTCCTCCGGGTCGGTGACCCCGGCGAGCGCGTCGAGGAACTCCTTCTCGGCGTCGACGATCTTCAGCTCGGCGCCCGTCGAGTCCCGGAACGCCTTCTCGATCGCGACCGACTCGTTCTTCCGCATCAGGCCATGGTCGACGTAGACGCAGGTCAGCCGGTCACCGATCGCCTTGGCGACGATGGCCGCGGCGACCGCGGAGTCGACGCCGCCGGAGAGCGCGCAGATCGCGCGGTGGTCGCCGATCTGCTGGCGGACCCGCTCGATCTGGTCCTCGGCGATGTTGCCGATGGTCCAGGTCTGGCGTGCGCCGGCGATGTCCCACAGGAAGTGCTCGAGCACCTTCTGCCCGTGCTCGGAGTGGAGCACCTCGGGGTGCCACTGCACGCCCGCGAGCTGCTTCTCGACGTTCTCGAAGGCTGCCACCGGGGTGTCCGCGGTGCTCGCGAGCACGGTGAATCCCTCGGGCGCCTCGGAGACCGAGTCGCCGTGCGACATCCACACGTTGTGGGCCGGCGGGATGTCCCGGAGCAGGGTGCCGGGGACGCCGACGGTGACCGGCGTACGTCCGTACTCCCGGGCGCCGTTGTCGTCGACGGTCCCGCCCAGGCCCTGGGCCATCAGCTGGAAGCCGTAGCACATCCCGAAGACCGGGGTGCCCGCGGTGAACAGGCCGTTGTCGATGGCGGGGGCTCCCTCGGCGTACACGCTCGAGGGGCCGCCGGAGAGGATGATCGCCTTCGGGTTCTTGGCGAGCATCTCCTCGACCGGCATCGAGTGCGGCACGATCTCGGAGTAGACCTTCGCCTCACGTACGCGGCGGGCGATCAGCTGCGCATACTGCGCACCGAAGTCCACCACGAGAACCAGATCGTGCTCTTCCGCCCCAGGAGCCTGCGTCATGCACGAATCCTAACGACGGGGAACGCCGCCCGCGAAATGCACCAGGGCCCGGCCGGGGAGGGAGGTGGCCGGGCCCTGATTGCCCGAGGCATCACTGTCCCGGACTGAAAGACCCGGCATGTATTAGGGAGGGAGCAATCCCGGGTCTGATCACTCCAACGACCCCTCTTAACCACAGTTACGGGTCAACTAAAAACTTCCTGCCAGAAAGTTCCCGCGGAACCCGTATCACCACGGCAACAGGTTGGTCACCGGACATCCACAATGGGCAGCTGCAAGGCGGCCGGCGCCGTGGCGGGCACAGCGGGCGAAGTCGGCCGGACCGGCTGGATCCGCGCGTAGCCCGCGCCCAGCTCCGGGCGCGGGTCGGCCTGGTCCTTGTTGGGCCAGAACGCCATCGCCCGCTCGGCCTGCGCGGTGATCGTCAGCGACGGGTTCACGCCCAGGTTGGCAGTGATCGCGGAGCCGTCGACGACGTGCAGGCCGGAGTAGCCGTAGAGCCGCTGGTAGGGATCGATGACACCGGTCTCCACCGAGTCGCCGATCGTGCAGCCGCCGATGAAGTGGGCGGTCATCGGCTTGTTGAACGGCTCCCCGATCGTGCCGCCGGCATACCCCGGCTTCTCACCCCTGCTCATCACCCCGGCCATCTTCCGCACGGCATCCAGGCCGGCCGGGATCCAGGTGGGGTTGGGCTTGCCGTGACCCTGCTTCGACGACATCCGCCACCCGAAGATCGTGCGCTTCGGGAAGGTCGTGATCGAGTTGTCGAGCGCCTGCATGACCAAGGCGATGACGGTGCGCTCGGACCAGTGCTTGAAGTCGTAGAACGTACGCAGCGACCGCCGCTGCAGCCACATCTCCTTGAGCCAGCGGCGGAGCCGGTGGGGACCACCTTCGGTGAGCACGGTCTGCATCGCCGCGATCGCGTTGCTGCCGTGGCCGTAGCGGACCGGCTCGATGTGGGTGTGCTCGTCGGGGTGCCACGAGGAGGTGATGGCCACGCCCTCGGTGTAGTCGATCGCGGTGTCCGGCGCGATCGCACCCAGGATCGACTCGGAGTTGGTGCGGGTCAGCTCACCCAGGCGCGGGGAGATCTGCGGGAGGTCACCGGTGCGCTTGAGCTTGTGGAGCAGCTTCTGGGTGCCGAGCGAGGCGGCCGAGAAGATCACCTGGTCGGCGGTGAACTTCCGGGTGCGGCCGAAGCCGAGCTTGGCCTTGGTGGAGCGGGTCTCGATGACGTACCCGCTTCCGGTCCTGGCCGGGTAGACGCGGGTGACCGTGGTCAGCGGGTGCACCTCGGCGCCGTTCTTCTCCGCGAGGTAGAGGTAGTTCTTGACCAGGGTGTTCTTCGCGTTGTGGCGACAGCCGGTCATGCACTCGCCGCAGTTCGTGCACGTACGCCGGTCGGGACCCTCGCCGCCGAAGTAGGGGTCCGCGACCTCCTGCCCCTCGACCTGCCCCGGGCCGCCGAAGAAGACGCCGACCGGCGCCTTGTGGAAGGTGTCACCGCGGCCGGCCTCGGCCGCGACCTTCTGCATGACCTCGTCGGCAGGGGTCAGGTGGGGATAGAGGGTGACGCCGAGCATCCGCTTGGCCTGCTCGTAGTAGGGGGCGAGCTCGTCCTTCCAGTCGGTGATGTGGCTCCAGGAAGGGTCCTCGTAGAACGGGTCGAGCGGCTCGTAGAGGGTGTTGGCGTAGACCAGCGAGCCGCCGCCGACGCCGGCGCCGGCCATGATGACCGCGTCCTTGACCATGTCGATGCGCTGGATCCCGTAGCAGCCGATCGCCGGCGCCCAGAGATATTTGCGCAGGTCGAAGGAGGTGTTGGGCAGCTCGTCGTCGCTGAACCGGCGACCCGCCTCGACCACCCCGACCTTGTAACCCTTCTCGGTCAGCCGCAGCGCGCTGACCGATCCACCGAAGCCCGACCCGATGACGAGTACGTCGTAATGGGTCATGCGCGGCCCAGCGCCTTCAGCGCGCGCAGCGAGGCGGTCATGAACTTGGCGTACGCCTGGTCGCTCATCCCGAACTGCGGGGCGAAGCGCAGCACGGCCTGCGAGGCGACCGACTGGGTCTCGGTGTAGCGCAGGATGCCCTCGACACCCTGGCGACGGCCCTGGCCGGACTCGCGCATGCCGCCCATCGGGGCGTCGATGCTCGCGAAGGTGGCGCCGAAGGCCTCGTTGATGTTGATCGTGCCGCACTTGATCTGGCGGGCGATGCGCCGGGCGCGCGAGGTGTCGCGGCTGTAGATCGAGCCGTTGAGGCCGTACTCGCCGTCGTTGGCGCGCTCGATCGCCTCCTCCTCGCTGTGGAAGCGGTAGATCGAGACGACCGGGCCGAAGGTCTCGTTGCCGAAGCAGGTCATCTCCGGGGTGACGCCCTCGAGGATGGTCGGCTCGAAGAAGAACGGCGCCAGGTCGGGGCGGGCCTTGCCACCGGCGAGCACGCGGGCGCCCTTGGCGACGGCGTCCTCGACGTGGGCGGTCGCGGTGTCGACCTGGGCCTGCGAGATCAGGGTGCCCATGTCGTTCTCCCACCCGAGGGTGGCCCCGAGGGTCATCGCCTGGGTGCGGGCGACGAAGCGCTCCACGAACCGGTCGTAGATCTTGTCGTCGACGAACAGCCGCTCAACGCTGACGCACAGCTGGCCGGAGTTGGAGAAGACCGCGCGGGTCGCGCCCTCGGCGGCCTTCTCGATGTCGGCGTCCTTCAGGATCAGCATCGGGTTCTTGCCGCCGAGCTCCAGGCTGGCGCCGATCAGCCGCTCCGCGGCCTGCTTGGCGACGATCTTGCCGGTGTTGGTCGAGCCGGTGAAGCAGACGTAGTCGGCGCGCTGGATGATGCTGGTGCCGACCTTCGAGCCCGGTCCGGCGACGACGGTCCACAGGTTCTCCGGGAGTCCGGCCTCGGCCAGCAGCTCGGCACCGAGGAGCGCGCTGAGCATGGTCTGCGAGTCGGGCTTGATGACCACCGCGTTGCCGGCGGCGATCGCGGCCAGGCCGTCGCACAGCGCCATCGTGAACGGGTAGTTCCAGGGGCTGATGATCCCGACGACGCCCTTGGGGACGTGGTTGAGCTCGACCCGGGTCAGCACCGGGATGACGCCGAGCTTGCGCTCGGTGTCGAGGATCTTGCTGCTCCGGCGCCCGTAGTAGCGGGCGGTCAGGGCGATGTGCAGCGGCTCGTCGAAGGCGTGCTTGCGGGCCTTGCCCGACTCCAGCACGATCAGGTCGAGGATCTCGGCCTGCCGGTCGAGGACGAGGTCGTGCAGCTTGATCAGGATGCGCTCGCGCTCGGCGACCGGGGTCGCGGCCCACTTCTCCTGGGCGACCCGGGCCTTGGCGAAGGCCGCGGCGACATCGTCGTCGCTCGACTGCGGGATGTGCGCCAGCGGCGCCCCGTCGAGCGGACTGATGACCTCTCGGGTCTCCCCCGTCGTCGCCACGACGCGGCCGGTCAGGCGGGAGACGTAGTCAGGCTCGAGGGCCAGGGACGCCGTGGCGTCGTGCTCGGGATCGAGCGGGCCCTCGACGATCGGGCCGCCGGAAGAAGTCGGGTTCGATGCGCTCATGTACCGAGAGTATGTGACCGGCGTCTCTGAAGCCAGACAGCCGTCCCACTAACTCACGATGCGAACGTCGGCGGCCCACCACAGATAGCTGTGACGCTCGGCCGGAAGGTCGATGTCGATCCGGTCCAGCGGCAGCCGGTCGAGCGCATGCGCGGTGCACTCCTCCGCGGGGGTGGCTCGGTAGAGATAGGCGTCCAACGGCCACTTCGTA
This sequence comes from Nocardioides sp. NPDC047086, assembly GCF_040643685.1. NCBI lineage: Bacteria > Bacillati > Actinomycetota > Actinomycetes > Propionibacteriales > Nocardioidaceae > Nocardioides > Nocardioides sp. NPDC047086. Next base: position 7,478 of record NZ_JBEYUV010000057.1, read on the forward strand.
CGCAGCCACTCGTCCAGCCGCTCGGCGACCGCTGCGCCGAGCCCGGGCTCTCGGTCCTGGCGGAGCCAGTAGCTGACCCTGGCGGTGGCCCCTCCTGCGTACCTGAGCAGGGTCTGGGCGTCGGCGCCCATCGCCTCCAGGTACGGGAACAGGGGCTGCACGTAGAGGCAGCCGAGCGAGGAGGTGCCGGCAGGATCGAGGAAGAGGTAGGTGAAGGCGCGCTTCGCCTGGTGGTCGGACCAGTGCCGGATCACCAGCGGCAGGTTGTCGTCACTGCCGAACCCGTCCAGCGGCCACCGGCCACAGCTGTGGTCGCGGATCACGTCCGGGCTGGCCAGGTAGGCCTCGGTGTCCAGGTCGAGCAGCTCGGGACTCAGCGGCGCGAGCACGAAGTCGTCGGTGGCCAACGGCTCGGGGGGATCTGCGACCAGGAACATGGAGTCAGATTGCTACGTCAACCGCTTGGTCCGCCATGGCAATTCGGAGCACGTTCAGACGAGATCCTCGACCTCCAGGCGGGCGCGGTCGGCCTCCTCGTCGGTGACCATGAGCTGGGAGCGGCGCTCAGCCTCGATGCGGCGCAGGTAGTGGTCGACCTCCTCCTTGGTGCGCTGCTCGTCCCAGCCGAGCTCCTCGGCCATGATCTTGGCGACCGCCGGGGCGGCGCGTACGCCGCGGTCGAAGGTCTCCATCGAGATCCGGGTGCGGCGCTCGAGCACGTCGTCGAGGTGGCGGGCGCCCTCGTTGGTGACGGCGTAGACGACCTCGGCGGCGAGATAGTCCTCGGCGCCCTCGAGGGGCAGCGCCAGCGGGCGGCGCTCCTGGATGAGGTCGAGCACGTCGTCGATCAGGCCGCCGTGACGGCCCAGGAGGTGGTCGATCCGGGCGACGTGGAGGCCGGAGCGACGGGCGAGCAGGACGCGCTGGTTGGAGCGGGTCTCGAAGCCCTCGGCACCGACCAGCCGCACCTTGTCGGTGATCGAGTCGCGCAGGGTCATGTTGGTGGTCGTGCCGAGCGAGTGGGCCGCGGCGTCGACGGCGTCCTTGGCCATCACCCGGTAGGTCGTCAGCTTGCCGCCGGCGATCAGCACCAGGCCCGGCAACGGCGTGACCACGGTGTGCTCGCGGCTCAGACCGGCAGTCTGGTCGGACTCGCCGGTCAGGAGGGGGCGGAGCCCGGCGTACACGCCCTCGACGTCCTCGAGGTCGAGCGGCTCGCGCAGGATCGCGTTGACGTGCTCCAGGACGTACTCGATGTCGGTCTTGGAGGCCGCCGGGTGGGCGAGGTCGTAGGTCCAGGGGGTGTCGGTGGTGCCGATGATCCAGTGGCGGCCCCACGGGATCACGAAGAGCACCGACTTCTCGGTGCGGACGATGAAGCCCGACTCGGAGCGGATCCGGTCGCGCGGGACGACGAGGTGGATGCCCTTGGACGCCTTGACGTGCAGGGCGCCACGGCCGCCGACCATGTCCTGGATCTCGTCGGTCCAGACCCCGGCGGCGTTGACGACCGTCTTGGCCCGGATGACCAGGTCCTGGTCGTGCTCGAGGTCGCGAGCCCGGACCCCGACGACCCGCTCGCCCTCGCGCAGGAAACCGGTCACCTGGACCCGGGTCGCGACGTGGGCGCCGTGGGAGGCGGCGGTGCGGGCGATCGTCATGACCAGGCGGGCGTCGTCGACCTGGGCGTCGTAGTACTGGATTGCGCCGGTGATCGTGTCGGTGTTGAAGTCGGGGGCGATCCTGGCCACACCCCGGCGGGTGAGGTGACGGTGGCGCGGGAGGCCGGAGTTGCCCATCCCGGAGAGCGGCCCGAAGCTGGCCATCCCGTCGTAGAGCGCGAGGCCGGCCCCGATGTAGGCGCGCTCCCAGACCGGGTTGGTCAGCGGGTAGAGGAACGGCACCGGCCGGACCAGGTGGGGCGCCAGGGTGTTGAGCAGCAGACCGCGCTCCTGGAGCGCCTCGCGGACCAGCTCGAAGTCGAGCATCTCGAGGTAGCGCAGACCGCCGTGGACGAGCTTCGAGCTCCGCGAGCTCGTTCCCGAGGCCAGGTCGCGCTGCTCCACCAGGCCCGTGCTCAGGCCTCTGGTGACGGCGTCCAGCGCCACGCCGGCGCCGGTCACACCTCCACCGACGACGAGTACGTCGAGCTCGGTCTCCCCCGCCGCACCGACCATCGTGCCGATCGCGAGATCGCGGCTCTGCGGACTCAGGGCCCCAGTTCGAGTCATACGTTCGAAGTTAACTCACCACGTCGAATTGTCACTTCTGGCGCGCGAGAAATTCACCGGCGCCGGACGATAAGTCACGCAGGCGTCACAGACGGGCGGCGCTGACCAGGGTGGCGAGCCGGTCGGGCGGCATCGGCTCCTCGACCACGACCATCTTGTCGCCGTCGGCGTGGATCATCGGGCGGGTGCCGGTGGGCTCGGGGGACGCGGTCGCGATGGCCACGTGCATGACCCGCCCGTCCGGGCGGGCGAAGAAGTAGAGGTCACCGGCGGCGGCGTCGTCGAGGTCGATCGCCTCGAGCGCGGCGGCCTGGTCACGGGCGTCCCGCGGAAGACGTACGCCGACGGCCTCCGCCGCTCGGAAGACCAGGCCGGAGCAGTCGATACCGGCGTCGGTGGTGCCGCCCCAGACGTACGGGACGCCGAGGTAGCTCCTGGCCCTGCTCAGCAGGACGGAGACGGAGCTGGTCAGGGCATCCGCCGGCAGCCAGCCGGGATAGCCCCGCTCGTCCTTGGTGGAGGCGTGGGAGGGGACCACGACGTACGCCCACTCGCCCCGTGTCTCGAGGACCACGACCTCCTCGCCGGGGACGACCTCGGTCTCGTGCTCGGCGTCGGCGGCGGGCTCGGCCACGACGAAGGTGGGCTGGTGGACGGTGGTCATGGGAGGACTCCTTCGATGCCGAGGCCCGGCTGATCAGGGAAGAGGATGCGAGGACCGTCGTAGCTGATCCCCCCGGCGTACGGGCTGGTCCTCGCCCACCAGCCCGCGTCCAGATCCTGCTCGCCGGGGATGTCGGTCGCGGCGACCAGTGCCGCGGCGGCACCGATGCCGAGGTGGGACTCCATCATGCAGCCGACGAGGCGGCCGAGGCCGTGACGCTTCGCGACCTCCAGCAGCTCGATCGCGGGCGTGATCCCGCCGCACTTGGCCAGCTTGACGTTGACCGCATCCGCAGCGCCCGCTCGGATGACGTCGACGAGGTCCTCGAGGTCGAAGACCGACTCGTCGGCCAGGATCCGGTAGGGCTGGTTCCGACGGACGTACGCCATCGCCTCCAGGTCCCGCCGAGCGACCGGCTGCTCGACGAACTCGAGCTCGACATCCTGGTCGGCCAGGGTCCTCAGCACCGCCACCGCCTCGTCCGCGCGCCAGCCGGTGTTGGCGTCCAGCCGGAGTACGCACCCCGGGGCCGCCTCGCGGACCGCGAGCACCCGCTCGGCGTCACCCGCGGCGTCGGTTCCGACCTTGATCTTGAGCGTCGCGAACCCGTCTTGGGCTCGGGCCGCCGCGGCCTCTGCCAGGTCGGCGGGGGTGCCTACCGAGAGGGTCATGTCGGTGAGCAGCTGTGTTGGTTTCGACACCGGCTCGCTGGCGCTCGTCGGGCTCAACCAACGGGGGCTCGGCGTTGGTTGAGCCGCCGGAGCCTCCAGGCGAAGGCGTGTCGAAACCAACACGTTCAGATGCTCGGCCATGGACACCCCGGCCCGCCGCGCGACGAGGTCGTGCAAGGCGATGTCGGCGGCCATCTTCGCCGACCGGTTCCCGACGACGGCCTGCTGGATCAGCCCGGCCAAGGACAGGTCCGCGGCTGCCCCGACCAGAACGTCGGAGATCGGCCCTTCCAAAGCAGCCGCGGATCCGGCGAGCGAGTCGCCGGTGACCCTCCAGACCTGCGGCGCCTCACCCCAGCCGACGCGCCCGTCGGAGTCCTCGACCGTGACCACGACCGTCTCCGCGAACTCCGTACGCCGCAGCGCGGTCACGAACGGGGTGTGCAGCGGCACCCGGACACGCTGGGTGCGCACCGCGGCGACCCGAGGCACCGTCACAGGGTCGACCACAGATAGCGAGCGACCTCGCTGATCCGGAACTCCGACTCGTCGTCGTCCAGGCCGGTCGTGAGCACGACCATGACCTGAGGTTCACCCTGGGCCGGGCGGATGATCGCCATGTCGTGGCGGACTCCGTCGACCCAACCGGTCTTGTTGCCGACCACCGCGTCCTCGGGCACCCCGAGCGGGATCGCGTCGCGATACTCCTGGGCGACCAGGATCCCCTCGACCTCGGCGGTCGACTCGGGCGACATCAGCCGGCCGGAGGCGAGCTTGGTGAGCAGCTTGCCCATGTCGTTGGCGGTGACCAGGTTCTGCAGCCCGGCCTCGCGTGCGGGCGCATCCTCGATCCCCCGCGAGACCGTCGTCATCGGCGTCACCCCGGCGTCGGCGAGCACCGCGGCGACCTCCTCGAGGCCGACCCGCTCGAGCACCAGGTTGACGGCCAGGTTGCCGGAGACGGTCAGGGAGCGGCGTACGAGCTCACCGAGCGGCAACTGGGAGCCGACCGCCGCCCAGGTCTCGGGGTCCTGGTCCTCGGCCGGGTCCATCTCGAACCGCGACCCGGTGGCGGCGGAGTCGAAGTCGGGATGCACCGTGATCGGCTCGTCGAGCGAGAGCAGCCCGCGATCGCGCAGCCGGTAGGCGGCGATCGCGACCGGCACCTTCATCAGGCTCGCCGCGTAGTGCTGCTGATTGACGTTCTGCGCCTGCGTCGGGACGCCGTCGAGGCCGCTGAGCCAGGTCGAGACCAAAGATTCCACGACTCGAGGCTAGTCGGTCTGGTCGAGCTCCTGCCGGACGCGGTTCACGTCGTCGATCCAGGCGTCGACGTCGGCGGCACGCGTGGCGTACTCCTCGGCCACGTCGGGCTCGAGCGAGATCCAGAACTGCGAGCTCTGCCCGGCCTCCCAGACGGCGTCGGCGACCTCCTCAGCGGTGAGCGCGCCCTCGGCCGACCGGAAACCCGGGAGTCCGGAGGAGCGCTCGAGCATCGCCGTCTTCACGCTGCGCGCGACGATCGCCTGAGCGACGATGCCCTGGTGCCGGTAGGTGGCGGCGAGCCACTCGGCGAAGGCGATCTCGGCGTGCTCGGTGGCCGCGTAGGAGGGGGAGCCGAGCAGCGTGAGGAGACCCGCCGAGGAGGAGGTGACCACGAACCGTCCAGCACCGCGGGCGACCCACTCCGGCAGCAGCAGCCGCGCGGCGCGTACGTGGGCGAGGACGTTGACCTCGTACGAGGTCAGCCAGGCGTGGTCGGAGGCCTCGAGACCGCGGCCGCGCTCGACTCCCGCGTTGCCGTACCAGGCGTCGATCTTGCCGAGCTCCTCCCGGGCAGCGTCCACGAGCGCTGCGGTGCCGGCGGCCGAGGCGGCGTCGCCGGGAACCGCGAGGGCGCCGATCGAGTCGGCCACCGAGCAGAGCTCGGCATCATCGATGTCGGCCACGACGACGCGACACCCTTCCTCCGCGAACCGAGTGGCCAGAGCCTTCCCGATCCCTCGGGCTGCTCCGGTCACAACCACCCCGCTCCCGGGTGCGAGTACGTTCACGGACCGACCACCTCCAGTGGCGTTAGTGAGGGTCAACCACTGTAACCGAGGCCGGTCCGTGAACGTGCGGCAACCTACTGATCAGTACCGATCACGCCGTCCAGCTCACTCAGGCAGCCCGGACGAGGGCGGGGCGTCCGAGGCGGCGCTGTCGTCCTCCTCGATGGGTGCGTCGCCGATGTCGGTGACGAGGACCGGCGTGAGCGGCTCGGAGGCGCCGTTCTTGATCTCGACCACGCTCATTCCCGAGATGCCCATGTGGGAGTCCGCGGAGTACCGGAACGGTGCCAGCCCAGGCCCTTCGAAGGAGGCGCCGTCCTTCTCGATCGTCTCCACGATCGACTCCCGGGTCAGGTTCTTGCCGTTGGCCTGCAGCGCCTGGACGAGGGTGTAGGCCTGCGCCATGCCGTAGATCCGGTAGTTGGTCAGCTTCTCCGAGCCCTTCTTGGAATAGGCGTCCCAGACCTTCTGCCACAGCTTGACCCACTCGTCGTCGGGAGCGTCGACGCCGCTGAGGTACTCGGTCGTCATCATCCCGTCCATCAGCTTCACGCCCTGCTCGGCGGGGATCTTGCCCTTGGTCATCGAGGCGAGCAGCCCGCCGACGAGCGCCGGGTCCGAGCCGACGTTCGAGTAGAACCACTTCGACTTGAAGCCGACGCCCTGCGCGGCGATCTGGCTCAGCGCGGTGTAGGAGGGGGTGTTGAAGCCGATCACCAGGTCGACGCCCTTGGACTTGAACGAGGACATCTGCGGGGAGAAGTCGGTCGAGCCACCCGGCGTGTACTTCTGGACGTCGACGATCTGGGCGTCGAGGAACTGCCGCGCGCCCTTCTCGCCGTCCTCGCCGAAGTCGTCGTCCTGCAGGAAGAGACCGACCTTGGCGTCGGGCATGTTCTCCTTGACGTACTGGCCGATGACCTTGCCCTCGATCTCGTAGTCCGTCTGCCAGCCGAACGTCATCGGGCTGGTCCCAGGATCGTCGCCCCACTGCAGCGAGCCGCTGGAGACGAACAGGTCGGGGATGCCGTCGTCGTTGAGGCGCTGCACGACCGCGCGGTGCGTGGGGGTGCCGAGGCCGGCCACCATCGCAAAGATCTCGTCCTGGAGGATCATGTCGTTGGTGACGGCGCTGGTGTTGGTCGGGTTGTAGGCGTCGTCCTTGACGACCATCTCGATCTCGCGGCCGTGGACGCCACCGGCATCGTTGACGTACTCGTAGAAGGCCTGATGGCCGGACGGGATCTCCGAGTAGCCGGGCGCGGCCGGTCCGGTCAGCGGGAAGTGCGCACCGACCTTGATGGTGGTGTCGGTGACGCCGACCGCCGTCCCGTCCTCGGAGGGCCGCTCCTTCCCCGCGCCGCAGGCCGCGAGGAGCGAGGCGGTGGTGAGGACACAGACGACCTGGACGGCTCTGCGTGCGGTGTTTCTCATGGTGTCTTCTCCTTGGTTTGCCCCAGAAATGAGGTGAGAGATGAAGTGAGAGAGGAACGCGCCAGGAACGAGCGCAGGCTGCCGACGATCCCCGCCGGAGCGAGGAGGATGACGAGCATCAGCACCAGTCCGTAGACCACCGGGGTGACCTCTGCGGCCTGGGTGGCGCTGAGCCCGGCCGACTCCCCGAGATCGGTGGCGAAGTGAGGAAGAAAGGCGAGTACGCCGGCCCCGATGAGCGCTCCGGTCAGGCTGCCCAGCCCACCCAGGACGACCGCGGCCAGCAGCGTCAGCGAGAGCGTGATCGTGAACGCGCCCGGCGCCGTGAGGCGTACGTTCATGGCCATCAGGCCGCCGGCGAGCCCGGCAGCCATGGCACTGACGGTGAAGGCGACCACGCGGGCGCGGCCCAGGTGGATGCCGGCCAGCTCGGCAGAGACGTCGTCGTCCCGCACCGCCCGCCAGCGACGACCGATCCGCGAGCGGCTCAGGTTGGCGAGCGCCACGAAGGTGATCGCGAGGAGCAGCCAGCCGAGGTAGGCGAGGAAGGAGTACTGGTCGATCTCGACGGCGGTGAAGAACCAGACCAGGTCCTGGATCCGGGCCGGGAGCTCGGTGGCACGGGGCACGGACACCTGCAGCCCCTGCTCCCCGCCGAGGACGTCCCACTGGTTCGCCAGCCGGGGCACCGCGACCGCCAGCGTCAGGGTCGCGCCGGCGATGTAGGGCCCGTGCAGCCGCGCCGCCGGCACCCCGACCACTACCCCGACCGCGGCACACACCGTGATCGCGACGAGCAGGGCGACGAAGACGTCGGCCAGGGTCTCGCCGCCGGTGCGCTCGAGCACGAGGGTGGCGGCGTACGCCCCGACGGCCATGAGCGCGCCGTGGCCCAGGGAGAGCTGGCCGGAGAGGCCGGTCAGGAGGGTGAGCCCGCCGGCGGCGATGGCGAAGTAGGCCATCTCGGCGTAGCGGGTCTGCAGGTACTGGCTGGAGCTGCCGATGACTGCCATCGCCACGACGAAGGCGATCAGGGCGACGATGAGGTGGCGGGCCAGCGGCACCGACGTCACCGGACGAAGGAGAGAGCGCAGTCGTTCCATGGGTCAGACCCTCCTGGCCGCAGCCGCCGCGAAGAGGCCGCTGGGACGCACCAGCAGCACCACCATCAAGATCCCGAGCGCGACCAGCGGCGCCAGGTGCTCACCGACGTAGCCGGTGACGTAGGAGAGCGAGAGCCCGAGGATCAGGCCGCCGATCACCGACCCGAGCGGTGAGTCGAGGCCGCCCAGCACGGCGGCGATGAAGCCGTAGATCACGAACGGGTCCATGAACGCCGGATTCATCAGGTCGCCGCCGGCGATGAGCATCCCGGCCACCGCGCCCACGGCCGCCGCGAGCGCCCAGCCGAGGGTGAGCATGCGGCCGACGCGCACGCCCAGGAGCCGGGAGACCTCGCCGTTGAACGCGGCCGCCCGCATCCGCAGGCCCAGGTCGGTGAAGCGGAAGAGGACCACGAGCCCGGCCATCACGAGGGCGACCACGACGATCGTCAGGATGCCGAACGGGGTGATGCCGATCGAGGTGTCCCCGACCGAGATCGCGTTGGTGCTGACCGGGGCCGGGAAGCCGCGGTGCTGGACGCCGAAGGTGATCGCGGTGAGGCCGTGGAGCACCATGAACAGGCCCAGGGTGAGGATCACCGCGTTGAGCTCGGCCTTGCCCTCGACCGGGCGGATGATCACCCGCTCGATCAGCGCGCCGAGGCCGAACCCGGCGGCGATCGCGGCCAGGAAGGCGACCCAGTAGGGCACGTCGGCGTTGATCAGCGAGAGCGCGATGTAGGTGGTCACCATCGCCATCGCCGCCTGGGCGAAGTTGACGATCCGGGTCGAGCGCCAGATCAGGCACAGCGCCAGCGCGAACGCGGCGTAGACCGCGCCCAGGACCAGGCCACCGAGGGTGGTGTCGAGAAACTGCTGCATGTCTGCTCCCTAGAACCCGAGATAGGCGTGGCGGAGCTGCTCGTCGGCGGCCAGCTCGGCGGCCGGCGCCGAGGCGACGACCTTGCCGAGGTTGAGCACGACGCCGTGGTCAGCGATGGACAGGGCACTGCGGGCGTTCTGCTCGACCAGGACGACGGTGAGCTCCTCGGTCTGCACGAGCCCACGGAGCAGGTCGAAGATCTGGGCCACCACCCGGGGCGCGAGCCCGAGGGAGGGCTCGTCGAGCAGGAGTACGGTCGGCCGCGCCATCAGCGCGCGGCCGATGACGAGCATCTGGCGCTCGCCGCCCGAGAGCATGTGGGCGGTGGCCTCGCGGCGCTCGCCCAGCCGCGGGAAGAGCTCGAAGATCCGCTCGACCGGCATCGGCTCGGAGCCGGTCGCGCGGTGCAGCCCGCCGAGCCGGAGGTTCTCGGTGACGGTCAGCTCGGCGATGACACCGCGTCCCTCCGGGACGTGGGAGAGGCCGTACGAGGTCAGCTTCTCGGTCGCGGTGCGCGTGATGTCCTTGCCGTCCAGCTTCACGGTGCCCCGGCTGGATCTCACCAGGCCGGACACCGTGCGCAGCAGCGTGGTCTTGCCGGCGCCGTTGGCGCCCAGGACCGCGGTGACCTGGCCTCTCGACGCGGTGAAGGTGACGCCGTTGAGCGCCTTGACGGGTCCGTACGCAGCGCTCAGGTCCTCGACGGCGAACATCAGGCCTCCTCGGCGGTGAGTGCGTGGACCTCGGCGTCGTCGTCGTGCTCGACCTGGTCGCCCAGGTAGGCGGCGAGGACGGCCGGGTCGTTGCGGATCTCGTCGGGTGAGCCGGCGGCGATGACGCGGCCGAAGTCGAGCACCGTGATCCGATGGCAGACCGACATCACCAGGTCCATGTGGTGCTCGACGAGCATCACGGCGGTGCGCTCGGTCAGGCCGGTGATGATCTCGCCGAGCTCGGTCATCTCCTCGGCGCTCAGCCCGCTGGCGGGCTCGTCGAGGAGCAGCAGCTCCGGCTCGGCGACCAGGGCGCGCGCGAGCGCGACCTTCTTCCGGATCGGGTAGGGCAAACTGCCGGGGTAGCGGGCGGCGTACGACTCGATCCCGAGCTCGCCGAGGAGCTCCCGCGCCTTGGCGGCCAGCCGGGCGTCGTCGCGGTGGCCGATCCCGAGCAGCCCGCGCACGAAGCCGGCGCGGGCGAGACGGTCGGCACCGACCATCACGTTGTCGAGCACCGTCATCCCCTCGAAGAGCCCGAGGCCCTGCAGGGTCCGGGCGATGCCGTGGCCGGCGAGCTGGTGCGGGCGGAGGCCGTGGATCGTCTCGCCGCGCAGGCGGAGCTCGCCCTCCGCGGGGGTGACGAACCCGCACACGACGTTGAACAAGGTGGTCTTGCCGGCGCCGTTGGGGCCGATGACGCCGAGCACCTCATGGGGCGCGACCTCCAAGGAGACGTCCTCGAGGGCGCGTACGCCCCCGAACCGGACCGAGACGCCCTCGACCGCGAACAGCGGTGGGTCTTCGCCGGACTTCTGCATCGTGCTCCCTTCACCTGATGTGACGGGTTTCACTTTGGACTCTCCGCACAACCGGGGATATGGGCAGTGAGCACAAAATCTTTCGGGCGCTCCGACCGAGATTCCCTGGTTTGCTGGCGGATGTGGCAGCGGGCATGGGACGCTCCGCACATGGGTGTGACGAGTGACACAGCTCCCGACGCGGAGCTCCGTCCGCTGGTGGAGCGTGCCTGGGCCTCGCTGGTGAGCCAGGCGGACGCGATCGCCGACGACATCACGCTGACCCTGATCGCGATCCAGCCGGAGTGGCACCAGAACGCCGAGCCGTCGGTGCGGGCCGACCTGCGCTCGAGCACCCGGGAGCACGTACGCCGCGGCATCCGGGCCATGGCCGGGCTCACCCCGGGAGCCAATCCCGTCGACCTGTGGCGCGAGACCGGTCGGCGGCGGGCGCGGCAGGGCGTACCTCTGGAGTACTGCCTCAACGCCTACACGGTCGGCACCCGGATGCTGTGGGAGGCGATGGTCCACCAGCAGGCGGCCCTGGGGATCGACGACCGGGTGATGGTGCTCGCCGGGCGCCAGGTGTGGACCGACCTGGACGTGCAGAACTCGGTCATGTCGGCCGCCTACCGGAAGGAGGCGGCGCTGCTGCAGCGTCGGGACCTGCAGCTCCAGGGCAGGCTCCTCGACGGGCTCGCGGAGGGCCGCGGCGGGGACCCGGCCTTCGCCGCCGAGGTGCAGGAGATCCTCGGGGTCGCCGCCGACGCGCAGATGGCCTGCGTGATCGCGGCCTTCGACGGCAACCGCGACTCACCGCTGCGCAACCCCGACGACCGGCTGGAGAAGGCCGGCCTGGTGTCGTTCTGGCACGTCCGCGGCGACCACCACTTCGGGCTCATCCCGTTGGGGTCGCGCCCGGTCGCCGAGGCCGTCGCCGACCTCGTCGAACAGCTCGCCTGCTGCAACTCCGGCCGGGTCGGGATCGCCACCGCCGACGACCTCAGCGGCTTCGGTACCGCCTTCCAGCTCGCCACGCACACGGTGGAGACGGTGCCCCGGGGGCGTACGGACATCGCGGTCGTCGACGACCGCCTGCCGCAGGTGCTGCTGACCGCCTCACCGGCGGTCTCCTCGCTGCTCGTCCGCCGCACCCTCGGCCCGATCCTGGCGCAGCCGCCGCACCAGTCCGACGTACTGCTGGCGACGCTGCGTGCCCTGATCGCCCACGGCGGCTCCCCCACCCACGCCGCCGAGGACCTGATCTGCCACCGCAACACGGTCATCTACCGCATCAAGCAGATCCAGGACCTCACCGGGAAGAGCATCTCCGACCCGCGTGATCGCCTCCTGTTCGCGCTGGCTCTGATGGCACTGGAGAAGTAGCCCCCTCCCCCCTGGTCGAGCCGCCGGAGCCGCTAGGCGGAGGCGTGTCGAGACCAACACAGTCCTATCGAGCGCCGATGGGACTGTGTT
>NZ_JBEYUV010000058.1:0-19395 GCF_040643685.1 Nocardioides sp. NPDC047086
CTCAAGATCGCCGGGAAACGGATCCTGGCCGAGGTCGACCCGGCCCGGTTCGAGGACGCCGAAGCCAAGGTCCTCCTGGCCGAGGAGGAACGGGCCCAGCAGAGGACCGCGGTGCGGGTGTGGGACAACCACGACGGCACCATCGGGTTCGAGGGGGTTCTCCCGACTTCCATCGGGATGCGGTTCAAACGACTGGTCGAGGCCTACGCCCAACCCCGCAAACAGCAACTGGTCGCCAAGGGCAGCCCGTTGCCGCCGTGGGAACGACTCATGGGCCAGGGATTCTCGCGGTTGTTGGAGACCATCGACCCCGCCAGCCTGCCCCGCCACGGCGGTGACGCGACCACGATCAACGTAGTCATCAGCCTCGAGGAGCTCCGCAAGGACCTCGGGGTCGCCACCCTGGGCTATGACGAGACCAACGGGGCCACCATCACCGCGGCCGAGGCCCGGCGGATGGCCTGCAACGCCACCATCATCCCCTGGGTCCTCGGCGGTGACGGTGAGGTCCTCGACGCCGGTCGAGCCAGTCGGTTCTTCCAGCCGATCCAGCGCAAGGCACTCCGGCTGCAGCAGAAGTGCTGCCAGGCCGAGGGGTGTGACATGCCACCGGAGTGGTGCGATGCCCACCACCTCGACCCCTGGGCCGCCGGCGGGAAGACGGATCTGAAAGACGGCGCGCTGTTGTGTCCGCATCATCACCGGCTGGCGCACAACCCGGCCTACCTTCATGAGCGGCTACCGGACGGCAGCATCCGGTTCACCCGCCGCCCCTAGACCGGCAGGACACCGACCATTCCGCCAGTGCGCCGGCAACATGCGCCTTTCAGCTTCGGCCCTCGCCGCCGCTGCCTCTTACGCCACCCCCAGTCGGTGGGACTGCTCCGGGCCGACTCTGGGTCGGCGTCACTGTCCCACCCAGACTTCGTGAGTCGGCGTCAGTGTCTCGTTCGGGGCTTGGTGAGTCGGCGTCACCGTCCCGGCCTGGATTGGTTTGACCGGCGTAACTGCCCGGGGAGGCCAACGGGTCCGCCGCGGGGTGCCGACTGGTCTTCGAAGACCCTCCAAGACAGGGTCGGCGGCAAACATCAACCACGCATCATCGAGCCAATGATGCGGCTGGCCGACGCCGTACAACCAGCTCATCGCCGGCCAGCGGAGCGTTGAGACGGCTTGTTATGGATGCAACGAGGCGCGGAACGCTGCGGCGTGGAGCGCTGCCGACTCCGGCCACTCCCGGGCCGACAGATCGGGACGTCCGGCGGGCGGGTTGGCGGTGACTGCTTTCAACGTACGTTCCAGGTCCTCGATGGTGAGGGTGCCTTCGAAGAGGTGGAGCCAACCTTCGCCGACCTCTTCGGCCAGACGACGGTTGACGTCGTTGGCGGGGGCCAGGACCGGGGTGTCGAGGGAGAGGGCCAGCAGGAGGGCGCCGGAGTTGTGCATCGCCTTGTAGGGCAGCACCACCAGGGCGGCGGCGGTGATCTCGGCGGCCAGGGTGGCGTCATCGGCGTAGCTCAGGTCGGCGCTCACCCGGGCGTCGGCCGCAGCTGCGGCGCGGACCTGCTCGGCGAGGGTGGGATCGGAGGGGGAGCCGACGAGGCGTACGTCCAGGTCTGCCTCGGGGCTGTCGGCGACCGCTTCCAGGAGCTGCTCGACGCCCTTGTAGGGCTTGATCAGGCCGAAGTAGAGCACCCGCCTCGCGACAGGGTCGACGGGCTCGGGCAACGCCTCGATCACCGGCTCGAACCAGTCGCGGTAGTGGGCGTGGACGATCGTCGAGGTGGGGACGTCGAGCGGGGGAGCGGTCTGGTCGGTGAGCCGGATGACGTGCTGGGTACGGCGCTCGAGAGCGTCCAGGAGCCGGTGGTCCCAGCGGCTCAGGCCGTCGGGTCGGACGAGGTTGTGCCAGGTGCGTACGACCGGGGTCCGGGTGAGCCGAAGCCGGAGGACGAACGCGGTGGTGAGGAGGCGACGGGCGAGCCGGCGCAGCGGCGTACGTGCCGACGTCACCAGCAGCTCGGGCCAGTGCACGTGGAAGACGTCGTAGCGGCCCGCGACGGCCCGGGCCCAGCTGAACAGCAGCACCTCGGTGTCGTCGCGCCGCCCCAGGGTCTCGACGAGCTGAACGATGTAGGGGTTGGTCGTCGCGCGCAGCTCGCGGACCGACTCCAGGACCCGGACCGGCCGGTCGCGGCGTCCGTCGCGCAGCCCTCGCATGACCGCGAAGAGCGGCCGTACCGGGTGCAGCAGCTGGCGGCGGCCACCCCGCATCAGGATCTCGTACGCTGCCCCGACCGCCCTGCGACGCCAGGCTCGCTGCCGCTCCTGGCCGAGCCAGGTCCTCGCGAAGAGGGCGCGGTTGCGGATGTTGAAGTAGTAGTAGGCCGGCGACTTCGCGCGGGAACCCTCCGCGCGCTGGGTGCCGCCGCCCGAGTGGATCGCGGTGGCTTCCTCGACGACCGAGACCCGGCCGCCCAGCGCCTGGACCCGGGCACACAGGTCGACGTCCTCCCAGTAGAGGAAGTAGCGCTCGTCGAAGCCGGAGAGCCGTTCCCACAGCTCGCTCGTGACCGCGAAGCAGGCCCCGGTGACCCACGGCAGCAGCGTCTCCGCCCCGGCGTGCTTGCCGCGACGTCGCCAAGGACGCATCGCGCCGGTCTCCAGGTCGAGGTCGAGACCGGCGGAGGCGACCACGCCGTCGGGCCCGAGCACCCTCGGCCCGGCGAGCAGCAGCGGCTCGGCCTCGACGGCTGCCATGAGGCGTACGGCCGACTCGGCGTCGATCGTGGCGTCCGGGTTGAGGAAGAGCAGCACCTCGGCGCCCTCGGCCAGCGCGGCCGAGGCACCCAGGTTGCAGCCGGCGCCGAAGCCGGTGTTGGTGCCGGGGAAGACGCCGGTCCAGCCCTCGCGCTCGCACAGGGCCCGGACCGCGTCGCGATTGGCGTCGGTCGAGTGGTTGTCGACCACCACGATCCGGGCGGGCCGGAGTTCGGCGGCGACCTGGGTCGTGTGTCGCTCCAGCAGCGCGGGATCACCGAAGCTGACCACGACCACGGCAAGCCGGGAGAGGTCGCTCATGACGCGTCCAGCGCGCGCAGCTCACGCCACCACTTGCGCAGCGCGATGACCAGAGCGGCCGCGTTGCAGACGAAGACCATCAGGTAGGTCCACTGGAAGAGAACCCCGGAGCCGAGCAGCACGAACATCCAGCACTGCGCCCCGTAGTCCATCGGCAGCAGCGCCCACTTGCGCAGCGGATTCTCGTGGGCCCCCACCGGCGACCCGGGGGAGGCCGGGCGCAGCGTCGGCATCAGGATCAGCCCGAAGTACGTCACCACGGCAACCACCTCGAAGCCCAGCGGCACCAGCAGCCAGCCGTCGGTGGCCGGACCGAAGCGATACCAGGACACCAGCACCGCCAGATGCAGGCTCGCGGTCTTGAAGCAGTCGATGGTGTGGTCGAGCCACTCACCCGAGCGCGACCCGCCTCCGCGCAGCCGCGCGAGCTGCCCGTCGGAGGAGTCCAGCACGTAGCCCGCGGCCAGCAGCACCGCGACCAGGATCCCGGTCCACCAGTGCGGCTCGACCAGCGCGAGCACGGCCAGCCCGGCGGCCGAGAGCGTCGCGCTCACCGCCGTCACCTGGTTGGGGCTCGCCCCGAGGGTGTGCGCGGCCGCGGCGACGACCCGGCCGGCGGGCCGGTTGACGAGCCGCGAGTAGGCCGCGGTGTTGAGCGCCGGCTTCTGCGCCCGAGCCAGCGCGTCCAGATGTGCACGGAACCCGCTGGGGGCGCGTTCGGCGCCGGTGGCGGCCATGCTCGATCCTGCTTTGCTCAAACGTGGGGGAAGGACATCGAGACCCTAGATGACTCCCGCTCACTCCGGGTCGCCGCGGCCGTCCGATCCCCAGATCTGGGTAGGACTTTGTCAGGACCTTCGGCCCGGGCCCTCCCGGTGCCATACCGTTGCCCATCATGCGTTTGTTGGTCGCCCACCCGTCGCCGGACGTCTACGGTTCCGATCTTCAGCTGGTCGAGACGGTGCGTGGGCTGCACCAGGCGGGACAGCGGGTCAGCGTCGTCGTACCCGAGCACGGGCCGCTCCTCCCGCTGCTCGAGGCCGCCGGCGCGAGCGTCGAGGTGATGACGTTCCCGGTGCTGCGCAAGGCCTACCTCAGCCCCACCGGCCTGGTCCGGCTGCTGGTGGCACTGACGGTCTTCTGGGTCCGTGCGGCGCTGCTGTGGCGACGGGTCGGGCCGAGCCGGCTGCTGGTCAACACCGTGACGATCCCGTGGTGGATCGTCGTCGCGCGCGCGGCCCGCGTCCCGGTGGTCTGTCACGTGCACGAGGCCGAGGACGACCAGCCCAGGCCCGTACGCCTCGCCCTGACCGCTCCGCTCCTGCTGGCCACTCGCGTGGTGGCCAACTCGAAGGCGTCGCGCGATGTTCTCGTGCGCACGGTGAAGGCGCTGGCGCGGCGTACGACCGTGGTCTACAACGGGGTTCCGGGGCCGGAGTCCGTGGCGGCTGCGCGCACCCGGGCCCCGAACGGACCGCTGCGGCTGGTGCTGGTCGGTCGGCTCTCCCCGCGCAAGGGGACCGACGTGGCCCTCGAGGCGCTCGCCGAGGTACGCCGGCGGGGGATCGACGCACGGCTGCGGGTGTGCGGGTCGGTGTTCGCGGGCTACGAGTGGTTCGAGCAGGAGCTCCGCGACCGCGCCACCGCCGAAGACCTGGCCGGCAGCGTCGACTTCCTGGGCTACGTCGCTGAGCCCGCGGTCGAGCTCGAGCGGGCCGACGTCGTTCTGGTGCCCTCGCGCGTCGAGCCGTTCGGCAACGTCGCGGTCGAGGCACTGCTCGCCGAGCGGCCGCTGATCGCGAGCCGCGTGCAGGGTTTGGCCGAGATCGTGACCGACGCCGAGACCGGTCTCCTGGTGGCCCCCGGCGACGCGAACGACCTCGCCGACGCGATCCAGCGGCTCGCCGCCGACCCGGCCCTCGCCGCCGAGCTCGCCTCCGCCGGCCGCAAGGACGCCGAGGAGCGCTTCGGTGCCGAGCGCTACCGCGACCAGATCGCCGGCGAGGTCCTCGGGTGAGCGAGCGCGCCGGCGAACGAACCGTCGAGGAGCACACGGAACGCCACGGGCTCGGCAGGAGTGCTGCCCGCGGCGGGATGGTGGTGCTTGGTGGCCAGGGCGTACGCATCCTGGTCCAGGTCGCCTCGGTCGCGGTGCTCTCGCGGCTGCTCACGCCGCGCGACTACGGCCTGGTCGCGATGGTGCTGGCGGTCGTCGCGGTCGCCGAGATCTTCCGTGACTTCGGGCTCTCGACCGCCGCGGTCCAGGCGAAGACGCTCACCCGGGCGCAGCAGTCGAACCTGTGGTGGCTCAACACCGCCCTGGGTCTCGGCCTCGCGCTCCTCGCCGTCGCGGCCGCCCCGCTCATCGCCGCCCTCTACGACGAGCCGGCGCTGACCGCTCTGACCGCCGCGATGGCGGGGATGTTCGTCCTCAACGGCATGGCCGCGCAGTATCGCGCGGACCTCACCCGTCGGATGCTCTTCACCCGGCTCGCCGCCGCCTCCTGCCTGGCGCCGCTGCTGGCCCTGGCGGTCGCGGCGTACGCAGCGGCCAACGGTGCCGGCTACTGGGCCCTCGCCGTCCAGCAGCTCGTCCAGGCCGCTGTCGGCCTGGTGGCCGCCGGCGTGTTCGCCGGCTGGCTCCCCGGCCGCCCGCGACGCGGCGTCGAGATGAGTGGGTTCCTGCGTTTCGGCTGGTCGCTGGCGGGTACGCAGCTGATCAACTACGCCGCCAGCAACATCGACTCGGTCCTCATCGGCACCCGCCTGGGCGCCCACGAGCTGGGCACCTACAACCGCGCCTGGCAGCTGCTGATGAACCCACTGGTCCAGCTGCGCGGCCCCACCACGACGGTCGCGCTGCCGGTGCTGAGCCGGATCCGCGACAACCCGGCGCTGACCCAGCGGTTCGTGCAGCGCGGCCAGGTCGCGCTCGGCTACAGCCTGGGCGCCGGGCTCGGCCTGCTCGCCGGGGCGGCGGCACCGGTCTGCGCCCTCTTCCTCGGCCCGGGCTGGGACGTCGCCGGCATCTTCGCCCTGCTCGCCTGTGCGGGCCTGTTCCAGACGCTCGCCTACGTCGGCTACTGGGTCTATCTCGCCCACGGCCTGACCACCGAGCTGCGCCACTACACCCTGGTCGCATCGGCCCTGAAGGTCCTCTGCGTGCTCGTCGGAGTGCGCTACGGGGTCACCGGCGTCGCGGTCGGCTACGCGACCGCCCACCTGCTGGAGTGGCCGCTGTCGCTGTGGTGGATCTCCCGACGCACCCGACTCCGGGTCGGCCCGCTCTACCTCGGTGCCGCGCGCATCCTGCTGGTCGCCGGGGCGGTCGCCGCGGCGGCGTACGCCACCGCCCAGGCCCTCCACGGACAGCCACCCGGGGTGACGGTGCCGGTCTGTGTGGTGGCGGGAGCCGCGGCGTACGCGCTTCTTCTGCTCGTCCCGCCGATCCGCCGCGACGTGATGTCGCTCGTGGTCACGGTGCGCGGCGCGATCGGGCCCCGCCTGCCCGGGTAGGACCTCAGCCGCGGCTGAGTGCCACCGGGCGTCCGGTGTCGTCCCAGACGTTGCCGGAGTGGGTGACCTTCGTCGTGGACGGGTGGATGATCGCGCAGCCGTCGATGCGCTGGTCGCTGAGGAAGCGGTTGTCGCGGATCACCAGGCCGTCGACCGGGCCGCGGCCCTTCTCGGAGATGTTGACGGTGCAGCCGCCCCCGCCGAGGAGGTTGTCGCGGATCGTGACCCCGTCGACGTCGCGGATGCTCTGGGTGATCATGACGCCGGCGTTGTAGGCGCCGGTGAAGCGGTTGCCCGCGATCGTGATGTTGCCGCCACCGATGATCTGGATCGAGTCGTCATGGGAGGCGCCGCCGTCCTGGTACGGGTCGCTCTCGAAGTGGTAGTTGTCGTGAAACCAGTTGTCACGCACGATCACGTTGCTGCCGGTGATGTGGACCTGGTCGGTGACGTGGTGGATCTCGGAGCTCTGGAGCGTGAAGTCGTGGCCGACCACGCCGTTGACGCCCGGCGCGGCGTTCTCGGCCAACACCTCGACGTTGCTGACCAGCATTCCCGCGCCGTTGTCGTTGTTGTTGGAGATCCCGGCCGTCTCCGAGCTGGTCGGCACGATCACCTTGGTGTTGCGGATCGTCACGTTCGGCGCCTCGACGTTGATCCGGCCGTGCACCTCCAGCCCGTCGATGACCTTCCCGGGCGTCCTGATCACCAGGTCGCCACGGTGGACGCGCAGCTTCTTCTTCGGAGGTACGCCGGTGTCGCCCGACCCGGGGTGGTCCTGTGCCGGCGGTGAGCTCAGCGGATCGGCCTCGACCGGCGCAGACGAGCCCAGGCGGTCCCCGGAGCGGTTCGGCTCCGCCGCCTCGGTCGACCGCTTCTTCGGACCGGCCGACGGGCTGGGGATGCGCGTGGAGGAGGTGGAGGGGGAGACCGACGGAGACTGGGAGAGGGTCACCGGGCCACCGAAGTCGTCGGGCGGCAGCTCGCCGTAGTTCCTCTCGGCATGCGGCGCGCGATCCTCGGTGGAACCTGCGGTCAACGCGTAGGTCGAGCCCAGCGCGACCGCGGTGACGACCGCGGAGATGCCGAGGAGGATCGTGGACGGGACAGCCAAAGACGTACGCCTTCCTGTGGACTGTGCACCCTACTGACGTGGCGGGAGTCTGCACCACGCAGTTTGCGCGGGTTGGGCTCCCTGGTCCAACACATACCCGATTCTGGTGATGGGAAGGGCGTTTGACGGGCGGAAGAGCGTGGATGTCCGCGACACTGCCGTGTCGCGGCCGAGGGAGCCGCCTTGTGCAGGGATGGATGATGACGCGGATTCACGACAACTGGCGTCTGCTGGCGGCCGGGGTGGTCGCAGCTGTTCTCGGGGTGAGCAGCCTGGTCATGTCGGGAGGGGCGACGGCGGACACTGCGCCGGTCGACCCGGAGCTGCCGGAGACGGTCTCGGCCGACGTACTTCCGACGGTGCAGATCGACGGGGTCGCCTGGAAGCAGGTGATCGTCGGCGACACCGTCTATGTCGGAGGCAACTTCAGCTCCGCGCGGCCGGCGGGCGCCGCGGCCGGAACGAACGAGACCCCGCGCGCCAACCTGCTGGCCTACCGGCTCTCCACCGGTGAGCTGATCGGCAGCTTCGCGCCGACGCTCAACGGCCAGGTCAAGGACATGGCGCTCTCGCCCGACGAGTCCCTGCTCTACCTCGCCGGCAGCTTCACCCAGGTCAACGGGGTCAACCGCTACCGCGGCGCCGCGATCAACCTGGCCACGGGTGCACTGACCAGCTTCCGGCCTATCTTCAACTCGACCACCAATGCGGTCGCGGCGACCGCCGACACGGTCTTCTACGGCGGCGTGTTCACCTCCGCCGACAACACCGCGCGTACGAAGGTGGCCGCCGTCAGGTCCACCGACACCGGCACCCAGCTGCTGCCGATGAACCCGACCGTCTCCAACGGGTCGGTGCAGGACGTCGTGGTCTCACCCGACGGCGCCGACATCGTGATCGGCGGCAACTTCACCCGCGTCAACGGCGTCTCCAACCCGGGCTACGGCCTGGCGCGGATCAAGGTCGCCACCGGCGCCTCGATGTCGCTGCCGGTCAACTCCGAGGTTCGCAACGGTGGCGCCAACTCCGCGATCCTCGCCCTGGAGAGCGACGGCACCAGCTTCTACGGCACCGGCTACCACTTCGGCAGCGGCGGCAACGTCGAAGGCTCCTTCAAGGCGGACTGGGCCGCGGGCAAGCTGACCTGGCTCGAGGACTGCCACGGCGACACCTACTCGATCTGGCCGACGGCCGAGGTCGTCTACCAGGCCAGCCACAAGCACTACTGCGGCAACTCCGGTGGCTTCCCGGAGACGAGCCCGCGCAGCTTCCAGCACTCCACGGCGGTAACCCAGGCCGTACGCGGCACCAACACCCGCGACATCTACGGCTACCCCGACCACCCCGGCACCCCGCGCCCGGAGTTCCTGGAGTGGTACCCGAAGTGGACCCCTGGCACCTTCACCGGCTCCAACCAGGCGCCCTGGACCGTGACGGCCAACGACGACTACGTCGTCTACGGGGGCGAGTTCCTCAGGGTCGACGGGGTCGCCCAGCAGGGGCTGGTGCGCTTCGCCGTCAAGGACATCGCGCCCAACGAGGTCGGCCCGGGCCTGTCCGGCGCGGAGTTCGGGCTCACCGCGACCTCGCCCGCCGACGGCCAGGTGCGGCTGACCTGGCCCGGCAACGCCGACAAGGACAACGCGACCGTGACCTACAAGGTCTACCGCGGCTCGACCGGCGTCGCCCCGATCCACACGAAGGCCGTCACCGCGGCATTCTGGAAGCAGACCACGCAGAGCTTCCTCGACACCGCGCCGCCGCCAGGCACCAGCCAGCGCTACCGGGTCGTCGCCGAGGACGCCTTCGGCAACCAGTCGCCCACCGAGTGGGTCACCGTCGACGTCGCCGGCGAACCGGCGCCGCCGGAAGAGGGCATCGTCGCCGCGGACACCTTCGAGCGGGCCGAGGCGAGCGGCTGGGGCACGGCCGACACCGGCGGCACCTGGACCCGCTCCACCGGCACCGCGGGCAACTTCTCGGTCTCCGAGGGCCGCGGCCGGCACGCGGTCACCCCGGGCGGGACCACCGAGTCCCGGCTCGGCGACGTCTCGGCGACCGACGTCGACGCCACCGTCAGCGTCGGAGTCTCCCGGCTCCCCGACGCGGGCTACGTCTGGTCGATCCTCGGGGCCCGCGTCTCCGGCACCGACCATTACGCCTCCCGCCTCCGGTTCAACCCGGACGGCACCGTCGGCCTCCATCTCGTCCGCAGCGGCACCCCGGTCGTCGGCGCCAACGCCGTCCCCGGCCTGAGCGTCGCCCCCGGCGACCGGCTCAAGGTCCGACTCCAAGTCACCGGCACCGCCCCGGCGACCGTGCGCACCAAGGTGTGGCCGGCCGGCTCCGCGGAGCCGTCGGGGTGGACGTACGAGCTCACCGACTCGACCGCGGCCAACCAGGTCGCGGGCGGAGTGATGCTGCGCGGCTTCGGCTCCTCGACAATCGGCACCACGCCGGTCGTGGTGAGCTACGACG
Source organism: Nocardioides sp. NPDC047086 (assembly GCF_040643685.1). Lineage (NCBI taxonomy): Bacteria > Bacillati > Actinomycetota > Actinomycetes > Propionibacteriales > Nocardioidaceae > Nocardioides > Nocardioides sp. NPDC047086. Next base: position 10,190 of record NZ_JBEYUV010000058.1, read on the forward strand.
ATCTGAAGGTGATCGAGCCGTAGGCCTCGGTTCGCGCCTACCCGATCTTGGGGAGTAGGCGCGCGGATCCCCCCTCGGGCGTCGGACTTGGGCTTGAATGCAACGTCTTTGAACAGATGTCCTTGTCCGACCCCGCCCGCGGAAGATCCCCCATGCTCAGTCAAGTCCCGCGTTCGAGGATGTACGTCGCGGCGACTGTCGCCGCCGTCGTCCTCGTGAGCGTCGCGGTCGCGCTCATCGTGCGCAGCTCCTCCGGTCCGGCCACCGCCGGGTCGGACTCGATGGTGGCCGCCGCACCCTCTCCTACGGCGACCCCGTCGCAGATCGAGTCCTCCTCGTCCTCAGACTCCGAGGACGATGACGCGGGGGAGTCGTCGAACGGCAACCGCGCGCTCGGTCTGAAGGCCGTAGCGACCACATCCCCGGGCGTGACCGCCCGGCTGGCCCGGATCGACTCCGTCCAGGCCACCGCGAGCCTGCCCGGTGAGATCGGTGGTCCGGCGCTCGCGATCACCGTGAAGGTGAAGAACCAGACCGGGAAGAAGCTCGACCTGGCGCTCGGTGTGGTCAACGCCTACTACGGTCCGGAGCGGACCCCCGCGGTGAGCGTCGCCTCCGACGGCGAGGTGCCGTTCCCGGCCTCCGTCGCCGACGGCGAGTCGGCCAAAGCTGTCTACGTCTTCCAGATCCCCGAGGAAGCCCGCCCCGTACGCGTCGAGCTCGATCTGGGCAACGGCGCCGACGTGGTGGTCTTCAAGGGCCGACCCCAGCGATAACCCTCCCCCCACGATGAGAGATGTGATGAAGCCGATCCTGGCTGTGCTGGTGCTCGTGGCAACGAGCCTGACCCTGGCGACCTCCGCGACCTCCGCGTCCGCGGACACCGCGCCGACCGATACCGACCTCCCGACGACGGTCGCCGCCGACGTACTTCCCACCGTCCAGATCGACGGCGTCGCCTGGAAGCAGGTGATCGTCGGTGACATCGTCTACGTGGGCGGCAGCTTCACCTCCGCCCGTCCGGCAGGTGCCGCGGCCGGCACCAGCGAGACGGCGCGGTCCAATATGCTGGCCTACCGGCTCTCGACCGGGAAGCTGATCACCACCTTCGCGCCGAAGTTCAACGGCCAGGTCAAGGACATGGCGCTCTCGCCCGACAAGAAGCTGCTCTACGTCGCGGGCGGTTTCACCCAGGTCGACGGCGTCAACCGCTACCGGGGTGCCGCGATCGACCTCGCGACCGGCAAGGCGACCAGCTTCCGGCCGATCTTCAACTCGACCACCAACGCGGTCGCGGCCACCTCCAGCGCGGTCTTCTACGGCGGCGTGTTCACTTCCGCCGACAACACGGCGCGGACGAAGGTGGCCGCGGTCAAGCCCAGCGACACCGGCACCGGCCTGCTGCCGATGAACCCGAAGGTCGCCGGCGGCAACGTCAACGACATCGTGGTCTCCTCCGACGGCACCAAGATCGTGATCGGCGGTGCGTTCACCAGCGTCAACGGCTCCTCGAAGCCGGGCTACGGCCTGGCCCGGCTCGAGGTCTCCTCGGGCAGCTCGCTGGCGCTGCCGGTCAACGACGAGGTCCGCAACGGCGGCACCGAGGCGGCGATCCTAGCCCTGGAGTCCGACGGCACCAGCTTCTACGGCACCGGCTACGACTACGGCAGCGGCGGCAACTCCGAGGGCACGTTCAAGGCCGACTGGGCCACCGGCAAGCTGACCTGGCTCGAAGACTGCCACGGCGACACCTACGGCGTCTGGCCCACCACGGACGTCGTCTACCACGCCAGTCACAAGCACGGCTGCGACACCTCCGGTGGCTTCCCGGAGACCAAGCCGCGGGCCTGGTACCACTCGACCGCCACCACCCAGGACGTACGCGGCACCAACATCGCCGACGACAAGTACGGCTACCCCGACCACCCCGGCACCCCGCGCCCGGAGTTCCTGGAGTGGTATCCCAAGTGGACCAACGGCACCTACACCAGCGCCAAGCAATCGACCTGGACCGTCACCGCCAACGCCAGCTATGTGCTGTACGGCGGCGAGTTCCTCAAGGTCAACGGCGTCGCCCAGCAGGGCCTGGTGCGGTTCGCAGTCAAGGACATCGCGCCCAACAAGGTCGGTCCGACGTTGAAGGGCGCCGCGTGGTCCCTGACCGGGTCCTCGCCGTCGGCGGGCAAGGCCACGCTGAAGTGGCCGGGCAACCCCGACAAGGACAACGCGACCGTCACCTACAAGCTCTACCGCGGCTCGATCGACTCCACGCCGATCAAGACCGTCAAGGTCACGGCCCCGTTCTGGAAGCACACCGCGATGACCTTCACCGACACCGGTCGCACCAGCGGCTCGGCGCAGAAGTACAAGATCGAGGCCGTCGACCCGCTCGGCAACATCTCCCGCTCCGACTGGGTGACGGTCACGATCAAGTGATCTGGGTCTGCATGCTCACCTATCGGCGCCCTGAGGGGTTGGCCGACGCGGTGGGCATGATCCGGGCCCAGCTGGATCTGGTCCCTGACGCGCGGCTGATCGTCGTCGACAACGACGAGCAGCCCAGCGCCGCCTCCGCGGTGGAGTCTGCGGCCGGGGGTGACGTACGGGTCCTCTATGTGCACGAGCCGACCCCCGGGATCGCCGCTGCACGCAACCGTGCCCTGACCGAGGCCGGCCCCGAAGCGGTCGTCGTCTTCATCGACGACGACGAGCAGCCTTCGGAGAAGTGGCTACCGAGCCTGCTCGCCTGTTGGGAGGAGACGGATGCGGCCGCCGTCGTCGGGCCGGTGGTCTCTCAGTTCGACCGGGCACTCGACCCCTGGATCGAGGCGGGCGGCTTCTTCCAGCGGCTGCGGCACACCACCGGGACCGTCGTTACCACCGCTGCGACCAACAACCTGCTGCTCGACATGGCGCGGGTCGGCGACCTCCGCTTCGACCTCGGCTTCGGCCTCTCGGGTGGCTCCGACACCGTCTTCACCCGCACTCTCTCCGCCGCCGGCGGGAAGATCGTGTGGTGCGACGAGGCCACCGTCCTCGATCTGGTTCCCGCCGACCGGGCGACCCGGGAATGGGTACGCGCCCGCGCCTCGCGCATCGGCAACTCCGACTCCCGGGTGCACGTCCACCTCGCCCCCTCGGGCCGCCGCCCGATCGCCCGGCTGCACGCCACCGCTCGCGGACTGGTCCGCGTCCTGGGTGGATCCGCCCGCCTCGCCCTCGGCCGCCTCACCGGCTCGCAGGCCCACCACGCCCGCGGAACCCGCACCCTTCTCCGCGGCCTCGGCATGCTCCGCGGAGCCTGGGGCTCCCACGTTTCCGAGTACGCCCGCTAGCCAGCCGACCCGGCGCGTCTGTCTCGCGGCAGAGCGCCCAGTCGGCGCTGATGTCCCGGATTGTGATGCCGACTCGGCGCGACTGTCCCATCTGCTGCGGGTCTCGTCGTCGGTTTGAGACTGTTGCGCCGAGTCGGCGCTATCTATCGGGACAGTTGCGCCGAGTGGGCGTTGGTCTGTGGGGCAGACGCGCCGAGTGGACGAGGGAGGTCGAAGATGCCGCGGACGCGGCCGATGACCAACCGGTCGAGGACCAGCGCGAGCAGGATCGCGGCGAGGGCCAGCAGGGGAACGGCGACCAGCCCGGTTCCCGGCGGCCAGTCGACCTCGCGGCCGGTGAGCAGGGCCGCGGCGGCGGTGATCGGGAAGGCGTGGACGACGTAGATCGGCAGCGTGCGGGTGCCGAGGTGGCGTACGAAGCCGAGCGCCGGGACCCGGGCGATCATCACCCCGAGGCCGCATCCTGCGGCCACCGCGAGCAGGCCCAGCATCGGCCGCACGAAGATGATCCGGTCGTCGGAGACGTAGAGGAAGAACCCCAAGACCAGGACGTACGTCACCCCCGCCCCGATCACGTGAGTTGCGCGCATCCTCGGCACGATCGAGCGCACCGCGGGTGCGGCGCGGGCGGCCAGCACGAAGAAGAACCAGTAGCGGAACGTCTTGTCCCAAGGGATGTCGCCAGTCGAGACCAGCCCGGCGGCGAAGACGGCGGAGACGATCAGCGCGGTCCCGACGACGAGCCACGCGGGGAGCCGGCGGGTCAGCCAGCCCACAAGCGTGAACAGGCACAGCGTGTAGAGGAACCAGAGGTAGACGTTGGGCTCGACCAGCACCCGGGCGATCGCCGCGAACCCGCCAGGCGGGGAGTGCGGCAGGAGTTCGCGGAAGATGCCGAGGAGCAGGCACCACAGGACGTAGAGGTAGATCAGGTTCAGGCAGCGGGTGCGTAGCACCTCTCGCAGCGGGCGGGCGAGCAGCGAGGGCGCGAGGAGGCCGGAGAGGAAGAAGAACAGCGGCATCCGGAACGTGTCGAGGGTGTAGGCCAGCCGTGACCAGGGGCCGGCGAGGCCGACCAGGTCGAGGTTGATCACGGCGTGGAAGAGCACCACCAGGATGATCGCCAGGCCGCGTGCGGAGTCGATCCAGGCTTCACGCACGCTGCGGACCTCCGGCGAGGTAGCGGCGGCGGGCGCGCTGGCCACGACGGCCGTGCCGCCGCGATGGTTTCGGCGGTGGCTTCCGCGTCGGTGGGGCCGTGTCGGCCTCCTTGCGCGGCAACAGGAACACCCCGAGCGCCAGCGCGAGCGGGGGCAGCGAGCTCATGATCGGGCCGAAGAAGAGGTTCCAGCCGAGCTGGAGGGCGAGGAAGATGCCGAGGGCGGCGCCGGTGCGGTGGGCCATGCTGCGGCCCAGATAGCTGGTGGCGAGCCAGAGCAGCCACCCCGCCAGCACCAGCCCGGCGAGACCGAACCAGATCCACAGGTCGCCGATGAGCGAGTGCACCTCGATCCGGGTGCCGAACATGTAGTGCTCGACGTAGCCGTTGTCGGGGTCATAGCCCAGACGGGACATGCCCTGCTTCGCGACCTGCATGTCGGTCGAGGTGGCCATGACGCCCGCGCCGTAGCCGAGTGGCTCGTGCAGCATCAGCGCGACCGCGGCGCCGATCTCGGGACGGCCGCCGAGGATGAGCGACCCGGCCGCCTGGGTCTGCTCCTCGGTGCGCTGCTGGGCCGACTGGCCGAGATAGCCGTCCAGCGCCGCCCCTTCGACCGCCCGATAGATCCCGAGCCCCAACGCGCCCACCAGCACCAGGGAGAGCAGCGCGGAGGTGGTCCGCTTCGCCGTCCTCGGCCGGTGCTGCCACAGCAGCAGCACCGCGGTCATGATCAAGAAGGCGCTCATCGACCTGGCCCCGGACAGCGCGGTGACCGCGGTGAGCGCCCCGAGCGCGACCATATCGGCCAAAAGCCGCTTCCGGGGACGCCGCCGGATGAGCATGCAGGCCCCCAGCAGCAACATCGTCGTCGGCATCGAGAACCCGAACCGCCACGGGTCCTCGGCGAACCTGGACCCCATCGTCGCGGTCATGAACGAGCCGAGGGCGTAGAGGCAGACCACGATCCCCGGCGAGAGCACCCGCTGCCCCCACAGCAGCGCCCCGGCACACATCGCGGCCGAGACGACCGGAACCAGCTCGAACAGCACGCCCGCCTCGGTCGGCGGGTGGGTCGCCGAGCGCCAGGTGGCGAGCGCCACCGCGGAGAAGAGGCAGGCCAGCAGGAGTACGCCGCCCAGGGCCGCACCGCGGTAGCGGCTCGCCTCCCTGATCCAGACCGGCGCCAGGGCCGCACCCATCAGCCCGCCCACGGTCAGGCCACGGACGAGGTCGAAGTCGGTGCCGGCCAGGAACGCGGCCGCCCCCGCCAGGAGAGCGGTCAGCACCTCCCAGCCGGTGCGCTCGGCGTGCCGGCTGCGCCCGGGGCGGACCCGGACCGCCGTCGCGACGGCCATGCTCAGCTCCCGGCGGCCGGGTAGCCCTGCTGGCGCGGTTCCCGGGGACGTACGAGACCGGCGAGGAGGCGGGCGAACCAGCCCTTCTCCGGCTGGCCGTAGTAGGTGTGCGCAGCGGTGTCGCGGACCTGGTTGGCGACGATGCCGAGGCAGCGGGCGTCGACGGTCTCGAGGCTGTCGATGGCCTCCAGCACCTGCGGGCGGTGGATCGTACGGCAGTTGGCGACCACCAGCGCACCGTCGGTGAGCCGGGACAGGATCGCGCCGTCGGCCACCGGGAGCAGCGGCGGGGAGTCGAGGATGACCACGTCGTAGCTCGCGAGCGCCTCCTCCAGCAGGTCGGCCATCCGCGGCGAGCCGATCAGCTGAGCAGGGTTGGGCGGGATCTCGCCCATGGTGAGCACGTGCAGGTTGGCGTCGCCCCAGACCTGGACGACGTCGTCGAGCTCGGCCTTCCCGATCAGCACGGTGGTCAGCCCGGCCGCACCCTCGATGCCGCAGTAGTCGGCAACGGCGGGACGGCGCATGTCGGCGTCGACCAGCAGCACGCGCTGGCCCTGCTCCGCGATCGCCAGGGCCAGGTTGATCGAGGTGGTCGACTTGCCCTCACCGCCGATCGAGGAGGTCACCACGATCGAGCGGACCGGGGAGGAGGCGTCGAGGAACTGCAGGTTGGTCTGCAGCCTGCGGTAGGCCTCCGCGGCAACGTTGTGCGGGTCGATGGCGGTCACCGCGCCACGTGAGCGCCGGCCGCGGCGCCGGGGGATCGCCCCCAGGAGCCCGACGTCGGCGAGCTGCTCGATCTCGGCCGCTGTCCGGACCCGGGTGTCGAGGAGCGCGCGGACCACCGCGATCGCGACGCCGAGCCCGAAGCCGCCGGCGAAACCGACCAGAGCGGCCAGCCGCGTACGCGGTGCGAACGCCTCCTGGGGCGGGTCGGCGCGGGCGACCACGGTGACCTCGACCGCGGACTTCTTGTTGGAGCTGGGGGAGAGGTTGGTGATCGTGGTGGTGAGCTCGTCGGCGACGGCGTTGGCGAGGTCGGAGGCGCCGGTGCTCGTGGTGGCCACGGCGTCGATCTCGATGATCACGGTGTCGAGCGGGTTCTCCGCGGTGATCTCCTCGGCCAGCGCCTTGGGTGTGGTGTCGAGGTCGAGGTCGTAGATGACCTGGTCGAGCACCACCGGCATCGTGGCCAGCTTGGCGTAGGACTGGACGATGTCCTGGGTGAACGTCGAGCCCTGGACCAGCTCCTGGGTTGTCGCGCCGCGCGCGATCGAGACGAAGACGGTGCTCTGCGCGCGGTACTGCGGCGGGCTCGCGTGCGCCTGCGCGAAGGCCGCGCCGGCGCCGATGATCGCGAGCGCCGCGACGATGTACCAGCGCTTTCGCAGGGCAGCGACATAGTCGCGCAGGTCCAACAGGTCACTCCATCCGATGTCTTTGCCAGGCTGCTCGTCCGTGACTCATCCGCCTTCGGGGCGGGTCCACGGGGCCATCGCACATCCTCGCCCGGTTGGGGGGATGACGGGCCGGGTGTTGGGCCCGTTCCCCCAAATGGGGGATTGATCTACCATCGGTTTCGGAAGCCGTAGGCCGACTGCGTAATGTCTGTCTGTCACGTTCGGGGGGTTGGCCGCGTGGATGTGAGGTCCCGCGATCGAGAATCGTCAGGCAACTGTTCGAAGGTAGGCAGGGATGGACACCGCGACGATCCTGGTCGTCTGCACCGGGAACGTACGACGTTCGCCGGCGATCGAGGCGATGCTCCGTGAGGGCGTCGGTCAGATCGGTGGGCTCGCCCGCTACGGCATCACGGTGATCTCGGCCGGCAGCGAGGCGCTCGAGGGCTACGACATGGACCCGATGATCGCCTCCGAGGTCGCCCTCGCCGGGGTCCGGCTGGCCCGGCACCAGGCCTACCCGCTCGACGTCGGCGACATCGAGAGCGCCGACCTGATCATCACCGCCGAACGCTCCCACCGCAGCGAGGTCGCCCGGCTGGTGCCCTCTGCGGTCAAGCGCACCTTCACGCTCGTCGAGATCGCCGCGCTCGGCGACCTGCTCGGACGAACGGCCCTGGGCGGCTCGGCGGGTTCGGAGGCGGATGCGGCCACCCGGCTGCGTACGCTCGTCCAGCTCGCGCCGCTGGAGAAGGCCCGGCGCCGGGTCCGGCGGCCGGCCGACGACGATCTCCTCGACCTGCGGAAGCGGTCCCCGCGCGAGGCGCGGCGGCTGGTGACCGAGGCCCGTGGCCACGTCGAGGCGCTGCTGCGGGTGCTCGAGCCGAGCCTGTCGCTGGTCGCCAAGCCCCAGCGTCCCGCCCCCGCCATCCCCTCGCCCGCGCCTTCGGTCGAGGCCACCCAGCCCCGGTCGTCGCACTCCACGCGGTCTGCGGGTTGACCGCAGCCGTTTGCTGTTGGCCCATTTGAAGTCAAGTTAGGGTTGCCTATATGAGCCGTCCCGCGAAGCCTGAGACCATCCTCGTCGTCACCGCCACCGAGCGCCTGAGTCCGACGATGATCCGGGTTAGCTTCCGCTCCGAGGACCTGAGCGCGTTCTCCTCGAGCGTCTTCACCGACCGCTACGTGAAGCTCGTCTTTTCCCAGGGCAACAGCCCGGAGGACGGCGCGGTGGTGCGCACCTACACCGCCCTCAACCCTTCGGTCGAGGACGGCACCCTCGACATCGACTTCGTCGTCCACGGCACCGAGGGGTACGCCGGCCCGTGGGCCGCCGCGGCCCAGCCCGGTGACACCCTCGCGGCTCGCGGCCCCGGCGGCGCCTACTCGCCCGACCCCGAGGCCGACTGGCACCTGATCGCCGGCGACGAGACCGCCCTGCCCGCCATCCGGGCCGCGCTGGCCGCCCTGCCCGCCGACGCCCGCGGCTACGCCGTCATCGATGTCCCGGCGCTCGGCCACGAGCAGCCCCTCGACCACCCCGAGGGCGTCGAGGTGACCTGGCTGGTCACTGGTGGTCACACCCACCACGCCGCCGAGGACGCCGAGGGCCACGAGCAGCCTCTGGTCACCGCCATCCGCGACCTGAAGTGGCTCGACGGCCGCGTCCACGCCTTCGTCCACGGCGAGGCCGCCGTCACCATGCACGGCATCCGCCCCTACCTTCTCAAGGAGCGCGGCGTCCCGAAGGCCGACGTCTCCATCTCCGGCTACTGGCGCCGCGGCCGCACCGAGGAGACCTTCCGCGAGTGGAAGCGCGAGCTCGCCGAGGCCGAGTCCGCCTGACCCGAGCAGCCACCCCCGCTGGTCGAGCCGCGAGGCCGCCTGCGGCCGAGCGTGTCGAGACCAACACGGTGCGATCTAGCGCAGACCTCACCGTGTTGGTCTCGAC